>DAIDHX010000306.1 GCA_027451885.1 Planctomycetales bacterium
GACGAGCGGGCGCCGCCGATCCCGTGCAGGTTGCAATAGGTCCGCACCGACTCGAGAAACGCCGCGAATACGGCCCGATAGCGCCTGAGGCTTCGCTCGGTGGCCGTAACCCGCTCAATCGCGCCGGTCTCGACGTCGAGCAGCTCGACATCTCCCTTGAGGCTCGGATCGGCGTCGCGCGGGTCGTGGATCTGGATCAGATGAAGCTCATGACCGTGATGCCGCAGGATGTCGAGCCCGCGCTCGAAGCCGGCGGGATCGAACAGGTCGCTGATCACGATGGCAAGCCCCTTGCGCTGGCCGCGGCGGGTGAACTGCCCAAGCGCGCGTTCGAGATCGGTTGCGGAGGCTTCCGGGGTCTGGCCCTCGAGAAACCTGAGCAAGGCCAGGATTCGCCCCTTGCCGCGGGTGAGGGGGAAGTCTGCTGTGATCGCGCCGGCGATCATGGTGACGGCCACGCGGTCGAGCTCGGCAAGTGCAATATAGGCAAGCGCGGCGGCGAGCTGCCGCGCGTAGTCAAACTTCGCAGGAGTGCCCAGAGACATGCTTTTAGAGGCATCTACTAGAATATAAACGTGAAGATCTTCTTCTTCCTGGAAGCGTTTGAGCAGGAGCTCGCCGTGGCGTGCGAAGACGTTCCAGTCGAGGTAGCGCAGGTCGTCGCCGGCGGTGTATTCGCGGTGGTCGGCGAACTCGATGCCGCCGCCGAGCTGCATCGTCCTGCGCTGGGCCAGAAGTTGCCCGCGAAAGACCCTGCGTGAAACGAGCGACAGGTATTCCAGCTTTTTGAGGAATTCGGAGTCGAACAGCGCCATGCGAAAGCTTCCGGTGCGTTCTGGAATCAGGCTCTGCCGGGTGCGGTTGCGTCAGGCCGCGGCGGTGGCGGGTGCAACCGACTCGAGGATTTCATCGATGATCTGGTCGGGGGAGATATTCTCGGCCTGCCCCTCGAAATTGAGAATCAGCCTGTGCCTGAGCGCGGAGTGCGCGGCGGCCATGAGATCCTCGCGTGCGACGTGATAGCGTTCGTCGAGAATTGCGCGGATCTTGGCGGCGAGCACGATCGCCTGCGCACCGCGTGGGCTTGATCCGTAGCGGACGTAGCGTCTGGCGGCCTCGACGGCGAGCGGCGATTCGGGATGCGTGGCGAGCACGATCGAGACCGCGTAACGTCTGAGCTCATCCGCGATGGGAATCCCCCGCGCGATTCGAGCCATTTGCACCACGCGGGCGCCTGAGGTCACCGCCAGGGCTTTGGGCTCCTCGGCCTCGGTGGTGCGATCGAGAATCGCCTCGAGCTCACGCGCGGTCGGGAATTTGACGAGCAACTTGAAGAAGAAGCGATCGAGCTGGGCCTCGGGCAGTGGATAGGTGCCTTCCATCTCGAGCGGATTCTGGGTGGCGAGCACGAAGAACGGCGGCGGTAGGTGATAGGTCGAACCGCCGGATGTGACCGACCGCTCCTGCATGGCTTCGAGCAAGGCTGACTGGGTCTTGGGCGTGGCGCGGTTGATCTCATCGGCCAGCACCAGATTCGCGAACAGCGGCCCGCGCTGGAATTCGAACCGCCTGGCGCCGGGGGTGTCTTCCTGGATCACGTTCGTGCCGATCAGGTCCGCGGGCATCAGGTCGGGCGTAAACTGGATCCGCTGGAATGACACGTCGAGCGCCTGCGACAGCGTCTTCACAAGCAGTGTCTTGCCCAGGCCAGGCACCCCCTCGAGCAGCACATGCCCACCGGCCACAAGCGCGATCAGTACATCCTGAACGATCTCCGTGTGCCCAACGATCACCCGGCCCATTTCCTCGAGCAAGCAGCGAAAATCGCCGCGGAACTCGTCGAGGCTTTGCTTCACCTGCTCCGCGCTTGCTTCAGCGACCATTGTTCACGGCTCCTCGGCGATTTACTCTGACATCAGTCCTAATGAGAGTAAACGCGAGGCATGGTGGAACGCAAATGAAAAAAGTCGGTCGGTGCGCGGGAGTGCGAGGCTGGGATCTTATTCGCCGCGCGAGTGGTTGTGAGCGAGCTCGGCGGCGAAAGTAAAGGTGCTGCCGCGTCCCGGTTCGCTCTGGAGCTCGATGGCGCCGCCCATGAGGGTGACGAGCCGGCCAGCGAGAGTGAGTCCGAGTCCGAGCCCGTGATAACGGCGGGCCGAGGGATTGCTTTCAAAGAGGTGGAAGATGCGTTCGTGATCATCACTGGGAATGCCGATGCCTGTGTCGGCCACGGTGAAGCGGATGAGCGGGGGCCGATCGTGGTTTTCGCTCTCGTCCGGGGTCACGTGCAGATCAACGCGTCCGCGGCTGGTGAACTTGATCGCGTTCTCGACCAGGTTCGTCAGTACCAGGCGCAGGCGGTTGGCGTCGCCACGCAGGCGGGTTGGGGTTGCGGGATCGACCCTGACGCCGAGCTCGAGGTGCTTATCGCGGGCGCGGTAAGTAAGGGGTTCGATCGATGATGTAAGAACATCGTGAAGGTCGAAATCGACCTGTTCGAGTACAAGAGAACCGGCTTCCAGCCGGGAGAAGTCAACGATGCTGCTGAGCAGGCGCACGAGCGCGCCTGCGCTTTGCACGGCGGTTTCCAGGCAGTCGCGCTGGACCGCTGTGAGATCGGATTCGAGCGCAAGGTCGATCATTCCCAGAACACCGCCCAGGCCGTTGCGGAATTCATGGCTGAGGGCGCCGAGGTATTCTGTGGTGCCGCGGTGGGCGAGCTGGGCGGCATGCCTGGCTTCGGCGATCGCCGCTTCATAGTAATGGCGCTCCGTGGCGTCCCGGCAGACTCCGGTTGTCCAGTGGGGCTCCGTCCATGAGGTCTGGCCCAGCGCCAGGTCGACGGTAAAGGTGGAACCATCCCCGCGCCGGGCGAGAACCCCTCGATAGGTTGAGGTGTCGCCGGATCCAGCCTGAGATGGGGATGCCTGCGACTCGCGCGTGCATTGCAGCCGATCAAAGGTGGGGAAGAGCAGACCTAGATCCTTGCCGAGAATCTCTCCAGCGGTGTAACCGAACATGCGCTCCGCGGCGGGATTGAAGGTCACGAGGGAGCCAAACTGATCGAGTTGGAAGAGGCCGTCCATCGATGCGGAGGCGATCGATCTGAGCCTGGCCTCGCTTTCCTCGAGCGCGTTTTGCAGCCGTTTCAGCTCGGTGATTTCCTCGCAGGTGACAAGTACGCGAGTCGTCCCTGCACCAGCCAGTCGCCGCGCGCGGCCAAGAAACGAGCGTGGGCCGTCGGGCCAGGCGCAAAGATACTCTTGTGCAAATTCCGCGGAGCCCCCCCGCAGGATCTCGCGTATACCCGCCGCGAGCTCGGATTGGTCCTGCGGCTGATTTTGCGAATCCGCGTGCAAGACCGGAGTCTCGGGGATCGCGGCGAGCGCGGCGGCGGCGTCTGAGCACTCCGCTGCGAATGCGCGCCAGGCCGGGTTTGCGCCGAGGGCTCTGCCGTTCTCGTCGAGGATCAGGATACCAGTCGAAAGCGTATCAAGGATTGTTCCCGTGACCCAGTGTCCCGTCTGCTCCGCGAGCGCCGAGCGCGTGGCGATCGGCTCCGGGCCGGACAGAGTTTGATCGGTTTTCATCATGCCGCCTCCACGCGAATAAAGACCTTGCCCTCGTGGACCGAGAGGTCAGCCTCCAGGGTAGAGTGCTCTCCGAGGTCGACCTCGAGATAGACGAAGCCGTTGCCCTCCCATTGGTCGTAGATGGGTTCGCGACGCTCGAACTCTCGGCCTTCACCGATGGCCGAAAGATAACCGGCGATGTCGGAGAGGAGGCGGGCAAGGTTGCACGATTCCTGTCCACGGATCATTTCAAACACCTGGATTCTCCTTGGGCATCGACTCGTTGAATTCCGGTGCGGCGAGTCGAATGCCACGTTCGGCTGCGAAAAACCGCGAGTCCCGCGGTGGTTTCAGGCTGCCTCGCTCGATTTCAGAAGTTCCAATCGATCGAGTCTGGTCTCATTCATCGCGTGACGCGGCGAGGGCTGCGACCGCGATTCCGAGCTCCGTGACCAGGTCAGACTTTGCAAGGAAGCGGACTGCTCCCGCGGCGGTTGCTGCATTGCGGTACAGTGAGACATCGTGAACGCTCATAAGGAAGACGGCCGGAGGCGTAGGCCGCGTGTGCAGGCTGCGAGTTGCCTCGAGCCCGTCCATCTCCGGCATTTCGAGGTCCATGAGCACCAGGTCGGGATGAAGCTCGGCTGCGAGCTTGATCGCCTCGGCGCCTGACGTTGCCTCCGCCACCATCTCAATATGCGGCAACGATCTCATGAGTCGGGCGGCCACCTTCAGAAAGGTGGGATTGTCGTCGACCACGATGACCCTGCGAATCGGCTTCACGGACCATCCGGGGTTTGGAGATTACGGCTCTGGGTTCAAACGCGAAATCGGAAACTCAAGGGGGCGCGCACGCAGTCCTTCCCTTTGGGCTGGATGCCTGGGTTGGCGCGCTGATCATTTGCTCGCGGCGGGGCATGATCTCTCCGCCGGTTCTCTGTCTCGATATTCCGAGCCGGACGCTTTGCCCAGCTCGATTCATCTCGACAAAAGAATATTGGGTCCGATTCCGCTTTTTGTCTCTCGGGAATCTACCTGAGATGGGATCAGCATTCTCCGCTTTAGGAGTCAGTCTTCGTGTGTGACGAGACCGGCCTTGATGGCGTAGCGCACGAGGCCGGCGATATCGTGAATTCCCAGCCGCTCCATGAGCTGGACGCGATGCGTGTCGGCGGTTTTGGGGCTGATGTCCAGCTTGCGGGCGATGGCCTTGGTTGTGAGTCCTTCTGCGATGAGTTTGAGCACCTCGCGTTGGCGGGGCGTGAGCGGTCCAGAATCGGTTTCCTGAGCCTCGGCCAGGCGTACATACCCCGCGACCATGTGCATCGAGACCGCGGGGCTAAGGAAGGACTCGCCGCGGGCGACGGCACGGATTGCGATCTCGACCTCGGCGGGGCCTGCGTCCTTCACGAGATAGCCGGCAGCGCCCAGGCGCATTGCTCGGTCGGCATAGGACCAATCAGTGTGCATTGAGAGCACGAGCACACGGGTTGGCAGCGATTTCTGGGTGATCGCTTGCATGAGCGCCAGCCCGTCGAGCCCGGGCATGCTGATATCGGTGAGGAGCAGGTCGGGCTGCAACGACTCGACGAGCTCGAGCGCCTTGTGGCCGTCGGTTGCTTCTCCCACGACTTCCACGCCGTCGAGCGCGCTGATCAGGCCGCGCAGGCCAGAGCGAATCAACGTGTGATCATCCGCGATCAGTATTCGGATGGGATTCATTGGGAGATTCTCCGGCGAGCCTGGCACACCGCCCCGCTCGAGAGTAGCGGCACGCCGGTGAATTCAACCTGGATCTCGGTTCCTTCGCCCGGCCTGGAAACGAACGCGATGCGGCCGCCGGCCAGTTCCACACGTTCGCGCATTCCGGCCAGGCCCATGCTCATCCCGCGCGAGGCCGAACGCAGAGTGGCTTCGGGGTCGAAGCCAGCGCCATCGTCTCGAATCACGAGACAGAGGTTGTCAGAGTGGTACGTGAGCTCCACGCTGAATCGGCTGGCGTTGGCATGCCGGGCGATGTTGGTGAGCCCTTCCTGCACGATCCGGTAGCAAGTCGTCTCGATCTCGGGATCGATGTGGAACTCCGGAGGATCGGCGATCACGCGGCCGTTTAGCCCCGTGCGCTGGGCGTGCCGGCTCACGTACCACTCGAGTGCGGCGATCAGGCCGAGATCATCGAGCATGGAGGGGCGCAGATCGAGCGCCATGCCCCGGACTTGCTGCAGTGTCTGGTCTACAATCCCCAGGCTCTCCTCGAGCCGGAGCGGAGCGTCGGCAACGCCGATTCGCGCCTCCTGAATGTTGATCTTAAGCGCTGTGAGCGCCTGGCCGATCTGGTCGTGCAACTCGCGCGCGATCCGCCTGCGCTCGGCTTCCTGGGCGCGGAGGAGCTGTCGTGAAAGCGCTTCCAGCCGCGTGGCTGACCGCGCGAGTGCTTCCTCGGCCAGCTTGCGGTCCGTGACGTCGATGTGCATGATCACCGCGCCTGCGCCGCGATCCTCAAGGAGCGGACTGGCCATGAGCCGGAACCAGCGCTGCTCGCCGGGTGAGTGGCAGGGATATTCCTTGACAAGTTGAGGGAGCACGCCCGCGAGCAGTCTGCGCAGACCCATGGCGACTTCCTGCCCGTCCGAGCCGTATTCCCCCGATGCCGACTCGCAGACGCGGAGGTAGTTCTGGCCCACGAACGCGGTATCACTCGGCGCGGAGTTTGATTCGGCGAATCGACGCCAGCTCTCATTCACCTCCAGAATCGACCCCTCACGATCGATCAGGGCCACATGGGCCGGGAGGGCGTTCAGGATCGCCCGTTGGATTTCCGCCTGCCGCTGCCGTTCCGCCTCCGCCTTTCGAATCGCTTCCTCAGCCGTCTTGCGCTCGGTGATGTCGCTCACGTAGACCGCGAGTCCTTCCGCAGTGGGGTATGCACGCACGTCGTACCAGCCGTCGAGCGCAGCATAGTAAGCCTCGAACGCGACCGGCACGCCCTCCTCGACGGCCCGGTGGTATTCCCGATAGAAGATCGTGCCCACCGCCTCGGGAAACTCATTCCAGCAAACCTGATCGAGCAGCTCTTCGCGCGGCCTGCGCAGCACCTGCTCCGCGCGTGGATTCAGATATGTAAAATGCCACTCGTGATCGAGCGAAAAGAAGCAATCGGTGGTGCTTTCGAGAATGGCGGAAATGCGCCGCTCCGATTCGCGGATCGCCTCCTCGGCGCGTTTTCGCTCGGCTTCCGCGACGAATCCATCGAGCGCGAATGAAACGCTCGGCGTGATCTCACGCAGGGTTTCAACGAGCTCCTCTGTGAAGAAATGAGGCTGGGATGCATAGACGGTGAGCACACCAACCACGCGATCTCCCTCCTTGAGTGGTAGTGCCGCCGACGAGGCAAAGCCCACGCGTCGCGCGTTTTCGTGCCAGAGGGAAGTCGCGGCTGAGGCCAGGAAGTCGTTGACGACGAACTCGCGGCCGGTCCGGGCGGCTGTGCCGCTTGGCCCATGCGAGCGCGGATCGTCCTCGTTGAGCGAGACGACCAGGTCGGCCATGTATCCGCCGTCATCTCCCGCGGATTCGACCATGATCAGGCGATCACCTACGCACTCTCCGATCCAGGCGAACTGAAATCGCCCCGTTTCCACGGCGATGGTGCAAAGTTCGTGATAGAGATCCGCGCGGCTGCGGCAACGGCTCACGGCCCGGTTGGTCCGCGAGAGCATGGCGTAAAGATCGCTCCGGCGTTTGAGATCCTGCTCCGCCCTTCTGCGTTCGGTGATGTCATAAGCCAGCAGGCCCACGGCGTCGGCCTCGGCCGATTCCACGCGGATGGGAAACCGGATCGTGGAGAAGATGTGCGGGCCGTCCCCGAGCAATACGACTTCCTCGCTCTCGGCAGGGACGCCGGTCTCAAGCACGTTCCTGTCTCGTTCGCGGGCGCGATCGGCATCCAGGGGCGATAACAGATCCGCGTCGCCCCGACCCACGATCGTGCCGCCGTCACGCGCCATGACGCTGTCACAAAAACGGTTCGCGATCAAATAGATTCCGTTGCGATTCTTCACGCTCACGATCGCCCGCGAGTGATCGATGAGCTGCCGCAAGATCTCGTCACCACGGCGGGACGCCTCGCGCTGGGACCGCGCCTTGAGATGCAGTGCGGCCGCCTGGCGCCCCGCCGAACCCGCCCGCCCCGAGAGCACGCTCACCGTCACCGCAAGGACCCAGAACAGCCCGAGCTCCACCAGGGAGCTTGCCTGGCCGGGTGTACTCGAACGCGATACCGACAGGACGAAGATGAGCAGCGTCGACAGCGCGGTCGCAAGCACGCCGTGCCAGAGCCCGCCGTGCCAGCTCGCCCCCGCGGCCGCAAGCACAAATAGGCACCGGAGCGCTCCGGCAGCAGCCGCCCATTCCAGGGAGACGTACGCCAGCCCCGCGCCCAGAACGAGCGCGACCGTGACCGCGGAGGATCGGAAGAAGTCCCGCGTCATCGTGCCCCCAGATCATATGGTGGCAGCCGACCTGTGATCGCGTGGAAATGCCCTCTTCGGCAGTTGGCCATCATAAGCGCATCCGAACTCGCTGGGAATGGACTTCCGACGCTCTTTGTGAAAACTCACACTGCGCGCGCACGCCATGAGCTTTTCCTTTGACGGAGGAATTGAGCCCTACTATCGTATCAAGGTGTTCTTGACAACTGTCCGGGATCAGAGGTCTCCTCGCGACCCTGCGCTGGCTGGGCGGGCCGCGGCTTCCTTGGTGTATGTCAGGCTCAGGCTCGCGGATGCGTGGTCTTCCAGGAGAGGACGGCGATTGATGAGAGCGCATGATACAGGACGGCCGTGGAGCCAGGGCGCATGGGCGCTCGGGCTTGTTGTGGCGGCCGTTTTCGTCGCGGGATCGGCGCCGGTGCCAGCTTCCTCGAGTCAGGATGGTGATGGCTCAGCGAGTGCGATCGACGCCCAGGAAGCCCGCGATCGGCTCGCACTGAAACGGTTCGTGTCGCTGCTCGAGAAGACTCCCCGCAAAGGGACCGCGCTCGACCGGGTTTATGGCTATCACGTGGAGCGCGGCACGCTCGAAGATTATTTGAAGGAGCTGCGCGCCAGGCTGGCAACAAAGCCGGACGACAGCGCGGGGTGGATGATCCTTGGCCTGCTGGAATTCCAGCGCGGGCACGACGCGGCGGCGGTGGCCGCGCTTGAGAAGGCAGGCCAGACGCGCCCGCACGATCCCCTGCCGGACTATTACCTGGGCCAGGCGCTCGTGCTTGTGGGGCAGCCTGAGCAGGCAGCGGCGGCGTTTGAACGTGCGATTCAGAAAAAGCCCAGCCGCACCGACCTGCTCGAGATCTTCCAGAACCTGGGGCGGATCTACGAGCGTGGGCGCAAGGCGGACGAGGCGCTCAAGGTCTGGAGCCGGCTCGAGGAAGCGTTCCCCGACGACGAGACGGTGCGCGAGCAGATCGCCCAGACGCTGGCGGAGGAGGGCCGGCCGGAGGCAGCCCTGCCCCGGTACGAGGCGCTCGCGGCGAAGGCGGCTGATCCGTTCCGCCAGGCTCAGCTTGTGATGCAAGCGGCCGAGATCAAGGAAAAACTGGGCAAGCGCGCGGCAGCACTCGCGGATTTTGAGTCGCTCCTGGCCCGGTTGCGGCCCGATAGCTGGATCTACCGCGAGGTCAGGCGCAAGATCGAGGAAGTCTTCCTGCGCAACGACGACCAGCCGGGGCTGATCACCTATTACGAGAACCGGATCAAGAAGGAGCCGGATGACGTTGATGCGCTCGTGCGGCTGGGTCGCACCTTCGCCGGCATGGGCCGCGCGGCGGACGCGAAAACCTGGTTTGAAAAAGCCGTGGCGCTCGCGCCCAGCCGCCGAGACCTGCGGCTGGCGCTGATCTCGCAGCTTGCTTCCGATGGCCAGTTGGCCCTGGCGGCCAGGGAATACGAAGCGCTCGACAAGGCGGAGCCGGGTAATCCCGACACGATCCGCGACTGGGGCGCGCTTGTGCTCCGCGACCAGTCGAAGCCGGCCGAGGAACGCAAGGCCGCGGCCGAGAAAGTCTGGCGCAGGCTGCTTGAGGCCAGGCCGAACGATCCCACCACGATGGTGCAAGTGGCGGATTTGCTGCGCCAGGCCGAGCGTGTCGAGCCCGCGCTTGAGCTCTATCGTCAGGCCATCCTCGCCGCGCCCGAGACTCCGCAGTATCACGAGTACCTGGGCGAATACCTGCACCAGCTCAAGCGCCCGCAGGACGCGCTCGCGGCCTGGTCGCGGATCGCCGAGCCGCCGCACAAGAACGCCCGTGGTCTGGCCCGGCTTGGCGAAGTGCTCATGAGCTTCGGCTACTTGAAGGAAGCGCGGACGCCCTTTCAGGAGTCGCTCGCGCTCGAGGGGGACTCGTTCGAGAACCGGCTCAAGCTGGCGGAGCTTGAGAAACGCCTCGAGCACTTCGATCAGGCCGAGGATCAAATCCGCGCGGCGAGAAAGGTCGCGCGCAAGGATGAAGAAAAGACAGCGCTCATCGACGCCCGGGTCGCAATCGATCTGGCGGCGAATCGGATCGAGAAACGCGTCCTGGAGCTACGAGCGAGCGCAGCGGCTCCGCGTGCGACAGCGGACGACCAGATCGAGCTGGCGCGGTATGAGGAAGCCGCTGGCCGGCTGGCTGAAGCGTCGCGTGCCGCGCTCGAGGCGGTCAAGCGCGCCCCCCGCTCGATTCCCGCCTGGACGCTCGCGGCACGACTCCAGGAAGCCGCCGGCGAGCTCGAAGCCGCGGCGAACTCGTTGCGAAAACTGGCGGAGGTCGATCGCAAGAATCGCGCGGAGTACTTGACGGGCGTCGCCCGGCTCGAAGCGCGGCTCGGGCGCATCGACCAGGCACTCAAGGCCGGGCACGACCTCCTCGAGGCCGCGCCCGGCAACCCCGAGCATTACGACTTCTTCGCCCAGCTTTGCTTCCAGCTTGGCAAGACCGACGAAGGGCTCGACGCGCTCCGCCGCGCTGTCCGCGTGAATCCCTCCGACGACAGGATCATCCTCACGCTCGCCGACAATCTCGCCACCGCGTTCCACGGCGAGGAGGCGCTCGAGATGTACTGGCGGGCGTTTGAAAAGGCCCAGGATCTCGATTCCCGCGTGGGGGTCGTCGCCAAACTGACCGAGCTTTCCATCCAGCTTAACCAGTTCGATCGCGTGCTGGCCCGGCTGGCTCGGCAGGAACGCGGCGACGCCAGCGGCGAGAAGCCACCTCCCCGCGAAGTCGCCATCTGCCTGGCGCAGGCGTATTCCTCCTCGGGCGATCTGGGCGCGGCCAGGAATGAGCTTGAGCGCCTGCTCGCGGCCAACGCCCGCGATCCCCAGATCCTGCAACAGCTTGCCAAGCTTGCCGAGGAGGAAGGCGACTTCGAATCCGCCGCCCGCTACCAGGCGCAGCTTGGCGAGCTGGTCCAAAACGAGGAAAACCAGGTACGTCTCGGCCAGCTCCTCGTCCGCGCGGGGAACCTGGAAGAAGCGCAGGCCGTGTGGTCAAAGCTCGCGGCCGGCAAGGGGGATCCCGGGCGAATCTACGCCGCGCTCGACAGCTTGCTCGCCGCATCGAAGTACGAGGCCGTCCTCCAGACCACGGAGGGCATGCTCCGCCAGGATCCCGCGAACTGGCAAGCGCTCTACCGCCAGGGCGTGGCGCTCGCGGGTCTGTCGCGCAATGCCGAGGCAGCGGAGCGGTTCGTACGCTTGCTCCGGATCAGCAGCGTCCCCGACGACGAAAAGAGCGCCCAGGCCAAGGCGCGCAAGCGCGGGCCGTCCTCGGCCACGGCCAGACGCACGCAGACTCAGACCGCTCCGATCCAGAACCGCTTCTCGAATCTCTACACAATTCGCTCGGTCTGCGGGATCGATCTGCGCTCCTCGAGCGCTCGTAATGGGCTCACCGCGGTGTGGGAACCCGCGGATTTCGGCGAGGCGCGGATCGCCGCGCTCGGCTGGAGGATCACGCTTGCGGATCGTCAGAAGCCAAACAGCTCCGAGGACGTCGTCGAGGAGTACCGCACGCTTGCCCGGAAGGCTCCGGTCGATCCCCGTGCGCTTTGGGATTGGCTTTACCTCTGCGCGGTGCGGTATGACAATCTGAGCCTTTACGAAGCCGGGCAGCAACTGGCACGTGCCTTGCCCGCGGATCCGCTAGCGCTCTGGGCCTATCTGCACTCCGTCGGCAGCCGATCGCTGGGGTTAGGTGTGCAGTATTACGTTGCCTCACGGGGAAGCCAAACACATGAGCCCCCCATGCCCAGGGCGGAGCTCGACGAAGTTATGAAAGCCTTCCAGGCGCTCCGCGCACGCAGGCCCGATCTCGCGCTCGGTGAGGTTCTGGTCACGGTCTCCAGTGAGCTCCTGAAGGCCAAACGTACCGAGGAAGAGGACAGGCTCTATCGTGAGATCGTCGCCGCCTCGGTCCAGATCGAGCAAATCGCAAGCGTCATCGATCTGGCAGCGGAGCGCGGCGACGTGCCAGCCGTTCTCTTGCTCCTCGATCGTTTTGATCGCCTCGCGAGCGCATCGAGCACGATCTACTACACCAACGGCACCTTTTACTTCCAGGGAGTGGGAGGCGCAGCCACGCGCTGCATGGCCGTGTGCGCGGAGCGAAAACAGCTCGATCAGGTGCTGGCGATGCTGGACGCCGCGCTCAAAACGCAAGCCAGGCATATCGAGCGGCTCACGCCCGCGCAGGCGCGGTCCGCTCGAACGCGGGCGACGAGCAGCGTGAATACGAACGTTCTGGTCTGGGTGGGCAAGCAGAGCCGCTACTTCGATATCGACTTTCCCCGGCCGAGCGAATTCCTTGACGTCACCACGCTCTCGGTCATCCGCGGGGTGTATGAGATTTACCGCCGCGCGGATCTCGTGACGGACCTTACCGCGCACCTGGAAAAGCTTGCAAGCACCGCGGCCACCCCTACGCCCGCGTTCCTGGCTCGGCTCGCCAGAAGTGCGGTGCTGTGGTGGAACGGCGAGAAGGGCGAGGCGATCGAGGCATTTTCGAAGGTCGCCCTGGAATCGTCGCCCGATTCCGAGCTGCGCCTGGACCTGGCGGAGCTGCTCGAGCAAGAGGGAGATCGGGCCGACGCCCTGGCCGCGGCCGACGCGGTGCGCCCCTACGACACGGCCACGCTCAAGCGCAGGGAGGAAATCGCGCTGCGGCTCGCGGTCTCGAGCGGCGGTGTCGAGCGCGCGAAGACCGCGGCCGAGCGGCTCTTCGGCCTGCGGCTCGACAACGAGGCCCAGGTTGTCCTCGCCGGCCAGATGAATCAGCTTGGCCTGGGTGAGCTCGCCGAGTCGGTGCTCGCCCGCGCCCGCCGCCGCGTTGGCAACCGCGCAAGCGCCCTCATGGGGCTCATGACTCAGTATCAAAATCGCGGCAAGTCGGATGTGGCAACCCAGATCGCCAGCCAGATCCTCCGCTCCACCACCGCCATCCGGCAAACCACTCCCGGCTATTATTACTCCGAGAATCCTGACCAGGCCCGCCAGGCCGCGATCAACCTGCTCTCGCGTTCGGGCAAGCTCAAGGAGCTGATCGCCCGCTCGCGCGACGAGATCAAGAAATCCCCCGGCTCCGTCCAGTCTCACCAGGCGCTCGCCGATTATTACCGCGCGGCAAGCGAGCCCAGCAAGGCAAATGCCGAGCTCGAGGCCATCGTCGCGCTTCGGCCAGACGATGCCCGCCTGCGGCTCCAGGTGGCCCAGCAACTTATGCAGGCGCAGCAACAAGCAAGAGCGATCGAGCACTTCACCTATCTACTCAAAAACAAACCTGGATCCGTTTCCACGGCATACTGGCAGGTCTATAACGCATTCAGACAGGCGAACAAGGTCGAGGAGCTGATCACACTCCTGGAACAGTGCGACCTGAGCACAATCGGACCGTCGTATCAGATCTTCAACATGATCTCGAACATGGGATACGAGGAACGCAACTCCGAGCGCCTCTTCCCGCTCATCCGCAAGGCCTGGGCTGCGTTTCCGCACGAGCACAGCAACCTGATCAGCTACATGTCTTACAGCCCAAGCCTGTGGAAGTTGCCCGAGATCTACGACTACATGGTGGAGGCAATCGTTCCTCGCAAGGCAACCTTTTCTGCGTCGTACCAGTGGTACCAGTTGGTCGACACCGTGAGCAGCAGGACAAACGGAACCCAGACAACGGCGGGCAAGCTGGTCGATCTTGCCGAGGGACAGGGTCGGCTCGAGGAGCTCGGCGAGAAGGTCGATGCCGCGATCAAGCTGGTACCCGAGTGGGAGGCCGGGCGTGTGCTCCGCGCGATGGTGAATACGCGGCTGGGGCGCATCGCCCTTGCGCGCAAGATCTTCGACGGCTTCGTCGAAAACAACAAGGACCTTCACTACTACTCGAGGGTGTGCGCGATGATCGGGGCCGAGCTCGAGCGCCAGGCAGAAGGCCAGGCGATGGCGGTCCAGATCTACGAAAAGCTCATGCAGACCGAGGAAGCGACCCACGATTCCTCAGACGGCGAATCGGGCGGGCCGCTTGGGCGCCTGGTTTTGATCTACAAGAAGACGCGCAGAGAAGAAGACGCACGCGCACTGCTGCTACGCTCAGCGCGGATCGAGCACGAATACAACTATTCCGAGGAAGCCTACAACCAGCAGATGCGGATGCGCGATTTCGGCACCGCTGCCGACCAGCTCCGGGATCTGGGATTCGCGGTCGATGCCCTGCCGCTTTACGCGAAGGCGCTCGAGATCGCGAGCACAATTCCGCGCAATTTCGGATACATTGTCAACTACACGCCAATGTCGCTCGAGACGGGGCTCGACCGGGCACTCGCGGAGCTTTCGCCGCGGGACGTATCAATGGCGCTTGCGCGTGCGCTTGGAGAATCGGCGCGCAAGAACGCCGAACCGAAAAAAGGCGATCTGAAGGCGAGCGACGCACCTGCGCTCGATTTAACGCTCGTGCTTGCCCCCCGGGAGCTGGAGCGGGCGGAGATTCGGTCGGTGCTTGACCTGGGTCTCAGGCCGGCTGTGAACGAGTCGCGCGAGGACGCCGAGATCCGCACTCGCCTGCTGAGCGAGATCGAGGGGGCCGCGCACGCGCGCCCGGGCGACCTTTCGCTGGCGGTCGCGGCGGCGCTCGCCGCAATCCACAACAGCGACGCGGCGAAGATCGCACCCACGATAGCGCGGCTGATCGCGCTCGCGGAGAGCGTGGGACTCGAGCCGTTGTCCGAAGGCAAACGCGCCAACGCCCGCCAGCGCGCGGCGGCTGCCAGGCTGCTGCCACTGTGGCTCGTGGCGCGGGCGCTTTACCGCCAAAAGGACGCAGGACGTTACGCCGACCAGGCTGCGAGGCTGGCGGATCTGGCGTATGAAGCCGCGCGGCGGCAGTCAGACAACAGCCTGCTGCTGGCGATGTATCGCGAACGCGGAGCACTTGCTCACGAGCAGGGAGACCGCAAGGCGGCGGAGGCTGCCTGGGGCGCACTCTTCGACGCGATCGTGCCCCAGGACCCCACGCAGCCGAAGCCTGCCGCGCAGCCGAAGCCAGAACCAACAGGAGCTCAACCCTCGTCGGCCTCGGGGGCTAAGCCCGCCGCCGCCACGCATCGTAAGCCGGAGCCCGCGCGCCTGGTCTCCCTCGAACGCTTCGAGAAGGCGATGAAGGTCGCGCAGATGGCGGCGGAGAATGGGCTGCCCGAGCTCTCCCTGCGCATCGTGCGGGAGTCGCTTGCAGGTGGTCCGCCGGTCATTCCGCCGCCTGCCGCCAGTTCGCGCACTCGGGTGGTTCGAAACAACGTTGAGAATCCCGGAGAGGATCTGGCTTCGCTCCGCGTGGTGGGCGCACTCGAACCGCTTTGTATGCTCTGGCGATGGCAGCGCATTTCGTCGCAAGCGATTTACGAGGCGCTCAGGGCGGTCGTTTTGCCGGACGCTCGGCCGCAGGAAATCTTCCTCTACGCGCGCGGGATCTCAGGCCAGGAGCTCGTGCGTCCCTCCAGTGTGGGACGGCAGCTTGTAGTCTGGGCTCGAGCCGCCGGACAGTTGCAGGATCTCGAACAGCGTTTACAGGCACGCACGGCAGCGCCCGCCGCCGTGCCACGCGATGTGTTGGAAGGGTTGATCGCGCTTGAGTCCGGCGACCCCGCGCGGATCGAAGCCGCTGTCAAAAGAGTCCACGATCACCACGGGAACGCTGCCTCGCGCGTGACCGCGGAGCTCATCTGCCACGTGGCGTTGCCAGCCTATCTGGAAGGGCCGAAGAACACGCGGCCCCTGGCACTCGAGCTCATCGCAAGCGCTGAGCGCGCGATCGAGTTGACCAGCAACCCGGAGCCGCTCAGCTCGATCATGCTCCGCGTTGCGCGGCGGCAGCTTGACCTGGGCGATATCGAGGGGGCACGCAAACGCCTCGACGCCTATCTCGACATGCGAACGAAGACCCACGCGAACTACGTTCCCGATCATGCGTCCATGTTGCGTAAGCAGGAATTCGCCGAGCTTGCGGAGCTCCTGGCACGCGCCGGGCACTGGAAGGAAGCGCTCGAGTCGCTCGGCCGGGTGGCTGACGTACTTTCGGACGACGGCAGCCAGCGGATGATCGGGTCCGATGCGCTCATTCGCGTGATCGAGCTCATGTCCGCCCTCCCGGCCGCGGAGCGGTACCAGGCCTGGCTCAACTGGACGATGCCCACCGAGGGGCGTAGATCGGCTCGCTTGCTGGTGATGGCCGCCGCGTCGACCGGACCGCCCGAACCGTTCGCCCAGCATCCGCCCCAGGCAAGAGAGTCTCGCAACACAAGCAAGCCTGCCGTGGTCTCGTCCGCGCTCGAGCTCCTGAAAGCAGCGCACGACTGCGGCAAGCTCGAAGACCTGAGCGCGCGTGTGATGGCGGTTGCCAGGCCGGACGATGGCACGAAGATCGAAAACGGCGAGGATCTCTGGCTCGTGATCGAATCCGCTCGCATGCGGTTTGGGCCGATTCTCCCCGTGATCAAGGCGCGTGTCGCAGAGCTCGAGGCCAAGTCGGCCGCCGTGCTTCGAGACGCGCCGAGGCCGCTCTGGAACAACAGCCGGCGGGTCGCCATGCGGCGGGTCATCTCCTATCAACAGCCGCTCGGTTTTCCCTGGCCGCTCTGGCTTACCGCACAGGCGCTGCTCGATGCCCAGGATACGCAGACACGAACCCTCGGGCTCGACCTGGCCCAGGCGCTTTGCGACAGAGCATCAATCACCAACATGTTCGATATTTCACAGCAGATCGCAAGCGCGATCATTCTGGCGGAAAACCAGCTCAAAACCCCCAGCCAAGATCCTGCCCATGACCGGTTTGCCTACTGGCTCCCGGCGTCGGGGGAGTTCTTCGCCGGGCGGGAGGGCGTGCGCTGGACCAGCCTCGATGGATTCCTCGCGGCTGCCGCGGGCAACGCAGAGGATTTGCTGGTCTTCAAGGCACCGCTGGAGGGTGAATTCGAATTCTCAGTCGATGCGATTGCGTCCGCGAGTCAGAACCTGGGCCTCGTCTGGGCGGGTCGGCTTCTTGATCTCGAGCGTACAACCGATGGCAGGAGTAATCCGCTGATCCTGCTCGACGGTGTGCGGGGATTCATGCAGGGAAGTGTTGCCCCGCCCCTGGAGATGACCAGGCGCGTTGCCGTCGAGGTCCGTGGCGACGCCTTCCGCTACAAGGTGAACGGCCAGGTTGTCCGATCCGAGAAGCGGCATCGCACCGGCGCACCCTTTCTCGCGCTCAAAACTGGGTCGAGCCCAGTGCTGTTTCGCCGGCCGAGAATCGACGGCAAGCCCACGATCCCCCGGCAGGTATCGCTCGTCGCGGACGATCGCCTTTCGGGCTGGACGACGCCAGCTCCATACCTGGAGCAAGCGGCGATCGATCCAGCGTTCATGCGGGAATCGGATACGCACGTGGTACGCCGCCGCGGCAGACCTGGCCGTGAAGTCAGCACTGCGCGGTACGTACCGGGCGACTCGCTGCTCTGGAACGCGCGCGACGGCGTAATCGAATCCCGCCGTCATGAATCGATCAGCTTTGTGGACGGCCAGGGGGGGCAACGGACTCCCGTCGACAACGGCGTGGAAAGCATACTCTACTACTTCAGGCCGCTCGACGACGGCGATGTGCTCTCCTACGACTTCTGGTACGAGCCAGGCGAATTCTGCGTCCATCCCGCGGTGGGCCGGGTGGCCTATTGTCTCGAGCCCGGCGGCGTGGCGCTCCACTGGATCACGAACTTCAAGGATTTTGTCTTCAAGGTGGATTCGGATAACCGGATCAAGCTCGACTCCCATGCGCAGCCCGAGCTCAAACCGAACGACTGGAACCGTGTGGAGCTGGCCCTCAAGGCGGATCGCCTTGAGATCACGCTGAACGGTCACGCACTTTGCACGCGCACGCTCGACACCCAGGCGGATCGCCATTTTGGGTTCTGGCATAATTCCCACAAGGAAGCGGTCAGGATCCGCAACGTGGCGCTCAAGGGGCGCTGGCCGGAGTCGCTCACGCCCACGATGCGTGCTGACCTGACAGCGCTTGCGCCCGGATCCGCCACGGGCGACGCAGCCTCTCTTGCGCGGTTCATTCGCTCTGGGCTGGGCACTTCCGAGACGTTGGCCGAGAGCCTCGTGCGGGAGTCGGCGGCGCTTGCGGCGGCGGAACGATACGACCGGCTCGCGGCGTGGGTTCTGCCCGCGCAGGGGCATCCGCTAGTGCGGGCATCGGGTGCGTTCACGGAAGCGTATCCCCCCTCGCCAACGCCATCGTCACAGCCGCCCGAGGGAGGTACGCTCATCGCGCCCGTGATCGAGCTTGTAAAAGCCGCACGCGCGGCGGCAAAACTGGATGCGATCGAGGAGAGGCTCGGAATGTCTGGGATCCACGAGAGCGATCCCGGAGCGCTTTGCCTGCGAGTACTGCTCGATCTGGAGCGCCAGCGCGAGGCCGCGGCCGCGGCGGGGCTCAAGGCGTTCGCCGATCGACTTCAAGCGCAATCGCCAGCGGTCAGGTCGTATCTCGAATGGCCCGCGCTCATCGCGGCGGATCAGGCCATGTCCAGGCCTGGTACACGCAAGGCGGCGATCACGCTCCTCGAGCTGCTCGAAGCGCGTGAGCTCGCGCGTGCGGATACACCGGGCGGGCGTAGCCTGGCCAGTTTCCCCTGGCACGCCCAGGTTGCCCACGCACTCGGGAAGGCCCGAGCGC
Organism: Planctomycetales bacterium; assembly: GCA_027451885.1. GTDB lineage: Bacteria > Planctomycetota > Planctomycetia > Isosphaerales > Isosphaeraceae > JAKBAP01. The sequence goes on from DAIDHX010000306.1 coordinate 18,811, forward strand.
TCGAGCAACTTGCGTCGAAGAGCGTCGACGTTCTCATTGGAACCGGAAAAGACCAGGGCCGCTGGGGCGACTACGCGCGTTCGACCGCGTTCTCTCGCGCAGCGGGCGCACCTGCCGCCGCATGGTTCGACAGCAAGGGAACGCTCAGCCATCAGCCCGGCCACGACCTTGATTTCCTCTATCTCAGGACCCCCATCCGCGGCGACTTCGAGATCGCCTGCGAGGTCTCGACATCCCCCCGCGGGCCGATCGGCGTCATGTACGGCGGATACGTCTACGCCCTCTCGGCCGATGCGAAATCGCTTTTACGCACGACCTACGGCGAGGAACCCCTGCCACAGACCATCACGCCGCCCCTGGAACGAAAAGGGGACTGGCATGCGCTCAGGCTCGTGGTGAAGGACCACCGGATGAACGTGCTTGTCGACGGCCGCAAGATCGCAAGTGCAGCCGCACCCGGCGATGGCGACCCGTGGCTCGCGCTCGTCTCGAATGCCGTCGATGCGGGATCGGTGCGTGGGCTTGCGATCACCGGGGCCGCGTCCGTGCCGAACCGTCTGGAACTCTCCAGTCGCCCCGACCTGCAGGGCTGGCTCTGCGACGAATACAACGAGAGCTCGACAGGCGCCACGGCGGCGTGGTTCAAGTCCGGTGATGAGATCGCCGCCGCGGTCAACCCC
>DAIDHX010000307.1 GCA_027451885.1 Planctomycetales bacterium
ACGGACCCGGGCCGAGGCATGGCATGGACTCCTGGGATGGGGATGAGTCTTCCTCTCACGACCCGCCTGCAACCGCGGCGAGAGTCGAGAAGATGTTCCCCCAATCATGCCAGATTCCCCAGGATCGCGCAATCGCCCTGAGGCCGAGGCCGATCTGCTTGAGATTATTGGTGCACTGGATGCGTCTGGCGGCTTCGCGAGCGGACTGCACCGCGGGCAGCAGAAGCGCGATCAGCACAGCAATGATGGCGATGACGACGAGAAGCTCGATCAGGGTGAACGCACCCCGCCGCGCAAGGACACGTGCTCGAGGCATGAAATACCTCCTGGAATCCGAGTCCACCGGGGTTGAAGTGTGCAGAACCTGGGTCGGCAGCCTCGACTCGGGCCTCGCGCCCGGTTCGATGGAGTCGCTTGCAGGTGTGAGCTCACCGAAGGGCGTGCGGAAATTGCAGGATTCTCGACCGGTCGCTGTGGCGATTCCCACAAACGCGCGGACCCAAACCGCCGCGGATGCAGGGAGTAGGAACCGACGGGCCAGGCCGGGAGTTCAAACTTTTCCGACACGGTCTTCGTGTGCTGACACGCGGCGCCCCTCGCTGGCCGATCCGCGTCAAACTCAAACTTTCCCAATCGCAAGCGCAAATGCAACGATCCGCGCACGACCTTTCGCACGGAACAGGAGAACATTTGCGCTCGTGGCTTGAGGCACCCAATGATTTAACATTTTCTGATCCCAATTGCGAGAGCGCGACCGAATTCATGAATGATTTCACGGAATCGGCGGCCGATCGGACGTCCGGGTTGCGAGCGGGGGCGTGATCGAGCAGTCTGGAGAAGCGCGGGGTGCTCGACCCCTCGCGGCGGACGACCGACCGGAGCTGGACTCGTGCAGACAGGAGCTCACGACCGTTGACAAGCCCACCTGAATCAGCCGCGCCACGCTCGGCCTGGCTCATCGTCCTGTTGCTCATGCCCGTTGCGCTCCTGAATTATCTCGACCGCCAGATGCTGGCCTCGATGAAGTATTCGGTGATGGCGGACCTGCCGACCATCGGAACCGAGGCCAACTGGGGCTTCATGCTCGGCCAGTTCAAGTGGGTTTATGCCTTCCTGAGCCCGATCGGCGGCTACACCGCGGACCGCATCAGCCGGCGGCTCACCATATGCGCCAGCGTGTTCGTCTGGTCGGCGGTCACGTGGTGCACAGGCCAGGTGACCACCTATGATCAGCTCTTGTGGACGCGCTCGCTCATGGGGATCAGCGAGGCGTTTTACATGCCGGCCGCGCTCGCGCTGATCACGGACTACCACGTGGGGGCGACGCGTTCACGCGCGGTGGGGCTGCATCAGACGGCGATTTACCTGGGCGTGATGGCGGGGGGCTCGACGGGTTACATCGCCGATTCGCCCACGTTCGGCTGGCGGTTTGTGTTCCACGCGTGCGGTCTCTTCGGCATCGTGTATGCGTTGCCGCTGCTTCTGTTTTTGCGTGAAGTCCCGCGTGGCGGCGAATCCTCCTCGAGCGAGCGCGTTGCGCCCTGGCGAGCGCTTTGGGAGCTTGGGCGGAACGGCTCGTTTCTGTTGCTTGTGCTGTTTTTCACGCTGCCTGCACTTGCGGCCTGGATTGTCCGCGACTGGATGCCGGCGATTCTCAAGCAGCGCTATGCGATCGACCAGGGCCAGGCGGGATTCTCAGCCACCTTTTACTGGCAGCTTGCCGCGATGGCGGGGGCGGTTCTTGGCGGCTGGCTTGCCGACCGGTGGATGCAGCGCGGGCCGAGGGGGCGAATCTATACGAGCGCCATCGGTGTGGGCTTGATCGTCCCTGCGATCGTCGGGGTGGGAGGCGCCCAGGCGCTCTGGATCGCCGTGGCGTATCTCGTGGTCTTTGGCGTGGGCTGGGGCTTCTTCGACTGCAATTGCATGCCGATCCTGTCGCAAATCGTGCAGCCTCGCCTGCGCGCAACCGGATACGGCGTCATGAACTTTGTCAGCATCGGCTGCGGGGGACTGGCCGACTGGGCCTTCGGAGCCCTGCGTGATCGCGATGTGCCCCTGAACATGACCTGCCTGGTGTTCGCCACCGCCGCCGCGCTCTCGATCGTCTGCGTGCTTCTGATTCGGCCAAGGCCAGAGCTGGTTGCGCTCAGACCGTCTGGGCCCACCGTGTCAGAAGAGCTCTAACGAACCGCACGCGGCCGGTCCAAACGCGGAGAGAGCGTTCATGACCGCCGCGCGGCGCGATTCGTCAGGCTTTCGAGTTCTGGGACTTCGAGGCAGCCGGGTGAGGCCCCGCATGGATCGCCCGATGGGCCTTGCCCCAGATCAGCTTGCGGACCGATCCGATACCCGCCAGGATCGCACCCGTGAGCAACATCACAAAGCCGGGAGGCTCAGGCACAGCCTGTGGGCTGCCAATTCCACCACCTCCTCCTCCACCCGGATGGCCGTGGCCCCCTGAACCGGGATCGCCACCATTGCCGCCAGTTTGGCCTGTCCCGCCCCCCTTCGTCCCGGGCGACACACCCGGAAGACTGCCCGGTGGCGGGGGATCAAGCACCGGCGGCGTCACGGGCGGCGTGACTACATGGGGCTCATGCACATACCCATCAAGCATGCGCCATAGGTAAGGATGCCAGATGTCGAAACGACCCTCGTGGGCCTCCCATCGCTTCACGACCTGGTTCATGAAAGTTTGATCCGTGAGAATGCCAAAAAAGAACCAATGCTGTTTCTGAAAAAGCAATGGATTCGCATCCATCTTCGCCACGGTCGATTCGTAGAGCTGGATGTGCTTCTCGATCTCGACCTGGCTCTCGGCATGCCTGGCCCGCAACCGCATCGAGCCCGCGCGGGCGGACTGGAGCTCAAGCAGGAACAGCACGGCGGCCAAAAGCGTCGTTTTCTTCACAAGTAGGCTCGCGTTGAAGTCAACAATCAGTGCGATCGACGGCCCATCAACTGGATGGCGAACGCGTGGAGCAGCCTAAGAAAACCGCCTGACTCGCGACCCAGGCCCTTGATCCGATCGGGATCGCATTCCAGCTCGCATTCTCTCGCGTCTCCAGGAGAATCTGCGGGAGTGCTCGGCTTTCGTGACGACGGATGTTTCTGTTTCGAAACAGTGTCGCGGTTGCGAATCGCCAGGAATGGCAATGCCAAAGCAGGCCGAGGGGCATCTGGCGGAGCGGGAACGAGTGGCTTCGGCGCTCGATGGCGCGGGGGCTTTCGAGCGCAAACTCATTCAGGAAGGCATGATTGAGATGATGTCTTCTGCGATTTGTTGGAAGACGGGCTCCCATGCGGCTGGGGTTGTTTGGTGATAGAGCCGCATTGAGGGATACCAGGGGGAGTCGTTGCGGTTGGTGAGCCAGCGCCATTCGGTATGGCGAGCGATGGGGACCCAGATCGGTTTACCGAGTGCGCCCGTGAGATGGGCGAGAGCGGAATCCGGAGCGATCACGAGGTCGAGGCTCTGGATCACGGCCGCGGTATCGAGCAGGTCGCGCTGATCGGTGGCGGGATTCTCCAGGAGCGTGAGTGCCGGGGCGAACGGGCAGGTATCGAGCTGATCTAGCCCGTGTGCCTTCTGGAGCGTGACCAGGCGCACGCCTGGCATCGCGGCCAGGGGCTCAAGCGCGGCGAGCGGAAACGAGCGCCGGCGGTCGACGCGGTTCTGGGGATTCCCTTGCCAGCAGATCCCAATCCGAAGCCGCGTCTCCGGTCCTGGCGGGCAGACGTGATCAAGCCGCGTGCGCCAGCCGCGCTGGAGGCTTGCCTCAAGCTCGAGATAAGGGACGCGCGCGGGGATGGTTTCCAGCGTCGTACCCAGAATGGCGGGAAGGCTCATGAGCGACGCGTGGCAGTCGTACGCGGGGAGGGCCTCACCCCCGGTCACAACCAGATCGAGCTCGGGCACAAGCCGCGCGAGCCGAACAAGCGGACGGGGACAGAGCAGCACAAGCCGGCCAACCCGTGGGCGCACCTGCGCAACATAGCGGATCATCTGGAGCGTGTCCCCAAGCCCTTGCTCGGCATGGAGAAGCAGCGTTCCATGGCTGAGGTCGCCGCCGTCCCAGCGGGGCATCTGGGAGCGAAATCCCTCATGGGTTGGGGCTTGAAGCCGCCATTCATATTCGGGCCAGCCCCGGCCGAAGTCCCCCAGCTTGAGCCAGACGAGCGCTCGGTTCCGATGGGCCTGGGCATGGTTGGGATCGAGCGCGATGGCGCGGTCATGGCATTCGAGCGCCTCCGCCCAGCGTCCTGCCCGAAAATGGGCCGTGCCCAGATTATCAAGCGCATCGGGCCAGTTTGGGCGCAGCGCGAGCGCCCGCTCGATGCAGCCAACCGCCTCGTCGGCCTGGCCAAGATCGGCCAGGATGACCCCCAGGTTCATGACTGCCTCGGCCGAGTCCGCGTGGAGCGCAACGGCCTGCCGGTAGTGCGGGAGCGCCTCCTCGAGCCGCCCTTGCCGCCAGAGTGCGTTGCCCAGGTTGTTCTGTATGGCGAAGTCATCTGGGCAAAGCATGGCCGCCTGGCGATAGATCCATTCGGCCTCATCGAGCCGCCCTTGCTGCCAGACGGCCGTCCCCAGATTATTCAGGGCGTACGGCTGATCAGGGCAGAGCCCAAGCGAGGCGCGGAGCAGTAGCTCGGCTTCCGCAAACCTGCGCTGGGAGAGCAGCCAGGTGCCTTGCTCGAAGTCATTCGCCGCTTGCTGCTCGAATGTGGACCAGCCCACGGCGCCGGCCGTGTGGGTGGAAAATGCGGAAGACGGCGTCCTGGCCATGTGCGATCCTCCATGAAGGGATCCGCGCCGCGTGATTAAAGCGATTGTCGCCCTCGTCTCCAAGATCAATTCGCTCCCCAACATCCGGGCAACCAACCCGATCAAATGACCTTTGTCTTGCCGATCCCGATGCGCCCGAATAACCTACTGAACGCTTCATCGCGTTTGAATTTCGGTTCTGTAACGGGGATCTGGCAATGCGTTCGATCGTCGCCCTCCTGTGCCTCTCGGGGCTTCTGGCGTCCGAGGCGCGGGCCGATGAGGGGATGTGGCTCTTTAGCAACCTGCCGCTCAAAAGGCTCAAGGACTCGCATGGTTTCGAGCCGCCCCCAGGCTGGGCCGAGCATTTGCGGTCCGCGGCGGTCCGCTTCAATAACGGCGGCTCGGGATCATTCATCTCGCCTGACGGCCTGATCATGACCAACCACCACGTTGGCGCGGATACGCTTGCCAAGATCTCGAATTCCACCAAGGACTATTACAAGGACGGCTTCCTGGCTCGCTCGCACGGCGATGAGGTCAAGGCCCCTGATCTTGAGCTCAACGCCCTGGTGGGCATTCGCGACGTGACCACCGAGGTCCTGGGCGAAGTGAAGGCAGGCATGAGCGACGTCGACGCCGGCGCTGCCAAACGCAAGGCGATGGCACGGCTGGAAAAAGAGGCCACCGATCGCAACGGCCTGCGCAACGACGTGGTCACGCTCTACCAGGGCGGGCGCTACCACCTCTACACCTACAAAACGTACACCGACGTTCGCCTGGTTTTCGCGCCTGAGTTCGCCATTGCGTTCTTCGGCGGCGATCCTGACAACTTTGAATATCCGCGTTACGACCTCGACGTCTGCTTCTTCCGTGCCTACGAAAACGGCAAGCCAGCTCGGGTGCAACACTGGCTCAAGTGGAGCGCGGCGGGTGCTCGCGACGGCGAGCTCGTGTTCGTGGCCGGGCATCCTGGCCGCACTGATCGGCTGAACACAATTGCGAGCCTGGAGTTCCTCCGCGACCTGGGTCTTCCCTTCCAGCTTGGTTATCTCAAGGATCGCGAGGCGTTCTTGCTGGAGTACGCCCGCAAGGGAGCAGAGGAAGCGCGCCAGGCCCAGGAAGAGCTCTTTGGTTATCAGAACAGCCGCAAGGCGCGTGTGGGGGGGCTGGCCGGGCTGCAGACCAGGTCATTCATGGAGCGGAAGGCCGCGGCGGAAACCGAGCTGCGTGACTGGGTGAAAGCGAACTCCAGCTCGGTCTCGGCCGATACCTTGATGGCCTGGGACCGCATTGCGGAAGCCCAGAAGACCGCGGCGAAGAATCTCAAGGCGCAGGCGACTTACGAGCGGGCGCACGCCTTTGAATCGACCTACTTCCGCATCGCCCGCATTCTGGTTCGGCTCGCGGATGAGTCCGCCAAACCCAATGCGGAGCGGCTTGAAGAGTATCGCGACTCGGCGCGGAAGTCGCTTGAGCTCAGGCTCTTTTCCCCCGCGCCGATCTATCCGGGGTTCGAAGAGGCGAGGCTCGCCCACTCCCTGGCCGACTGGAAGAAGGTCATGCCCGAGGACCCGCTCATCGAGAAGGTCCTCGCGGGCCGCACCCCGGCCGAGGCAGCCCGGGCGATGGTCGCCGCCACCAGGCTGGCGGATCCCAGGGAGCGCAGGCAGATCGCCGCCGGGGGCAAGAAGGCCATCGAGGAGTCGCGGGATCCCTTCATCAAGCTGGCCCTCCTGACCGATCCCGCCGCACGCGCGGCACGGAAAATTGAGGACGAGATCGAAGGCATCGAAGCGGCCAATTACGCGCTCATCGCCCGGGCGCTTTTTGCCAGGTCCGGAGACTCGGTCTATCCCGACGCCACGTTCACCCTCCGCCTGGCTTACGGGATCGTGAAGGGATACGCGCAGAACGGCAAGGCCATTCCGCCATTCACCAACATTGCAGGTGCATTTGAACATGCGAGCGTTCATGGTGATGAGCCGCCCTATCGCCTGCCTGAGAGCTGGGTGAAGGCCAAGGATCACGGCGGGCTCAAGCTGGCAACGCCGCTGAACTTTGTCTCCACGGCCGACATCATCGGCGGCAACTCCGGCAGCCCCGTGGTCAATCGCGCGAACGAGGTCGTCGGGCTCATTTTCGACGGCAATATCCAGTCGCTCGTGCTCGACTTCGGCTTCGATGAGGAGCAAGCTCGAGCGGTCTCGGTCGACTCCCGTGCGCTGATCGAGGCCCTCAGGTCGGTTTACCACGCCGATACGCTCGTGGGGGAGATTCTGGGCGAATCGAGCCACTAAAGCGCAGGCTCAAGGCGTCTCGCGGAGGGCTCGCCTGATCTCATCGAGAAGAGGCGAGCCTTCCAGGCTGGCATCGCGGATCGCGGTGTTCAGGGCGGGCTTGAGCCGCGCGTCCTTGATCGCGGCCAGAGTCCTGAGCGCGGCCTGGCGCACGGGATGTGATGCACTGGGATCGGCCAGGAGTGCACCAAGGCGTGTGCTCAGCGCGTCGTGGCTGATCCCTTGCCGAGCCAGGATTTTGCCGGCCGCTTTTGCCCCCGCGATCACAAGCTCATCCGTGCGCGACCCAAGTGCCTCCAGCACGAAAGGAACGGCCTGGTTGGAGCCCAGGTCGCCGAGCGCAACGAGCGCTGTGTCCACCAGGGGATCGGCCGGCGTGTGCAGGATCTCGAGCAGCCGCGGCTCAACCTGGCGCTGGCCCATCTTCGCCAGCGACCAGAGTGCTCCGGCCGTCCAGGAGACGTCGTTCGAGGATTGCACGATCCGCTCCATTTCCTCGATTGCGCTGGGTCCCCCAATCGCGGCCACTGCGCTCGCCGCCCGTTCGCGTAGCGCGGCCATGGGAAGTTGCTCGATCGCCTGCGGCAACACCTGCTTGAAGCCGTGCCGGCCCAGGAATTCGATCAGCATGAGCCGCTGGCCCACTTCGTGTTGCTCGTCGAGATGCGGCCAGAGCGTGCTGGCGGCCTCATCGGTATCGATCCGAACAAGCGCGGTCTCGGCGAGCATCCGGGTTTGCCATTCGCGGGGATCGAGCAAGCGGCCCAGAATTGAGATAAGCGCCTGATCGGGCACGCGCACACAGGCCGCGGCGAAGGCCATCCGTTCGCGCATGCCGAGCCTGTCGCTCCACAGCTTCCTGAGCGCGGGTGCGGCGATCGCGCGTGGCAAACGCCCAAGCTGTTCGATCTCGAGCGCGATTTTGAGCCCCGCTTCCTGCTTGCGCTCGGCACGCGCAACAATTCGGATCTGCCCCCGCGCAGGATCGAGCGCGGCAAG
>DAIDHX010000308.1 GCA_027451885.1 Planctomycetales bacterium
GAAGTTGGCGAAGGGCGGGATGGTGAATCCCACCGTGCCGAGCGCGCGCTCGCGCCAGCCGAGCGTGGAGGCAAGCAGCACCGAGAGCCCGACTCCCAGGAGCGCGGCGGGCGATCTTGGCCAGCGCCTGGCCGCCAGAAACGATGCGCCCACCACGATCAGCCCGAGCACGATCGGCCTGGGATGCGCCCGCGGCAGCTCCATCACGATCGCGCCGAGCTGGAACAGCGGATTCTTGGACGCGCCTTCGCGCGCGCCCGCCAGGCCAAGCATGGTGCGAAGCTGGAGAATCACCATCATGGCGCCGACGCCGCACGAGAAGCCGGAGATCACCACATGGGGCGCGCGAACCACCCTGCGCCCCAGGCGAAGCACGCTGAACGCCAGCATGAACACGGCCGCCGCCAGGCAAATCTTGGCCGCGCCGCCGGGCCCCTGCGCACGCACCGCCTGTGCGATAAACGGAACCGTTGCGCTCGCCGTGCCGCCGATCAGCACGGGATTGCGCCCGAAGATCGATGTTAATGGCGCGGTCAGAATCGACGTGAAGAGCCCATATTCCGGCGGCAAGCCCATGAGCCGCGCAAGCGCAAGCCCATAAGGCAGCGCGATCAGGGCGGCAATGAAGCCGCCCGACGCGTCACCCGCCAGTTCTCGCCATCCGTAGGACTCGTTGCGTCGCGGCCGCGAATGAGCCTCAGGCATTCATGACCTTACCGAAAGCCGCACGGAACTTGGACATGTCTTCACGCGTGCCAATCGTGACCCGGACGTGGTTCGGCACCGACGGCCACACCCGCCCGATCACCACCTTCTCCTTGAGCAGCAGGTTAAAGACCTCGCGCCCGGGGCGCTTGACGTCGACCATGATCATGTTGGCTTCCGAAGGCATGACCGCGTAGCCCTTCCTGTCGAGCCACTCGACCGTTTCCTCGCGGATGTCGGCGATGATCTTTCTGCGCTCTTCCACCAGCCCTTTGGTTTTAAGGCTCGCGATCGCACCAACCATCCCCGTGACGGGGAGCGCGCCGGCCGCGTAGCCCCGAATCCGGGCGAGCAGGTCCGGCCGGCCGATCGCCGCGCCCGCACGCAAACCCGCCATGCCGTAGAGCTTCGAGAAGGTGCGCAGAATGATCACATCCTTGCCCGCGGTCACAAGCGCTGTGCCCGGCTCGGCCGTCTTCGAAAGGTGAATGTACGCCTCGTCGAGCAGTACAATCGCCCCCTTGGGCTTGTTCGCGACCAGGTATTCGATGTCTTCCCTCAAGGTAATCGAACCGGTCGGATTGTTCGGATTGCACACATAGATCACGCCGGCGTCTGGATCGACCTGGGCCATCTGGTGGACGTCGTGGGCATAATCCTTGCGGAGCGGCACCTTGATGGTTTTGGCCCCGATGAATCGGGCTGCGCGTTCGCCGGCCTCGTAGCCGGGATCGGCGACCACGAAGCTCTTCGTCGGCCCCGTGAAGGCCATGACCACGCGGTGCAGCGGGTCGCTCGAGCCGGCGAAGGGCATCACGTGCTCCTTCGACACCCCCTCGATCTCGGCCATGGTCTCGGCGAAGGCGAACGTTTCCTGGTAGAGGTAGCGGCCGCCGGCTTGCACGACCTTGTGGATCGCCTCGGCCGCGGCTGGGCAGGGACCCATGGGGTTTTCGTTGGCGTTGATGCGAATGGCGTCCGGCGGCAGTTTGGGCAGGGCCGAGAGCCCCTGGGCGAGCGCGGATTCGTTGTAGAACGGCAGTGACGCACCCGCGGCCGCGAAGGCCGCCAGACGGGCGAAGTCGCGGCGGCTGAATCCGCGCGACAGCAGGTCACGACGCGCTTCGGGGCTGATCAGTTCCTTCATCGCTCCTCCAGATCGAGCATCACGCTCTCGGGGACCGGTACAAGCTCAATAAAAACGATGAACGTTCGTCACCTCGAGCCGCGCAGGGAAGCTCGGGGCCAACCTCAAACGCGCCGGGAGGGGAGAAGACGCGCCGAATCATCCTGGGATCGGGATCCTCAGAGATTCATCACTGGAAAGATGATTATAGACCCGCCCAGAGACCTCGTAAACCAGCTTCACGCGCGATTTTTCGACGTCCGCGGTTCCCGCTTCCAGACGCTTCAAGGCACGCGCCGCGGGTCGCGGTGGAACGGGCGAAGCCTCGTCCGGCCTGGGATCACGCCTCAGCGCCGGGGTGCGCAAGCGTGGCCGGGCCTTCAGCCGCGGTCTCGAACGCGGCCGCGGTTGCCGCGAGGCACATGAATGGAACGCTCTGAGCGCGGGGCTGATTCATCGCGACCTGCGGAGTAACACGATGGTCGCAACGATCAGAACCGTGCCCACCGTGAAAAAGCCAATCTGAGCGAGGAGCGTGCCGGTCCAGAACTCCTGGGCCGGCGTGGTCGTCTCGAGCATCTTCGATTGCCGATCCGCCTCTTCCAGTTCCTTCGCCTGACGCTCCTCGACGCTCCTGGGATCGCTCGGCAGGTTCGGCTTCGAGTTGATGTAAGCCTCGTCGAAGGCGCGCCTGAGCACGCTCCCTGTCTTGCCGTCCGGTTTCGGATCCTGCACCACGAACCGGGAATCGGGGACCGACTGATTGATCCTCAGGCTGCTCTGGACGATTCGAACCGTGTTGCGGTGGACCGGGACTTTCGAATACGAATCCTTTGTCAGCAGATACGTCTCCTCGACTGCCGAGACGGGCAGCCAGAGACGCTTCGATCCCGAGAAGGGGAAAGCTCTCGAGCTCGATTGGATAGATCGTCGCGGCGACATGGGGAGGAAACAGCACAAAGTCGACGCGGAGGGGCTGCGCGCCCCCTCGAGATCGAGCCAGAACCGGTATCGCGACACTGTAAGCTTGCTCTCGGGCGGGAGGGGCGCGATGTCGAGCTCCACCTTGAGGCAGCGGCGGCCATCGATCGTCTCCCAACCGAGATCGCGATACTTGTGCGCCGCGGGATCCTTGATCGTCTGATAGAACCAGAACCAGATCAGCTCATTCGGACTGGGCCCGACTCGACCGTTGCCGATGGCCAGGGGACTCGGAGGCCCCTCCCGCTGCATAGGCGGGATTGTCCTTTCGGCTGGCCGCTCGAACCGGATCGACTTGTCCTTGAGGGCAACCTCGGACGCGTGCCGAAAATCCTTCCCGTTATCCCAGCGCATGTACACATCATTCGCAGCCGAACCGTCGGATTTCCAGACATAGTTGCCTTCGAATTGATAGTTCCGCTGGTCGCCAAACTCGGCTGGACCGCCCGGAAGGACGTACTTCTTCGTTCCCTCGTAAACGAAGGAAAGATCGCGGACGTCGGCGTACGACGACCTGATGATTTTCAGATACTGGTCAGGGCCGACGCTCGCGGGCGGGGCCTGGGCGGGCAAACACAGAAGGATCTCTAGCAAACAGGATATGAGCATAGTATTCCTTAAGGGTCAGGTTGCCGTGGCGTGAGGATCGAATTCCCGCTCCTGGCCTGGGCTTGCTCGAGGCGATCCGCATCCAGAAGTGCGAGAGAGTGCGGAGCGCTGGGCATCGCGGCGCTCGCTTTCAGTCGACGATTTCTCCGCAGTTTCGCGTACCGAAGGCGCGCCACACCGGGATCGAGGTCGATTTCAGGAAGAAGCGAACCGACCCGTCGCACATCACGGCATTCACGCCGCCTGGGTGGTTGCTCCTGGCGGTCGACATGTCCTCGATCGGCAGGGCGCCTCCCTGCGCGCAATCCGGCACGATCCCGTCTGGGTTTTGCGTATGGGTGTAGAGCGTGTAGTCGCGGCCGGTCCAGAACCAGCGCAAGCCCATGGACGTGCTGCCCTCGGTATTGCTCGCCCGGGCGTCGATCCGGCAGGCTTGCAGGAGATGATCGGCGAGGTAGAAGCCGCCCGTCGAGGAGACAGCCCAGTAGAGATCCCTGCGGGGATCGAGCCCGGAAGTGAGCCCGGAACCCAGGTTTGACAGGGCAGGAACGGCTCGAGAGCGAATGGGCGTCACGAAAGAGCCGGGAGAACATCTTCCTGCCGGGGCATCATCAAGGGGCGAGAATCCCTTGATAACATCTCCCTAGAAGTATGATCGCCCCCATGCGTGCGTCAACAAAAGAATTGTGAGTCGCTTAAGACTATTTCCCTAACAGATTTGCGACAACGGATCAGGAACACTCGGCATCGAAGATCGCGATCGGCAACGGGTTTCGCGGCGGTGTGGGCGAGCGACGGGCAGCGGCGGCGGACGCGAAGGCGCGCGGCTCAGCAGACTCCGCAGGCTTCGCGGGCGCGGTCGAGCACGGTACGCGCGGCCCTGCGGGCGCGGTCGGCGGCGGCCGCGCGGACCTCGGCCACGCGCTCGGGGTGCGCAAGCCACTCCTTGCGACGCTCACGGGCGGGCTCGAAGAAGGCAACCATGGCGTCGCCCAGCCGGGACTTGACCTCGCCGTAACCGACGCCCCCCTGGCGGTAACGCTCGGCCATCTCCGCGCGATCCGCGGGGCTGGCAAACAGTGCGTAGAGCCCGAACAGCGGGTCGGTGTCGGGATTCTTGGGCGCCTCGACCGGCGTGCTGTCGGTCACGATCTTCTTGACCTTCTTCCGGATCGCCGCGGGCTCCTCGAAAATCTCGATGGTATTACCATAACTCTTGGACATCTTACGGCCGTCGAGACCAGGAATGACCGCCGACGTCTCCAGAATATACGGATTGGGCAGGCGGAAGACCTCGCTCCCCTTACCGTAAACGTGGTTGAAGCGCTCGGCGATGTCGCGCGTGATTTCCAGGTGCTGCTTCTGGTCCTGGCCCACGGGGACGAGGTCGGCGTCGTAGAGCAAGATGTCGGCCGCTTGCAGCACCGGGTAGGCGAAGAGCCCATGCTCGGCCGGCAAACCTTGCTGGACCTTGTCCTTGTAGCTCACGCACTTTTCCAGCCAGCCCATCGGCGTGACCGTCGTGAGCAGCCAGGCCAGTTCGGTCGTTTCAGGCACGTCGGACTGCACGAAGAGTGTGGCCTTTTCGGGATCGAGCCCGAGCGCGAGCATGGTCACGATCACGTCGAAGGTGTAGCCGCGGAGGGCTTGCGGGTCGCGCAGGCTGGTGAGCGCGTGGTAATCGGCGACGAAATAGAACGCCTCGTTATCGCGCTCAAGCGCGAGGAATTGCTTGAGTGCCCCGAAGTAGTTTCCAATATGGAGCGCCCCGGAGGGCTGGATTCCCGACAAGATCCGCTTCATGCCGTCCGCTCGCCTCGCAAGTCGTCTGCTGGATTCGCCCTGCCCGGGCGCTCGTTTGTCTCGATTGGCTGTTCACGAAACTAACAGGATGCGCGCGTTTCGTCCAAGGTGCTCGATCGGCTTGGCGGGCGAAGCGTTCGCGATTAGGATCGTTTCTGGGTGATGCGTGGAGGGGTCCTGGAGTATCCCCAGCCGCCCTGGAGAGAGGCCCGATGAGCCAGATTTACGAGGGGTGCGGCGTTCGGTTCGAGTATCCCGAAACCTGGGAGCTCGAGGTCGACGGCGACTCCGCGCTCATGACGATCGACGTGCGCCAGCCCGAGGGCCTGTCCTTCGCCATCGTTCGCATCGACGAGGAATGCCCCGATCCCGAGCTCATGGTCGAGGCCGCGGTCGAGGCCATGCGCGAGGAGTATCCCGGGCTCTCGGTTCTGCCCGCGCGCAGGGGCGCCACCCCCGGCGCACGCGCGGAGCGGATGGTGGAATTCTTCTCGCTCGACATGGCCGCCACGACGACGTTCCATTCGTTTCGCACCCCACGCAGGACGGTCTTTTTCCTGGGCCAGTGGTCCGAGCTCTCAGGCGCGGAGGGCCCGCGCGTGATCAAAAGCATTCTGAGCTCCCTCGAGGAATACGACACGGACGACGCGGACGAAGACGAGCCCTGATCACTCGGCGGGTTCGGCCTGTCGGCCAGGCACATCCAGATAAGTACTCATCATGATCCCGGCAGTACTGAATGAAAACGCAATCGCCCCCGCACTCCAGGTGCGGACGACCTCGATGCCGGTTTGCTCGTAGGGCGTGAGGGCGTCGGTCGTGCCGGAGAGGGGCGCGCGCTGGCTTGCCACCAGGATCCGCGCCCGGCTCCAGTCCAGGAGCGCAGGGGGGTTCGCCAGCTTCGCGCCATGGTGGGGCGCGAGCAGGACATCGATCGCCGGCTCGGGGGGCGGCAGGTCGAGCAGCCGTTCCTGCCCCTCCTTCTCGAGATCGCCGGCCAGAAGCAGCGTGCGGCCCGCGTGTTCGAGCGCGAGCACCAGGCTGCGGGCGTTGTCGGACGACTCGGGCAGAAAGCCTTCCGGCGGGTGCAGCACGCGAAAGCGAACGCCGCCCTGGTCCCAGAGGTCGCCCGCCTCGAGCGTCCGCACCCGCGCAACCTGCCGCAGCCTGGCGAGCAGCCCCCGCACCGCGGGATCGCGCGACCGTTCGAAACCGCCGGCCACGCAGACGTCGCCGATCGTGAAGCGATCGATCAGGTCGGGCAGGCCGTCGTAATGATCGGCATCGGCGTGGCTGAGAAAAATGCGGTCGATCCGCGACCGGCCGCGCGCCCAAAGCGCGGGGGCGATGATTCTGCGCCCGACGCTGGGGTCGCCCATCCGGCCGCAGTCGTAGAGCATCACCCGGCCGTCGGGGGTCTCGATGAGCACGGCCAGGCCATGCCCCACGGCGAGGACCTGAACCTCCAGCTTGCCGGGCGCGCGGTCGCGCGGCAGCAAAAGCGCGATTGTTCCCCACGCGATGGGGATGCTCCAGAACCAGAGCCCGCGGAGTTCCAATCGAGCGCCCGCACGCGAAGGTTCCGGCTCGTTGCCGGCTGGGGTCCGCCGCGACCAGCCCAGCCCCGCCCAGAGCGCAGCGAGGCCCAGCAGGGCGTAGAACACCGCGACCGATTCCCAGCCGGGCCCAGGCGTGAACCAGTGCCCCCACGGCTGCTGGACTCCGATGCGCACGATGCGCTCGGTGATCTGGAGCAAAAGCGCGGACGCCCACGTGAACTGGTCGCCGATGAATCCCGAGACGCTCGAGACAATGATCCCAAGACCGCCCAGCAAGAGCGCGGACGAGGTGATGGGAATCAGCGGGAGATTGAGCAACACCCCGATCGGCGACACCAGGTGAAACCGCAGGGCCACGAGCGGCAAGGCCGCGATCCACACCACGAACGACGCGAGCAGCGCCCGGGTGAGCGCAAGAATGGCTCTCCGCAATGACGCGCGCCAGGGCGGAGCGTACTTGCGCTCGAGCCGATCGAGCGGAGACTCGGGTCCGCGGATCGCCCCCCGCGCATGCCTCGCGGCGGTTTCCGCCAGCGGCACCAGCCACACCAGCGCACCGATCGCCAGGAACGAGAGCTGGCAGCCGACGTCGAACAGGAACATGGGATTCACCGCCAGTGTCGCCAGCCCGGCCAGGGAAAGC
>DAIDHX010000309.1 GCA_027451885.1 Planctomycetales bacterium
CTCGAACGCGAGCTTGGCCTGCCGGCCTTCAACCTGGCCGTACTGGGAGGACAGGCGCCCTGCAGCTACTTTTTGCTGAAGAAGACGCTCGATGCTGGGATCGTGCCCCGGGCGATTCTGGTTGACTTTGCCTGCCCTTTACTGGGCTTGCCAGCGCGGGCGAATCCGGATTGCTGGACCGAGATCGCCGATCCCTCGGTGTGCTTTGAACTGACGTTACGTGGCCGCGAGCCGTCACTTGCGATGCTTGTTGGAGCGCGGGCCGCACTTCCGAGCTGGCCCAGCCGGCGGCCGCTCAGGGAATGGCTGGGGCTTGCCTCGCCGCGGGCGCTCGAGGGACCAGGCGGGTTCACCGATCGCGTGCTCGAGCGCAACTGGCACGTGAATAAAGGGGCCCAGGTCGCGCCCCGGGAGTATGTTCCGGTCGCGGGGGCGAACGCCTTGCCAGTTCCGAACGCCAACTGGACCTGGCAGCCAGATCCCGCCAACGCACGCTTCGTGGAGGCGTTCCTTGCACTCGCGCGGGAGCGTGGCATTCCGGTCTTCTGGGTCTTGCCGCCGGAGCGTTCGGAGCGGGTCGAGCGGCTCGATGCGCACAGCATCCCCGAGCGTTATCGCCAGTTTATCGCCGGCCTGCTCGAGCGATTCCCTGGGACGACGTTGCTCGACGGCCGGCGGCTCTCGTGGGATGCCTGGGCGTTCCGCGACCCCAGCCACCTCAATCGGGATGGAGCGATTGCGTTCAGTTTGGCCGTGGCCAGAGCCATCCGGCCTCGGCTGGAAGGACAGGCGCAGACTCAATCGCGGGCGCTCGACCTGGCGCAGGTCGCCGTCACGCCCGATGACGCCGAGCAGTCGCTCGCCGAGGATCTTGAAGAATCACGCGGGCTTCTGGCTGAGGATTCGGCAACCGCGCGGACTGGGGAGCTGATGCAATGAAGAAGCGCCAGATCGTCCCCAGCGCCCGCGGGGGCCGGGACGTCATTTGCTGCGGGATGTACCGGGCCTGCTCGACCTGGCAATACGACGTGGCCGCGCATCTGCTCGACCGCTCACGCAAGGGCGAGCGCATGGGTTACGTCACGGGGGAGGAATATCGGGCTTTAACCCGCGGTGGGATTCGCCCCGACCGCGATCGCGTGCTCAAGTCACACGACGCAGCACCCGCGCTTGGCAAGGCGCTCAAAAGCCGAAGCGCGGTCGGGCTCTATTCCTACCGAGACCTGCGCGACGTGGTCTATTCGCTCATGCACAAGCGGGGGATGAGCTTCGACCAGATCCTCCGCGCGGGGATGATCCACCAGATGCTCGGCAACGACCGTTACTGGCGCTCGTTCCCGGGCGTGCTGGTTCAGCGCTACGATGACCTGCTCGCGGACCCTGTGCGGGGCGTGCATGAAGTCGCGCTCCATCTGGGCATTACGCTCGAATCAGGCGAGGCGGAGCGGGTCGCCGCCGAGTTCTCGCGCGAGTCGAACCGGGCGCGGTCGCAGGCGTTCGCTGCGCGGCTGCAGGCCGCCGGCGTCGATCTCGACGACCCTGCCAGCGTGCAGATTTCCGACCCCGGCACGCTCCTGCACTGGAACCACGTCCGCGCCCAGGGGGATGGATCCTGGCGCACGCTTGCGACCCTGCGCGAGCGGGTGGCGCTCGACCGGATTTGCGGCGGCTGGCTGCGGGCGCAGGGCTACGAGCCCGACCTGGAAGCCAGCGCGTGCCGGCTTTCCCCGCGCGATGAGCTGGTTCTCGCACGCGACCGGGCCTGGGGCCTCGTGCGGCATACGCTGCGGTGCATGACGGCGGCCGCACCCCGGCTCGCGCGGTTCGTCAAGCGGCTGCTGGGGATCGATCCCGCCCCGCGCACAACCGACCGACCCGCGCAGAGACATGCTGCAGTAAGCACGTCCTCGCACGAGCATGTAAATTATTGAGAGCCCGGCGGCGCCAGCAGCTTGCGGAGGAGCTCGACGATTTCCGCGGTCGATCTGGGTTCGTCGCCCAGGGGAACGTAGGCGGTTTTATCATCGACCACGCGGACCTGTTTGGGCCGCAGCCGGGCGAGCCCTTCGATCCGGGACCGTTTGCGGTAGGTGAGCACGATGTATTCGCCGCGTTCCACGTGGATGCGCTCGAGATTCCACGCGCCGGCGAGGATGCGGATCTCGGCCTCGGCGAGCCAGTTGAGGGCGGGCTGGGGGGGCGGGCCGAAGCGGTCGGAGAGTTCCTGCTTGAGGTCGGCCAGATGGGCGAGCGACCGCAGCCGGCTGGCGCGGCGGTAGAGCTCGAGCTTGAGCCGGGGCGCGGGGACGTAATCGCGCGGCAGATACGCGCGCCACTTGAGCTCCACAGAGCAATCGAAGCTCGCCCGCGCGGGTTGCTTGGTGAGCGCCCGCGCAGCCTGCTCGAGCAGCGAGCAATACAGTTCGTAGCCCACGCTCTCGATATGGCCGGATTGTTCCGCGCCCAGGATGTTGCCCGCGCCTCGGATCTCCAGGTCGCGAAGCGCGATCTTGAACCCCGCGCCAAGCTGCGTGAATTCCTCGATCGCCTTCAGCCGCTTGACGGCGTTCGGCGTCACCGGCCTGTCCGATTCGAGCAGCAGATACGCATACGCCCGATGCTTGAAACGCCCCACCCGGCCGCGGAGCTGGTGCAGGTCCGCCAGGCCGTATTTATCGGCCTCGTTGATGAAGATGGTGTTGACGTTGGGGATGTCGATGCCGCTCTCGATGATCGTGGTGGCGACGAGAACATCATATTTGCGCGTGATGAAGTCCATCATCACGCGTTCGAGCTCGAGCCCGCCCATCTGGCCGTGGCCGATGACGATGCGTGCGGCGGGGACGAGGTTCTGGACCCGCTCGGCCACGCTCTGGATGTCGTGGACGCGGTTATGGACGAAGAAGATTTGCCCGTCGCGGTTGAGCTCGCGCGTGATCGCGTGCCGCACGATTTCGGGATCGAAGCGAACAACGCGGGTCTCGATCGCCTTGCGATCGGGCGGGGGCGTTTCAAGGTTGGAGATATCGCGGATGCCCAGCAGGCTCATGTGCAGGGTGCGGGGGATCGGCGTGGCGGAGAGGGTGAGCACGTCGACGGTCTCGCGCAGGGTCTTCAGCCATTCCTTGTCCTCGACCCCGAAGCGCTGTTCCTCGTCGATGATGACCAGCCCCAGGTCCTTGAACACGACGTCCTTCGAGAGGATTCGGTGGGTGCCGATCAGGATATCGACCGCGCCCGCCTCGGCGGCCTTCAGCACCTCGCGGATTTCGGCCCGGGGGCGGAAGCGGTTGATGACCTCGATGCGGAAGGGGAACTCGGCCATGCGGTCGCAGAAGCCGCGATAGTGCTGCTCGGCCAGGATGGTGGTGGGGGCCAGAAGCGCGACCTGCTTGCCGGCGTCGACGGCCTTGAACGCGGCCCGAAGCGCGACCTCGGTCTTGCCGTAGCCCACATCGCCGCAGATGAGCCGGTCCATCGGCCGCGCGAGCGCCATGTCGGCCTTCACAGCCTCGATGGCGGAAAGCTGGTCGGGCGTCTCCTCGTAGGGGAACGCGGCCTCGAATTCGTGGACCCAGCGGCTATCCTCGGCCGGATAGGCAAATCCAGGCTCGTTTGCGCGTTTGGCCTGGATGTCGATCAGCTCCTGAGCGAGGTCGACGACCGCATCGGCCACGCGCTTCTTGCGTTTTTCCCAGGCGGAGGAGCCGATCTTCGACAGCGGGGGCTCGGCCTTGCCGCCGCCCACGTATTTTTGCACGAGGTCGATCTTGGCGATCGGCACATAAAGAATTGTGCCCTGCGCGAATTCGAGGACGAGCGTTTCCTCGGCGTGTTCGGTGGACTGGTCGACGAAATTCAGGCCGCGGTAGCGTGCGACTCCGTGATTGACATGGACGACGAGGTCGCCTTCGTTCAGGTCGAGAAAGCTATCGATCGCGCGGGTTTCGTAGCGTCTGCGGGTGGTGCCTCGGCGGATCTCAGCGCGGGCGAAGAGCTCGTGGTCGCCGATGACGAGGGTGCGGGCGTCGAGGAAATGGAAGCCTGCGCGGACGCGGCCCACGGTCAGATGCAGGCGGCCCTCCCGCGTCAGCTCGAGGTCGGCGAAGACGTCGCCCAGGCGTTCGGCCTCGGCCTGGTTGTGGCAGGCGACGATGACATCCTCGCCGGCCGCGGCCGATTCGAGCTCGGCCTTCACCCGCGCCAGGTCGCCGGAAAAGCGTTCGATGCTTTCCATCCGGAGGTGGCAGGTGGTCTCGTGCGAGTGGGCGGCGAGAGTGGAAAGCGCGATCGTGGGGAAGCGAATCAGCCGCTGGAAGGTCTCCTCGACGGTCGACAGGCCGCGGCGGTCGTCGAGCCGGCCGAGATAGTTGCGCCCCTCCGCGCGGAGATCCTCGGGCTCGAGCAGCACGACCCACGTGCCCGTGGGCAGGAGCCCGGCGGGGTGTTTCCAGGTCGCAAGCTCCTTGTCTGAAAGATCGAGCGCGGCGGTGATCTCGATTGAGTCGTAGCGATCCAGCGAGCGCTGAGTCTCCGCGTCGAAGGGGCGGATCGATTCGATCTCGTCGCCGAAGTATTCGAGCCGCACCGGGTCAGGCAGGTCGGCGGGATAGACGTCCATGATGCCGCCGCGAATACTGAATTCGCCGGGGACCTCGACCACGTCGACGCGGGTCATGCCGCGGTTGACGAGCCAGCGCGCGAGCTCCTCGATCGGCGCAGTCTGGCCGACGGCGAGCCTGCGGGAGGATTTCGCAAGCGCCTCGGGCGAGGGCACCGGCTGCATCATCGCCTGGATCGAGGTCACCACGATGCGCGGCGGAGTCTCGGCCCGCAGCCGCTTGAGAATCCGCATGCGCTTGCCGAAGACCTCGTCGAGCGGCCCCAGCTCGCGCGGCAGGCGATCCCAGGCGGGGAAGGTCTCGGGCGTGAGCCCGGCGAAGGTGGCCACGTCGTCGCGGAAGTCGTCCACATCGCCGACGTGGGCCATCACGATCACGAGCGTCGCGGGCGCCTGCAGCCCAAGCGCGGCGGACGCCAGCGCCGAGGACGAGCCCCATGCGCCGTCGATCGTGCCCGAGCGGCCGTTCTTGAGCGCGGCCAGGACCTCGCCGAACCCGCTCGCCTGCTGGATCGTGCGCGTCAGGTCCGTGAGCTTGAGCACGCGGGCGGGCGCGGGGGCCGCGGCGGGCGCAGGCTCGACCGCGGGCGCGATCGCTGCGCTTTCGGCGGCTCGTCGTTTTGTGGATGATTTGGCCATCGACGCCCGCGGAGCTCCCGCACCATCCTAGCGTTTCGCCGCCTTGCGAGCAGGATCAACCGCCGCGCGGCGCCGCGCGGGCGCTTGCGCCCCTTGCCTGGGCCGCGGCGGCAAGCGATGCCCCGCGTCGACCCGCCCGGGAACGGCATGACATTCACGTTCGCACGCGCGGGCTACGGCATCGACGGCGTCGGCAACCAGGTCGAGATCGAGCGGCGAATCCAGGCACGCGCTCGCTCCCGCCGTCTCCGCCCGGGCCACGGCCGCGCGATCGGCATACCCCAGGAGCGCAACGACCGGCCCAACCGACCGCACCCGCTCCTCGAGGCACGCTTCCCAGCCGGGCTCGAGAACCGGCACGTCCCAGACCGTGACCACGCGCTCGGCCCCAGCGCAGCGCGGTCGTGCTCGGCCATGCCGCAGGTCGGCCACGACCTCGACGGCGTGGCCCGCCCGCGCGCACGCGTCCGCCAGCACGCGCCCAAGCTCCTCCAGGCCGCTCGATACTTCCACGCGATCCACAGGCGCCCGATCGTCCCCCGCATCCAGGCCCAGGAGACGCCTCAGTCGAAGCGGAATGGCGAAGCCGGCCGTGGCCTCGGGCGCCACCTGGTCCACAAGCGGCAACAGGCGCGTCGTCTCGGCATAACGCAGGTATGGGCTGGCGAGCAGCCAGATCGAGACGCCCGGCCACTGGGCACGCCAACGCGCCAGGGTTTCCAGGTCGCCCGGGTAGAGCCGATGCCGATGCGCGACGATCACGCGGGGCGACTGGGCCTGCGCGGGATCGCCAAGCGCTCCGGCCGACTCCAGCGCCAAACAGGGAGCAACGGCCTCGATCACGCCGGCCGCACGGGCCAGAAACGGATCCGACAGATCGCCGCAAAACCAGACGAGAGCCCCGGATTCGTCCATCAATCCCCTGCCCCCGCCGCACCCGAACCGGTACGAATCATGCCGCATCGAAAGCTATCAGATCCCCCGAATCTCGGCAATG
>DAIDHX010000310.1 GCA_027451885.1 Planctomycetales bacterium
CGATTCTTACCTTCGGGCGTGCGTGGCCCTGTGCTTTTGCGTGCGTTGCGCCTGTTGGCGGCGACGCGCCGTCGCGAAGCCCTGCGCCTGGCAGGCGCATCGGATGTGCTGGACATGCGTGCGTCCTCAGTACGAGCAGAATGCGCACGGTCTACGCAACCGCGCGCGGTTTCCCCGTACAGAGACTTAACGCAAACTTGCCATATTTAATCAGGTAAGTTGCTTGATCTGGGCCTTTTTGCGACGGGTCAGGAGATTGGTAAGGGTTGTAAGGATTACAGGGGGGTGCCTGGAACGCCCGTGGAACGTGCACGGTGTACATACGAGCGGGTGAGTTCGTGCCTTGTCCGCCCTCGACACCATCGCGTTGCCAGGGCCAATACGAGCCCGAAGCGCACGCTCGTCCGCGAATTCGTGCCTGGTCCGCCCTTCACGCCATCGCGTTGCCAGTGCCAATAAGAGCCCGAAGCGTCCGCTCGTTCGCGAATTCGTGCCTGGTCCGCGCTCGACGCCATCGCGTTGCCAGGGCGAATACGGGCACGAAGGGTCCCCTCGCGGGTCTTGCCCGCCCTGGCCGCGCCGATCCGTCTCTCACCTGCAATCCGCCACGCTAAATCAGACACACGAGCGGGCGCTTCGTGCTCGGATTTGACGTGCTTGTATCGCGGATGCAAGGCGCTGGGGCTCCTGGCGCGTAAGACACGCTCGGCTGCGAATCGGGCTCGTACAAGCGGCACGAACGATGCGCGTTCGCCTGGCGCGCCATGGCGCGGCCATTTTCGTTGTTTTGGCACCGAGCCCCGGCGTTGTTCCGCGGCTTATTCGAGCTCGCTCCAGGTCCGCGTCTCGAAGTTGTAAATTCTCCGGAAGTACGGGGTGACGACTTGCCAGACGAGCATGGGCGTTTGAGAGTTCTCGTAGTAATAGAAGCGCCCGCCCGGACCCAGACAGTACTTGGCGACTGGAACGGAAGGCAGGAATCGCGGTACGAGTTGATCGAGTTTTTGGGGGAATTTACCGTGCGCAGCGCGATACTGCTCAGTGGCCGCGACGACGCGCTCGGCGTTTTCCCGGGCGATTGAGAGCTGAAAGTCGTTGTTGAGCCGAACAAGCCAGAACGTCAGGGCTGGAATTCCAATCCTGACCAGGGCGATCCCCCAACCGGGCCGCTGGATCGCGTTTTTGAGAGCGCTCACCAGGATCCAGGTCGGGCAAAAGATCGTCGCGAGAAGGAACGATCCGAAGTAGCCCACGTCAAGGGCCAGCAGGAGGGCCGCGGCGGCGAGACTTCTCCGAACGCCACGGTAAAACCCGGCAACGCCTGCCATGTGACGTCCTGCTCCTTCCGCATCCGCTCCCAGTCCAGCCGCGAGCCAGCGAGAACGAGCGCCTTCGCAGGCCCTGGGCTCCTGGTTCGCGAACGACCCGCCGGCGCTGGGCACGCGCGGGCTGGATGGCCGTGAGCTCGCCCCGCGGGACCAAACGCCGAAGGTGCTTGCAAGGAATGCGCTCGATCGCTTGTACCTTCAGGATGGGCTTTATCTCGCACTTAATGCAAGCATTCTGAGGGGGTCGAGATGGTTTTCCGCCGGCTGTTTTTGGCCCCTGCCGCAGAGACTCGGATGCGTGATTGGGGCAGCGTTGCGAGCCCGGGCAGCCGCGGTTGCCCTTGCCAGCTTGGCTCCAGGGCGTTTTAATGATCCAGGAAAGGCCCTGAATCATCCCCCCTCGCCCAGCGCCCGAGGACCTTTCGATCCCGTCTCAATGGATTGCGGACGATCGTCACGTCGCCGTGCATGGGCTACGAATGGAGCTTTTCCCGATGCACGAGCGCATCGCCTATCTAGGCATCACCTTCGACGACGTCCTCCTCGAGCCGGGTTATTCCGAGCTCCTGCCGCACGAGGTGGACACGCGATCGAGGGCGACGAGCCAGATCGCGCTCAATATTCCGATCATCTCCTCCCCGATGGATACGGTCACGGAAGCCGAGCTTGCGATTGCACTTGCGCAGGAGGGGGGGCTGGGGATCATCCACAAGAACATGTCGGTCGAGGACCAGACGCGCGAGGTTGACAAGGTCAAGCGGTCGGAAAACGGGATCATCGTCGACCCGATCACGCTGCCCCCGGACGCGACGGTGGGCGAGGCCCGCAAGATCATGCGCGGGCACAACATCTCGGGCGTGCCCATCACGGTGAACGGTTATCTGCGTGGGATTCTGACGCGCAGGGATCTGCGGTTCCTGGAATCGAATGATATCCGCCTCGAAGAAGTGATGACGCGTGAGAATCTGGTGACGGCGCCGGCGGATACGAGCCTTGAGGAAGCTGATCGGATTTTGACGAAAAATAAGGTCGAGAAACTCTTGCTGGTGGACGATGAATATCGACTGAAAGGGCTCATTACGATCAAGGACATCGACAAGCTGTACCGTTATCCTCATGCGTGCAAGGACGCGCGAGGTCGATTGCGGGTGGGTGCGGCGGTAGGGGTCCAGGATTTTGAGCGGATTGCGTCGTTACTTCAGGCTGGGGTTGACATTTTGGTGGTCGACTCAGCGCACGGTCACTCGAAGAATGTGATCGAGACGGTGCGTCGGATCAAGAAGAGCTTTGACATTCAGGTGGTGGCGGGTAATGTGGCGACGGGTGAGGGCGCGAAGGCGCTTGTGGACGCCGGCGCGGATGCGGTGAAGGTTGGGATTGGTCCTGGCTCGATCTGCACGACGCGAGTGGTGTCGGGCGTGGGCGTGCCGCAGATCACGGCGATTCATCAGTCGGCGAAGGCGGTGGGCGGCCGGGTGCCGATCATCGCGGACGGAGGGATCCGTTACTCGGGCGACATCACCAAGGCGCTTGCGGCGGGCGCTCATGCGGTGATGATCGGGGGGTTGTTCGCGGGTCTGGCGGAAAGTCCTGGCGAGACGATCATTTATCGGGGCCGCAGTTTCAAGTCATATCGCGGCATGGGATCGCTGGGTGCGATGGCCAAGGGCTCGCACGAGCGCTATCGGCAGGAGCCGGTGGCGCGTGCGGGGGATTCGAACGACGGCAAGTCGTCGGTCACGCAGAAGCTGGTTCCGGAGGGGGTCGAGGGGCGAGTGCCTTACAAGGGGCCGCTCGCGGATTATGTGTTTCAGCTTGTGGGCGGGCTGCGGGCCGGGATGGGATATTGCGGCACGCGGACGATCGATGAGCTGCGAACGCGGGCTCGCTTCATTCAGGTCACGTCGGCGTCGGTTCAGGAAGGTCATCCCCATGACATCGTGATCACGCAGGAGGCTCCGAATTATTCGAGCTACAGCGGTGAGAACGAGGTGGGTCGCGGGTCGGCCTAGACGGGCCTGGCCTGCACGAGACGGGAATGGAATGGCCCGTTGCTTGGGGCGGTTCTCAGGTAAGCAAGGAGGCGTGTCTTGCGTCGCATGACATGGGCGTTCGGCGCGGTGGTCGTCGGGAGCGTTTCGGCGGTCTCGATGGTGCTGGCGCAGCAATCGGCGCGGGACGACGGGGCCAAATCGGGCGCTTCGTCGGGTCCTGAGACGGTGTATGGCGCCTCGGCGTCGCGCGGGGCGCGATACCTCCTGCGCAATGGTCTTGATTATCTCGAGTACCAGCAATATGAGCGTTCGCTCAAGTTTTTGCGTGAAGCGGAGACGCGTCAGAAGGAGCTGAACGACACGGAGAGGCGGTCTCTGAAGCAGGGTATTGAGCGAGCGCAGCGTGGGCTGCGGGAAGCAGCCGACGCGGAGAGGCCGTACGCGCTCAGCGATCGCGGCCGCAAGAACGGCCGGTTCACGGTGGGTCGGAATCAAACGAACATCGCGGCGCGGAGCAAGGGGACATCGAGCCAGTCGCCGGCGAAGGGAACATCGAGCCCCGCGCCCCTGGATGGCGAGCCGATTCGGCTGGCCAGCGGCGAAATGACGGAGCCGTCCACGGCGGCAACCACGGCCGCAGCCGCGGGTTCGCCCACGAAGCCGGCGACGGCTGGTCCAGCGGGAGGATCCAGGGAGGGTCTTGCGGTTGCGAGCGGAGCCGCCGCGGGCCAGCCCGCGGAGCTGCCCGAGATTCCCAAGCTGCCTGACGTTTCGGATCTGGAGCCGATCGCGTCCGCGGGCAAGACGGCGAGCCGGCCAAGCGACGGCAATCTGACGCAAGCCGCGGCGGTTGTGGGTGTGGCGACGGCCCCCGCTCAGCCGGCCGGGGATGCTGCTCCCGCGCTCAGCGAGCCCGCGGAGCAGGCGCAGGGGGCCGCTCAACCCGCACCCGCGGTGACGACGGCCCAGCCCGCTCCCACTCCGAGCGCGCCGGCGGTGATCGAGCTGGAAACGGTACCCACTGCCAGTGCGCCGGCCACAGCAGAACCAGCGCCCGCGCCGGTGGCGTCCAATCCCGCGCCGGCCATGATCACCCCCACGCCGGTCGCGTCCAATCCCGCGCCGGTGGCGTCCAATCCCACGCCGGTTGCGTCCAATCCCGCGCCGGTGGCACCAGCCGCGGATGAAGGCTTGCCGGTTCTGCCCGAAGCGAACCAGCCAGCGCCTGCCGCCGTGAGCGCACAGCCAGCCGCCGCGCCTGAGCCAGCGCCTGCCGCGGCGGTTGAGCCCGCGGTTGAACCGAGCAAGGGGATCGAGGCTGGTTCTCCGAGCGGCAACCCGGGGGCTGAGACCGAGCTGACGCTGCCTCCCTTGCCCGATCCAACCAGGCCGGCCGCCACACCCGCGGCACAGCCCGCCGCACCCGTGGCACAGCCTGTCCCAGCGGCAAACGGAGCGCCTGAGCCGGCGGCCGCGCCCGCAACCGAGGCGCCCGCAACCGAACCCGCGCAGCCTCAGGCTGCTCCCGAGGAGCTGCCCCTGTTGCCGGGTGCGAAGACGGCGGCGGTGGGCGCGAACGGTGCGAGGGTCGAGGAAAGCCTGCCGGTGCTGCCCGCGCCGGGCGGGTCGGGGGATGCGGTGTCGCTGACCACGGCTTCGTTGCCAACCACGGCCGAGCCAGCGCCCAGCGCCGGCGCAGCCGCACCAGCCACGGCCGAGCCAGCGCCCAGCGCGGCCGCGGCCCTGCCTGCCACCGATGACGGCCAGGGCGCTGCTCCGGCGGCGGAACCGGCCCCCACTGAGCTGCCCGCGCTGCCGGAAGCCGCGGCCGCGGGGGCATCGGCAAACGCCACCGCCGGGTCAAGCAGTGTGAGCGGCGTGGCGATGCAGCGCACGAACGAGGTCCGCACGATCATCCCGCGGCGCGGGTCGGGCGCGTCGAGCCTGCGACCGGAGCTTCAGCGCGAGGTCGAGCGAATCGCACGGATGCAGGATCAGCGCATGCAGCGCAGGGGTGGTGAGGGGCAAGGGCGGCAGCCCCAGGCCGGCCGGCCCGATAGCTCAACCCCGGACCTGCGCATCCAGTCGCAAATCGATATCAGCCGTGCTCCCAGCCCGGCCGAGGCGCGGCCGATCAAGGCGATTCCGGTGCCCGAGGACTGGGTGCCGCTCGGCCCGCGCAACTGGTCGCCCCAGCGCAAGTACTGGGCCGCCGCCGCAACCTGCCATTTGCCGCTCTACTTCCAGGACCCCGTTCTGGAACGCTATGGGCACAGCGTTGAGCAGTTCGTCGGCCCGATCGGCCACTGGCTTTCTTACCCGCTCGACGATCCCACGCAGTCAACCCAGAAGAATCAGCTCATCCAGCCGTTCTTCTCGGCGGGACTCATGGGTCTGCAAATCATCGCGCTGCCCTATAACCTGATCATGGATCCCCCCTGGGAAGCGCAGTACGACCTGGGCTACTACCGCCCCGGCGATGACATTCCCACCGACCTCTACTGGCTGCCGCTGCATGGCTACGGCCCGCCGTTGCGGGGCGATCGTTACTGAGCCGGTCCGCCGCGCCGGCGAGACCCGCACAAACCAAAGAGCCCGGAGGCAAACGCTTCCGGGCTTTTTTTTGCCCCCGGCGGGCTCTGTGTCGATTCGTGAAAAATTGATGGAGCGCGCGTTCACCGATTGTCGCTTGGAAAGGTTTTCCCTAGTCTTGAAACCATCAAGCGGCAAGCCTGAACCAGGGGAGTGCATCAGGCACTCACCGCGGGCCGAGGGGCGCCTGCGGGAGCGTCTGGCGTAACGGGGTTCGGGCTGCGCGGGAGATGATCACCATGAGAGAGGAGCCGACCACAAACGAGTCTGACCGGGACCACGAGCGGGTCACGGTTGGTCGCGCGTTTTTGCGCGACATGGATGGGCTGTGGTCCGAGCTTCTGAAACTCGCGGCGGTCGTCGAGGAATCGATCGAGCAAAGCATCCGGGCTCTGTGTGATGGTTCGACGAACGCGATTGAGGATCTGAAGCGGCGCAGGCGGACGCTGGATCGGTGGGAGATCCGCATCGAGCGCGAGTGCGTGCGGGTGCTGGCGCTGCACCAGCCGGTGGCGTCTGATTTGCGCAGGGTTGCGGCGATCCTCAAGATCAATGGCGATCTCGAGCGGCTCTCGGACCTGTCGCGGCACATCGCGAAGCGGGTCAAGAAGCTGGCGGGTGACGAGGGCGTGTTACCGATTCCGGAAGATCTGGAGGCGCTCGCGTGCGATGCCCTTGGCCAGCTTCACGCGAGTCTGGACGCGCTTGCGCAATCGGACGTGACTGCTGCGCAAGCGGTGATTGCATCCGACCAGCGGATTGACCGGGGCTACCGCGCTGTGCAAAAGACGCTCAAGGAGCGGATTGTGCACGATCCTGCGCGGCTGGATTTCTGGCTGCGGCTGATCAACACAGCGCGTAACCTGGAGCGTATCGCCGATCATTCCGCGAAGATTGCCGAGGCGGTGGTGTATCTGAAGCAGGGTCAAATCCTGCGTCAGCGCCCGCCGGAAACGAATCTGGGGCCGCCGGACTCTTCGGTCCCGGCGACCCCAGGGATCACGCCCGCGCCTTAGCAGGCGGTTGCCGCGGCCGGCCTAGCGGCCGCCATGGCGCTTGAAGTACGACGGCCAGCGGAAATTGAGCGCCAGGGCGTTGCTCTCCGCTTGCATGCGATGCACCGACGCCGACTGAGAGCTCAGCGCCGGGGCGAACAACGCCCTCGGCCGCTGGATCCGCGCCGCGGTCGTTCCCGAGGCGGTCGTCGCGACCGGGTTGGACGGGCTGGGATTGAACGATTCGTTGCCGCTGTACATCGCCACGAAGTGCTTGCCGCGCGCCTGGGCAGGCTTGAGCTTGAGCACGCTGGCGCCGGTCGACGAGACCGCTTGATTGCCGATCGGCTTGCCGTTGGCATCAAACGTCACGGTGCCGTACGGCGTGCCAGCTCCAGGCGGCATCGCGGAAACCTGGGACACCAGGAGCACCGAGACAAGCCGGCCGTGATCGCGCACGTCGATCAGGCTGAGCGTCGTCTGCGTGTTGGCGGCGATCACGTCGTGGCCGATCGACGACTGGCTGCCCACGAGGTTGGGATTACCCGAGTAAATCGCGGTGATCTCGTGCGGTCCCACGCCCATGAGAGCGCCCGTGAACGTCGCCATCCCGGTTGTGGGGTCGACCTGGGCGACGTCGTAGGTCTTCTGATCGATCTGGAAGGTGACCGTTCCGGCGGCCGCGCCCGCGCCCGGGCTCACCGCGCCCACGTAGACCGTGAGATCGAGCGCCTGGCCAGCGTATGATGGATTCATCACATTTTCAAATGTGACCGTTGAACTGGCCTGCGTGATCGTAAGCTGTGAGGCGGTGTAGCTGATATTGTAATTGGAATCGATCGCGCCCGAGCCGATGATCGGGTAAGATCCGACGGGACTGGTGGCCATGGCCGAGGTTGCGAACGCCACGGGCGTGGTCAGGCTCGCCGGCGTGTCGCCATTGACAAATCCGGTGTAAGTCGCGCTGAATGCGGGCAGTTGGGCGCCATAGATCTTTGAGGCGGGATTCACCGCGATCTCGAGCGTGGCGGGCCTGATCGCGAGCGTGCCGGGCACGAACTGAATCCGGTAGTTGGAATCCGCGGCGAGCGTGCCCTGAGTGATCGGGTACTGGCCTGCGTTCGAGCTGGAAGCGCCCGTGGTTCCAGGCGTGCCTGAGAGGACATTGGACGCGGTGTCGCCGTTCTGGAATCCCGAGGCGTTGTAAGTGAGCGCGGGGATCGAGCCGCCGTAAATCGACGACTGATTCGCCGCCGTCACGGAAAGCACGGCCTGATTGATCACGATCGAGAGCGGGGCGAGCGACGTACTGTTGTTATAGTCGGTGGAATTCGAGGAATAGACCGCGTAGATCGACGCGGAACCGGCTGAGAGCGCGGATGTGGAGAGGCTGGCCGCGCCGTTCACGAGCGAGACCGGGCTTCCGAGCGCCAGGCCGGTCGTGCTCGGATTGCCGTTGTAGAACTGGACCATGCCCGTGGGTGCGCCTGAGCTCGCGGGGGCGACGGTGACGTCAAAGGTCACCGTCTGGCCGTAAGCAGGCGAGGTTGGGGACGTCGGATCGAGCGAGACGGTCGTGGTGGTGGCCTGCGCGATGATCGTCTGGGTGTAGGGCGTGGCGGAGGTGTTGCCCAGGAAGTTTGTGTCGCCGCCGTAAACCGCGTAGATCTGATGCGAGCCGAGCGCGAGAGCCGAGGTCTGGAAGGTCGCCTGGTCCGGTGTGCTCGCGCTTAGGACGCCAGCACCGATCAAGTTGCCGGTGGTTGCGGGATTGCCGTCGTAGAACGAGACGGTTCCCGTGCCCGTTCCCACGCTGGGCGAAACCGCGGCGACCGTGGCGGTGAAGGTGACGGGCGAGCCGGCGCCGGTTGTGGCGGCGTTCGAGATGACCGTGACCGCGGATGAAGCCTGGAGCACATTGAGCGTGCCCGAGACGTAGCGGAACAGGTAGTCTGGATCGACGCCGCCCGAGACCGTGATCGGATATCCGCCCGCCAGGACGGGGCTGGAGGCGGACGCGCTCGTGCTCAGGACGGGGGCCTGGTTGGGAGCGGTCGCGAGCGTCGCCACGGTATCCCCGTTAACGAAGCCGCTGTAAGTGGGGTTGAGTGCGCTGAGATTCACCGGGGTGCCATAGAGATTCGAGGCGGTGGGGGCGGTCACCGTGAGCGCGACGGGCGTGACCGTGAGCGTGCCATTCGCATAAATGAATGTGTAATCGGGATCGACCGCGCCGGAGGGAACGATCGGATAGCCGGTCGCATTGACGTGCAACTGCGAAAGCGGCGTGGCAACGCTGGCGCTGGGGGGCAAGTTAATTCCGCTCGAAAGCGTGGCGACCGAATCACCATTCTGGAAGCCGGAGTAGTTGAATGTGAACGCCGGCAGGCTTGCCGAGCCATAGGGCATGCTGGCGTTGTTGGCGGTGATCGTGAGCGCTGCCGGGTTGACGGTCTGGGCGAAGGAGGTGGAGACGCTCGAGAGATACAGGCTTGTGGGCGCGGGCAAGTATTCGGCGTAGATCTGGTCTGGGGTGCCGTTCGTCGCGTGGAGCCCGGTTGTGGAGTAACTGGCGATTCCCTGGAAATTGACCATGCCCGAGCCGAGCAAGGTGCCGCCGCTGGTGGGATTGCCGTTGAAGAATTCGATGTTCCCGGCCGGAGAGCCAGCGCTTGCCGAAACCTTGGCGATGAACGTGACCGACTGACCGTAGGTGCTGGTTTGCGGGGTGGTGGACACCTGGGTGGTCGTCAGCGAGGGGGCCTGAAGAATGACGTCGTTGCTGTTCGGGCCGCCCTGGTACGTGATCTTGAACTGCTGAGTGCCCAGGATGATCGTGCTGCCTTCAGGCAAGCCGGCGAAGGTGCCAGTGACCGGCAGGCCGCTGGTGTTGTCGACGAGCATGATCTGATCGCCCTGTTGTGGCACGTAGCCGCCGCCGAGCGGGGGCTCGAGCATCGCACCCCCCAGGTTGATTTGTCCTGACGCGGTGATCGATTCATAACCGCTGGAGCCGTTGCCCGGCGAGGCGCCGTCGATCTGGAGAAGCAGCGTCGAACTCGAATCGAGCGAGAATCCCGCCGTTGAGAGCGTTTTCAGCTCGTTGGGGGCGACGGTTGCAGAGAGCGACGTGACCGACCCCACGACGCCGCTGCCCTGGAGCGTGGCGCCCGCGTTCAAGGTCACTGCGCTCGCCGCAATGCTGCCATCAACCTGAAGCAAGCCGTTCACCACGGTGGGCCCGGTGTAGGTGTCCGTGCCCGCGAGATTCAGTTCTCCACCGCCGTTGACCGTGAGCCCGTAGCCCGCGCTGCTCTGCGAGATCACGCCCGTGAGTCCAAGCGTCGACCCGGTATTCACAGCCACTGTCTCTGTGCTATCGAGCGTGATCGCGCCGGCGAACGTGCTATTACCAGACAGATTGATGAGCTTGGCGTCATTGCCTCCCCCCGCGAGCGCCACGCCCGCTCCCGAGAGCTCGACGCCGGTCAGGGGATTGGTCGAGACGCCGGCGATTTCCAGCGATGCGCCGGGCTCGATGACGCTCGTGGTGGCTGTCGTCGGATTACCGAGCGCGTTGGCGTTCGCGACCTCAAGATACCCACTTGTGACGGTGAATGCTGGCGACGAGACATAAGTGCTGGCCGCGTTGATGATCGTCGTGCCGGTGGGGCCGTTGGTGATCGTCGGCACGGCGGGATTGAAGAACTGCTGCAGCCCGCCGTTTACCGTTCCGGTGTCGATGCTGAGCGTGGCGCCCGATGCCGCCCCGAACTGCGAATTGCCGATCATGCAGACGGCGTTCGTCAGGTCCGTGGCGCCGGATTCGACATAAAGGACACCCTGGGCGCTCACCCCGGCGCCCTCGATGTAGACGGTTGAGCCAATGCTGATATTACCGAGGGTTTGCAGCATGGCGCCCGTTTCTACGATCGTCGCGCCGGCGGCCGAGCCGAGCGCGGTATTCGCGGACGCCTGCACGATGCCTTGCTGGATCTCCAGCTCCACAGGCTCGGTCATGGTGCCGCCCAGAATCGAGACCCAGTGCGTCGTAGCGAACGTGTTGTTCGCCGACAGGGCGAGGGTTCCCAGGCCCGACTTGATGACGCCGCCGTTCGAGACGACCGCCGAGATCGCCAGATCCACACCCGAGGGATCGTTGCCATGGGCAATGGAGAAGGTGGAGGTCGAGCCGTTCAGGCTGAGATTTCCCGCGATGCTCCCCTGCACCGAGGTCGCCAGGGTCGAGGTGTAGGTGACGTTGCCCGAGTCGGTAAGCGTGGCCGAGTTGGTATTGATCTGGCCTCCGTTGCCGAACGTAAGACTCGCGACGCTCTCGGCCCCGCCGTTGAGGTTGAGCGTGGCCCCGCCCGCAACTCCGTTATTCACGAGAACCACGTTCGAGGTGGGTGCGATCGCGCCTGTGCCATAATCCGCCACCGTCGCGCTATCCGTGCCGTCGCCGATGGTAAGATTGCCCGGGATCGCTGTGAGACCATTCGCCGGTTCCAGATGCAGGGCGCCGCTGTCGAGAATGGTCGCTGCGTAGCTATTGCTGGCGGCGGCTGGAGCAATGCTGAAGAGGCCGCCGCCGCCCAGGGTCAGGTTGTAGCCTGAGCCGCCATCGGTGACCTGGCCCAAAAATGCCAGGGCATTGCCCACCCCAGGGACCGCGGTCACGGTGGAATTGGCGGCGAGCGTGATATTTCCTTCGAACTGAACGGTTCCGATTTCGACATTGACCGCGCCCCCTGCGCCACCCACGACGCCGGTGCCCGCGATCGACAGGTTGTTGAGTATGCTAAATAAGGTAGCCGCTGTAATATCGAGCTCCGAGCCGCTTGCGATTGTGGCGGTTCCGGTCCCGAGCGCGGCTTGATTCGTGATCCCGAGGTAACCCGCGCTCAAGGTTGTGCCGCCCGAGTACGTGTTCGCTCCGGCGAACAAGACCTTGCCGCCGCCGATGATCGAGAGCGGCCCCGAGCCCGCGATCACCGACGTGATCTGGAGATCGTTGCCACCGGTGGTGCCCGCGGGCACCGTCATCGTGGTTCCAGTGGGCGTTAGGTTGAGCGTGCCGCCCTGGATGAGCGCGGTCGCGCTCGACGCGTTCGTGGTGAGTGCGCCGTTGTCGGTCAACGATGCGCCGCTCGCCAGGGTGATCGTGTTGCCCGTTACGTTGAGCGATCCCACCGTAAGCGCGGAAGTTGAAAGAGGCAGGTTCACGCTGGCTGATCCCGTGAGCGTCAGGGCGCCAACCGTCGCGGTCGTGGAGGTTGAAAACTGGGCGTTGTTCACCACGTTCACCGGATTCGTTGCCGAGAGCTGGCCACTCGGACCGTACACGCCAAACGCGGCAACGTCGGTACCGTCGCCGACGTTGATGACAGCGCTCGGCCCGACGGCCAGGGTGTTGGTATTGCCCATCTCCAGGTTAAGCGTTCCGGAGTTGATATTGAGGGGTCCGGCGACTGTGTTCGAGGAATTACCCGCAAATGTGGTTGTCTGGGTTCCGATGAACGTAAGCCCGTAATTTCCCTGGATGAGACCGTCGAATGCCAGGCTGTCGCCCGTGGCGGATCCGCTATCGATCGTGGCGTTGCCGGTAAGGGTGATGGTGCCGTTCAGGGTGTCGCTTCCGCTCGCAGCCGCGATCGCCGCTCCCAGACCGCCAGACGCGCCCTGGCCCACAATCGAGACGGCGTTGCCAAGGGTGATGTTATTGTTAAGGTCGAGTTCCCCGGATGACGTGATCGTCGCCGCTCCGGTTCCCAGCGCGGTGTTGTTCGAGATCGACATAATTCCGACAGAAACATATGTGCCGCCGGAATATGTATTGGCACCGCTCAGACTCAGTTTCCCGCCGGTCATCATCAGCGAGCCTGCTCCCGAGATCGCGCCTGAGATCGAGAGCGTTCCTCCACTGACGGCGACCTTTTGATTGCCGTTCAGATCGATTCCGAAGCCGATCTTGACGACGCCCGCGGTGGCCTGATCGGTGATTCCATTCGTGAGCGCGAGTGCATTCCCGGTGAAGAGATAGCCCGATTTGCCGATCACCATCGAATAGAACGATGTACCAGCGGTCAGGTCGTTGTTGGAGGTAAGATTTGTCGAGGTGGATGGGAACTTGAGGGTGTCGCCGGCCGATGGAACGACGCCGGCCTGCCAGTTCGCGGGGGTAGACCAGTTGTTGTTGCCTGCGCCGCCGACCCAGGTATCCACAATTTGTCCGGCGGTGATCGTCACGGCCGTGGTGGTGTAGTTAATGGTGAATTGTTTGCGCCCGGAATAGAACGTGCCGGCGTTCGGCGCGTTCGCGAAGGTACCCGTGATCGAGCCGCCGGCAGCCGCCTGGATAATCGTGAACGTGGTACCGGGTGTGGGGTTGTAACCGGAGAGCAGCGCGACATTGAGCGTGGCGCTTGAGATCGTGAGTGTCTGGTTGGCCGAAACATTGAGCTGGTCGAACTGTGTCCCCGCGGTGGTCCCGCTCAGGCGAATACTGAGGGTTGAGCCCGAATCCAGCGTGCTCGAGCCGATCGTGAAGATGCCAGTGGTTGGAGTGAGCGCTGCGCCCGGCTGGAGCGTGCCGCCGCTTTGCACCGTGACCGTGCCACCCAGGATGCCCGTGCCCGCAAGCTGAGCGCCGGATTGCACGGTGGTGGACGAGGGTGAGGCTGTTTGATCGATCGAGAGCGCGCCGGCCTGGGCCACCAGCGGGCCGCTGAAGGCATTGGACGAAGAGGAAATGTCCAGGTCGCCCGGGCCCATCTGCGTCAATCCGTAACCAGAACCGCCGTCGCTGATACCCCCCGACAGGGTCAGAATATCTGCCGCATCCACGTTCACCGTCTCGCTCGCCTGGAGCACGATGGGACCGGCGATTGTGTTGTCGCCATTGAAGCTGAAGATCTTCTTGTCAGGAGCGCCGTTGTGAAGCGTCCCTGTTCCCTGGAGAATGAGCGTCTTGGCGGGATCCAGCGTGATTCCGCCCTTGATCACGAACGATGCCCCATTCGCGATGGTTTCGCTCACCGCGTTCCCCGCTGTGCCGAGCGCGTCGGGCTGCCAGGCGTTGAAATAGCCCTGGGTCACCGTGATCTGGCCGGTGAAGTTTGCGTTGTTGTAATTGAAGACGGTCGTGCCCGAGGGTCCACTTGTGGAGGATCCATTTGTGATCGTGACGTTGTAGGTGCCGCCATAGTTCTCGAAACTCCCGTCGTCCTGGAGCCAGCCGGTCGAGGACCCGCCGATCTGGGAGTTCGCGAGCATGTAGATGGTCGAGGTCAGAGTCATCTGACCGGAGAGAGAGTAAAGCACGCCCTGGCCATTGACGCCGGTTCCCGAGATGAAGACGGGCTGGGGAATCTGCACATTGGCGCCGGTGGCGGCAAGTTCCGCGCCATTGTCGATCTGGATCACGCCGCCGGAATTCGCACCCAGCGTGCCTGAGTTTTGAAGCTGCACGGTTCCGGCGGTGGCTTCGAGCTGCACATTGAAGGCGGTCGTGCCGGTTCCTTCCACGATGGAGCGCGTGGTTGCGAAGGTGTTCGCGCCTGACAGGCCGAGCGTCCCCGCGCCAGTCTTGATCACGCCGCCGTTGGAGATGATCGCCGAGATCTCAAGATCGACACCGCTTGGGTCATTCCCTTGCGCCACGCTCACAGTCGCGTTTGACCCATTGAAGCTCAGGTTGCCCGAAATGAGCCCCTGCACCGAGGTTGGCACGGCCGAGCTATAGTTCAGGCTCCCGGTGTCGGTGAGCGTGCCCGCGGCGGTGTCGATCTCACCGCCGTTGTTCATCATGATCATGGCCACGGTTTCGTTGAAGCCGAGCAATTCGAGCTCCGCGCTCGACGTGGTTGCGCCGGCGTTGAGCGTCAGAATTGAACCAGCGCTCAGTTGGCCTCCGTTGCTGTCGTTGACAATCGCGGTGTCAGCCCCATCGCCGATGGTCAGGTTGCCCGGGATCGCGATCGTGTTCGCGGACTTGGAGAGATAAAGCACGCCGGAATCGAGGAGCGTGCTTCCTGTATATGTATTTGCGCTTGAGCCGCCGAGGGTGAAGTCGCCGCCGCCGATCATGGTCAGGCCGTAGCCAGGTCCGCTCTCGCTGATCACGCCGAAGAACTCGAGATTGCTCGAACCGCCCGCGGCGGAAGAAAGCGTGGCATTCGCGCCGAGGACCACGTTGCCGATCAATTGACTTGAGCCGGCTTGATTCACAAGCGCGCCGCCGCCCGAGACCCCTGTGCCGGAAATCGTGAGCGGATTGGAGAGGATCAGGCCCGCGGTGGAATTGAGGTCAAGCTGGGCTCCGCTCGCGACCGTGACAGCGCCACTGCCGAGCCCCTGGCTGCTGGTGACGATTACCGTGCCCAAATTGATCGCGATGGGCGCGGTTGTGGTGTTGGCGCCGTCGAGCTGGAGCGTCCCCGCGCCGGTCTTGGCAAGGCTGGTGCCGCCGGAGATGACCCCCGAGATGTCCAGATCGACGCTGCTCGGATC
>DAIDHX010000311.1 GCA_027451885.1 Planctomycetales bacterium
TCACGGTCGAGACCATGTCGCTTTTGAGCCGATCGACGAGTCTGAGCTTGGTGACGTCCACAAGCGCGACGGCCGCGCCAAGGAGCATGTCGGTTTCGTCGCGGATTGCAACCACGCGGGGCAGGAAGTAGCGTTCCTGGCCGTCGCTCGGGAACGAGAGCACCTGCTCGAGCCCGACGGGGAGATAGTCGCCGCGGCCAGCGAGGACATCGTCGATGAGCGACCTGAGCGGCTGTGGCGGCTGCCAGGAGACGGAAGGATCGATTGCGGGCGCAACGGCCAGAATGCGCCTGGCGGCTGGATTCACCTGGGCCACCGAGCCGCTGGAATCGATCACAACCATTGGGTCGGGGAATGAGTCGATCGCTGCCTGTGCTGTGCGTTGCGCGCGAAGCAGCCGGGCTGCGCCCGATTGCCGGAACTCGCGTACGTTCCTGGCCATCTCGTTGAAGGCATCCGCAAGCGCGCCGAGCTCATCCTGCGAATCCGACGCCACGAGCTGATCCAGCCGCCCCCGCGCAAGCTCACGGGCGCCATGCGTCACGGCCTCGATCGGGCGCAGAATCGACCGGCTGAGAAGCACCGTCGCCGCGACCGCCAGCACCGCCGCGGTCACAACCGCCAACCCCATCAAACGGATCGACGCACGCGCGCTTTGGCGCGCCCGGCGATCCATCTCCGTCATGTTCGACTGATTGATCTCGAGCACTGTGTCCGCGGTCGTGCGGATCTTATTGAAGATGGGCAAGAGCCGCTCGAAATAGAGCTCGGATCGCGCCGACCTTTGCTCCTGAGAGGGTTGAAAAAACACCTCGGCCTCAGCCTGGTAGCGCTTGAATTCGCGATCGAGCGTGTCCGCAAGCTCTCCTTCGCCGGGGAGCGTGATGTTGCTCTGCTCGATCCGAAGCTGCTCGAGAAACCGGGGGCGATGCGCGTCGAACTGCGCACGCCCGCGCTCGAGCTCGCCGGCGATGGCGAAGAGAATGCCCGAATCCATGCGCTCGATGGCTTCCTTCATGCCCTCGGCCGCCAGCACGCTCCGATAATTCTCCCGCAGGATGACGTCGATGTTTCCACCCAGCCGATAGAACATGACAATGGCCCAGAGCCCGAGCGCAATCACGATCGCGATCGTGGGCGCAAGACCCGATAACAACTTGGCACGTAGCGTTTTCACCAATCCAGAACCTCGACGGAGGAATAAGCGAAGCGCATGCCCAGTCCCTGATCGCGATGGGCACTTTCACTTTAAGTCGAAATGCAGCAGGAAGAAACGATTTGCGTCAAGGATGCGGCGCGGAATTCTGAGCGCGGCGTTGGGTTGCATCCTGCACGGTCATGAGACGCCGATCGTGCAAGTTGCACGGCGGTTGGTTTAGAGGCCGAGTTGCCGCCGCTTGCGGTAGAGGGTGCTGGGGTCGACGCCCAGGATGGTTGCGGCGTGTTCGAGCGAAGGTGCGCTTGCGAGTACGCGGCGGATATGCTCCGACTCGAGCTCGTGGAGCGTGAAGGGGCCGCCGAGTTGCGCGGGTTCGTTTGGGGCGATTCCTGGCAAGGCGCGGGTGACTCGATCGGGGAGATCCTCGAGTCCCACCTGCTTGCCCGTGGCGAAGATCGCTGCGCGTTCGACGGCGTTGCGTAGTTCGCGGAGATTGCCCGGCCAGGAATAGGCGAGCACGGCCTGCGCGGCTTCGGAACTGAAGCCGGCGAGCGGCTTGGCGAGCTGGCGCGCGAAGAAGGCGAGTAACTGCTCGGCGATGGAGAGTCGATCGGAGCGTTCACGTAAGGGCGGTGGTGCGAGCTCGACGACGCTCACGCGGAAGAAGAGATCCTGGCGAAAGCGGCCGTGCGCGACCGCGGTCTCCAGATCCTGATTGGTCGCCGAAACGAGCCTGACATCCGCGGTGCGCACCCGGGTTTCGCCCAGCCGTTCGTACTGCCTGTCCTGGAGAAAGCGGAGGAGTTTCGGTTGGAGCTCGAGCGGCAGGTCGCCGATCTCGTCCAGAAACAGGGTTCCACCCTGGGCGGCTGCGACCTTGCCGTCCACATCGGCGATTGCGCCTGTGAATGCCCCCTTGACGTGGCCGAAGAGGGTGCTTTCGAGCAATTCGTGGCTGAGGCTAGGGCAGCTCACGGTGACGAACGGCCCGCTCGAGCGGCGGCTCCAGTCGTGAATCGCCCGAGCCAGGACGCCCTTGCCTGCCCCGCTTTCGCCGCGGATGAGCACGGCCGCGTCCGTTGCCGCCACACGTTTCGCCTGGGTTTCCACCCCACTCGCGCGCGGATCCTCTCCCTGTGCGATCTCTGGGATCTCGCTGGCGAGCCGGTCCTCAAGATCGCTCACCCGCCTGGAGAGCCCGCGCATCCGCTCAACCCGGCCCAGCACAAGCCGCACGTCGTCGGGCTTGAAGGGCTTGGGTAAATAATCAAACGCGCCGGCACGCATCGCCGCCACCGCACCCTCGATCGTGGCGTAGGCCGTCATCATCACCACGGCCGTGTCAGGCCGAACGCCGTCGCTCGATTCCAAAAGCTCGAGCCCGCTTTCGTCCTTGAGCCGGGCGTCCACAAACGCGACCTCAAACGACTCTTTCTTGAGCAGATTCCGCGCAGGCGCAAGCGCCGCGGCCGCCGCCACCTGGCAACCTTCGGCCTCGAGCGCAACCTTTAGCATGCCGCGAATATTGGGCTCGTCGTCGACGACCAGAATCTTCATGTCCGGCCTGACCTCGGGAACGTGTGGACACTCATGCCCTCCACGTCATCTTACACAATCAAGGTCAAGGCCGTTCGCGAATCCGTGCGCTTGGCGCTCCCATGAGCGATGGAATTCGTGAATGCAAACCGCTTCACGCCAACACTTCACGCACGACCTCGCCGTCGACGTCCGTGAGCCGAAAATCCCTGCCGGCGTAGCGGTAGACGAGGCGTGTGTGGTCGATGCCCATGAGGTGCAGGATCGTGGCGTGGTAGTCGTGGATGTGCACGGGGTTGGCGACGATCGATTCGCCGATGTCATCGGTCTGGCCGTGGGCGATTCCCCCCTTCACCCCCGCGCCGGCGAGGAGCGCTGTGAACGCCCGCGCGTGGTGGTTGCGGCCCTTGCCGCTTGGTCCGTCGGTCCAGGGAGTGCGCCCGAACTCGGTGCAGATCGCAACGAGGGTATCGTCCAGCAGGCCTCTGGCCTTGAGATCGCCAAGCAAGGCAGCGAGCGCACGATCGACCCGGAGCGCCTTGGGCACATGGTCGTGCATGTTGCCGTGCGCGTCCCAGTTGTCGCTCGAGCCGGTGTCGACGATCTCGACGGTGCGTACGCCGCGCTCGAGCAGGCGCCGCGCCATGAGACACTGGCTGGCGAACGAGGTGCGATCCCCCTCGGCCACGCCGTAGAGCGCGCGGACCCGCGCTGGCTCACGCGCTGTGTCGAGCGCATCGGGGGCTTCGTGCATCATGCCGCGCGCCACCTCGAACGTCGCCCCCCGATCGCGCACTCTTGCCTGGCGGTGAGGCTCGGCCTGGTAACGATCCTCAATGTCGCGGAGCATCATCCGCTCGAGCTCGGCAAGCGCCAGCGGGCGTGGCGGCGGCTCGAGATCCGCAATCGAGTGCGCGCCCGGGATCACGCGCACTCCTTCATGAATCGGCGGCAAAAAGCCGCTGCTAAACACCTGCACGCCGGCATACGGCAACCGCTCGCAGAGCACCACGTAGGAGGGCAGATTCGGGTTGAACGTGCCGAGGCCGTGGCTCAGCCACGAGCCCAGACTGGGCATCGGGACGGTCGCGGACCCGGTGTGCATGGCCAGCACGGCCTGAAAGTGCTCGACGATGTCGGTGTGCATCGAGCGGATCACGCACAGGTCATCCGCGAACGCGCCCAGACGCGGAAAGAGCTCACTGACCATGAGCCCCGACTGGCCGCGCGGCGTGAAGCGAAACGGCGAGCCCAGCAGCGGCCTGGCCGCGGCTTCCTCGGGCCGGAGCCCTGTCGAGGGCACCGGCTTGCCGTGCAGCCGTGTGAGCGTGGGCTTTGGGTCAAACGTATCAAGATGTGAGAAACCTCCAGTGAGGAAAACGACGAGCAAGCGCCTGGCCCTGGGGGCGTGATGTGTCGGCCTGGGCGCGCGCAGGCCGGCCCCCTGGTCGTGCGCGGCCTGAGCCAGGGCGGCGTGGAGCGGAACCCCGGCCGCGGTTGCGATAGCGCCCAGGAAACACCGGCGATCGAGCGTGCCGCGGATCTCTCGCGGGTGGTTCATCGCAACCTCATTCAACATCGAGGAACTCGCTCGAGGAAAAGAGCACGGCGGCCAGGCTGGCCCAGGCTTCGCGATCACTGCCGGGGCGGTTGCCGGCGGCGGCTTTGTAGTGCGCGATCATGCCCAGGAGACTGGCCGATTCGCCGGGCGTGGGGAGCCTGTCCCAGACGGCGAGCGTGGCGTGCTCGAGCCGCGCCTGGGGATTGGACGCCGCGGCCGCGAGCCGGTCGGCCAGGGCGCTTGCCTGTTCGCGGACGAACGGGTTGTTGAGAAAGTAGAGCGCCTGGGTGGGAGTGGTGGAGCGGGTGCGGGCGTCGGTTGAGACGTTCGTATCCGGGCCGTCGAAGACGGCGAGGAAGGGATGCTTCACGAGCCGCTGGGTCATCAGGTAGACCGAGCGGCGATCGGTTTGGTAAACGGCCTTGAACGGGGAGTGCTGTGTCCAGCGCCAATCCTTGATCGGTGGAAAGGGGTGGTGACCGTGCATGCGTCGGTCGAGTTTGCCGGAGACGAGCAGCATGGCGTCACGAATGGCCTCGGCGTCGAGCCGCGCGGGCGAGAAGCGTGCGTAAAGCCGGTTCTCGGGATCAGCGGCCAGGCTGGGCGCGGGGGCGTTGCTTGCCAGGCGATAGGCGCGCGACATCACGATCTCGCGCTGAAGCGCCTTGATCGACCACCCCGATGCCACGAGCCGCGTTGCCAGCCAGTCGAGCAATTCTGGATGGGTCGGCGCAGCGCCGCTGCGGCCGAAGTTGGACGGTGTGGCAACCAGGCCGCGGCCAAAATGATGCTGCCAGATTCGGTTGGCGATCACCCGGGCTGTGAGCGGATGATCCGGGCGCACCAGCCAGTTTGCAAGCGCGAGCCGCCCGCTTTCGCCCGCACCCGCGGAGCCTGCGGGGGGCATCTCCAGGCAGGCAAATCGCCCCGCTCCGCGCGGCACAATCCCCCCCGGTTGACCAGGATCGCCCCGCCGCTGCACCGCAACATCAGCCGGTTTGCCCTCGGCCACTCCATAAGCCAGTGTTGATTCGTTGCCCCCGACCGCGACGAACCCCTTACGAGGCGTCTTCCTGGTCCAGAATTCCTCCGAGCCCGCATACGGAAACGCCGTGCTCGCGAACGCTCCATAAAGCGCGTAATAGTCGCGCTGGGGGATCGGATCAAATTTGTGATCGTGGCACCGCGCACAGCGCAGGGTGAGGCCCATGAACGCCCGGCCGGTCGTATCGACCGTGTCCTCGAGCGTGAGATGCCAGAGCTCGTACGGCCCCGTTCCATATCGCCGCGAAAGCGCAAGGAAGCCGGTGGCGATCACAGCGCCCTGGGGATCGACGGTCTGTTTGAGCCGGGCGAGCACATCGCCGGCAAGCTGCGCGCG
Source organism: Planctomycetales bacterium (assembly GCA_027451885.1). Classification (GTDB taxonomy): domain Bacteria; phylum Planctomycetota; class Planctomycetia; order Isosphaerales; family Isosphaeraceae; genus JAKBAP01. The sequence continues at coordinate 5,638 of DAIDHX010000311.1, forward strand.
CACGAACTGGTCGTATGGCAGATCGCGATTGAAGGCGTTGATGATCCAATCGCGATAAAGCGCGGCCTCGGGAACCGGGTAATCGGCGTTGTCGCCCGCGGTGTCGGCATAGCGCGCGACATCCATCCAGTAGCGTCCCCAGCGCTCGCCGTAATGGGGCGAGGCGAGCAGCCGATCGACGAGCCTGGCATAGGCCAGCGGAGACTTATCCGCAAGAAATGCCGTGCGCTCATCCTCGGTGGGCGGCAGGCCGATCAGGTCGAAGGAGAGGCGTCTGAGCAGAGTCGCCCGGGGGGCGTCGCGTGCGGGGATGACGCCGCTCGCGCTCCACCGCGCGGCGAGAAACGCGTCGATCGCCGATTCCGCCCAGCCGGTTCGATCGACGGGGGGCGCCACCGGCCGGACACGCGCGAAGGCCCAGTGCGGTTTCCGATCCGCGGACCGGGCCGCCAGAGCCGGATCGTCGCTCGGCCACACCGCCCCCTCGTTCACCCAGCGCACGATGTCTGCCACCGCTTGCACAGGCAAGGCACGCGCAGGGGGCATCCGAAGATCCGGCTCGACTCCGCGCACAGCCGCGACCAGCAAGCTCGATTCCGCCTTGCCCGGCACCACCGCCGGACCACGATCACCCCCCGCGATCAATCCCTCTCGCGACCTGAACGAAAGCCCGCTCTCCGTCTTCTTGCCGCCATGACACGGCAAGCAGGAGCTCACAAGGACCGGACGGATCTTGCTCTCGAAGAAGTCGAGCCGGGCATCGCCCCCTTCGGCCCGGCACGCCGTCCAAATCAGCGCCAGCAGCAATAGACTCCCGCGTCCAGCCAACGCTCTCGACTCCCGCCGCGGCCTCCGGGCGTTGCGCATTCGTACGACGATTGTTTAACGAATGTTAGAGAGTCCGCTTTCTGGGGTCAAGTTCTCCTGGTCCTGCGATTCGCGCGGGCTGGTTTGACAGTTCACCGCCGCGACCTAGGCTCTAACCAAGGAAGACCGCCGGATCGGGACGGGAGCGTGAAGTCGAACGCAGGCAGTCGTCCGTATCCCGGAACCGAATGGGGCTAGCCAGGGTACGCGGCTCGGGCTTGAGCCGCGGGTCAACATATTGACGCGAGGCCCTCGATGGATGCCAAGGCAAATACGCAGATTTGCTTATCGCTCTCACCCATGAGCGATGACGATACGGAAGTACCGTCATCCTCGGTGTTTTTGATCGTCGTGAATGGCGGGATTCCGGGGACGATGTTGCGTGTGGACTCGGTGGGGACGACGGTGGGCCGCTCGGCCGAGTCGTCGCACCAGATCCTTGATGCCACCGTCTCGCGCAGGCATGCGATGTTTCTGGTGGATGCCAAGGGGGGCGTGCACGTCACCGACCTGGGCAGTACCAACGGCACTTATGTGGAAGGGGATCGGCTGACGCCTGGCACGCCCAGGCGGCTTGCGGACGGCGAACGCGTCCAGCTCGGGCGCACGGTTGTGGTCAAGGTGGTGCACCTCGATCCCAACGACGAGAAATTCCATCGCGAGCTTTACGAGCGCACCGTTCGCGACCCACTCACAGCGCTTTATAACCGATCCTACTTCCTGGCGCAGCTCGCTTCCGTGGCCAATCGGGCCACGAGCGGCGGCATGGGCCTGGCGGTGATGATGCTTGACGTCGACCACTTCAAGCAGGTGAATGACCAGTACGGGCATGTTTCGGGCGACCAGGTCCTCCGCGAGATCGCCGAGGTCCTGCGTGAATCCACCCGCGCTGAGGACCTCGTTGCGCGTTACGGCGGTGAAGAATTCGTCGCCGCCTTGCCCGTGCGTGCGCCCGATATCGCCGCGGAACGCGCAGAGCGGATCCGCCAGAACATCGCGAATCGCCAGGTCGCGCTCGCCGACACCCTGCTCCACGTCACCGCCAGCCTGGGACTGGTTTATACCCCCCCAGGCGTGCGCAGAAGCGACTCGCAGCTCATCATGATGGCTGACCAGGCCCTTTATGAAGCCAAGAGCGAAGGCCGGGATCGCGTGGTCTTCGCACGCCAGACGAGCGAACGCGTCTCCAGCCGTACCGAGACGGCCGAGATCGCCATCTACCTGAGCACGGGGCACGAGGCGCATGGTCCGACGGCGAAGGGTCGGATATAGTGGTTTTGCTCTGATCTTCGACCACCACCGACCGCGATCGCGAGGATGCCTCACGTGACAGGATCGACCCCGGCGGGTCAGCCCCCCCGCGTGCTTGCCGTTTGTAGCTGGAGCCTCCAGGTCAAAAGCGTGCCCGAGCTCGAGAACTTGCTCGGCAAGCTGGGGGTGAACGCCACGCAGATCGCGCTTGGGGACCCGCACCACGCAAGCTGGGACGAAGGCGAGGACATGCCCGCCGCCGCGCTCGCCGCCGGCTTCACGATGACAGGTGCGATGCTCGGCTTCCCCGGCGAAGATTACACTTCGCCCGCGACCATCAAGGACAGCGGCGGCTTTGGCAACCCCGCGACCCGCGCGGAGCGGCTCGACCGGCTCGCCTGGGGCCTGAAGCGCACGCGGGCCCTCGGCCTTGCCGATCTCACGCTGCACGCGGGTTTTCTGCCCGAGCCCGGCGATCCCAGCCGCAAGGCGTTTCTCGACACCCTCCGCACCGCCGGAAAAATGGCGGCTGACGCCGGTGTCACTCTCGCCTTCGAAACCGGCCAGGAAACCGCCACGCTCCTGGCGCAAACCCTGGCGGACCTCGACGCGGCAAACCTGACGGTGAACTTTGACCCTGCCAACATGCTGCTTTACGACATGGGCGACCCGATCGAGGCAGTGAAAACCCTGGGCGCGCGGATTCGCTCCGTCCATCTCAAGGACGCCTTCCGCCCGACCGTCCCCGGCCAGTGGGGCAGCGAGGTGCCGCTCGGCGAGGGTGAAGTGAACTTCCCCCAGTTTCTCGGCGCGCTCGACCAGATCGGCTTTCAAGGGCCGTTCGCCGTCGAGCGCGAGGTGGGAGATCAGCCAGGCCGCATTCGTGACATCGCCGCGGGGCTCGCGTTCGCACAGCGCCTGCTGGGCGACCAGGCCGCCTCGCGCTGAATCCAGAGGCGAGGCCGGCGCGGACTCAGCCGACCACGGAGTTCACGACCGAGGCCAGCTTGCGCCCCGCGTCCGTGAGAGCATAATAGTTGTGCTTGCCCTCACGCCTGGGCTCGATCAGGCGGCCGTGGCGCAGGAGCGCAAGGTGGTGGCTCACCGCGGGCTGGCTTTGCGTGCCCAGGTCGTTGCAGAGCTCGGTTACATTGCGCTCGCACTCGTTCAAGAGCATGAGAACCTGCAAGCGCGTGGGGTCGGAAACCTGCTTGAGAAGCTCGGCGACACGGCGAATCTCGGCAAGAGAGCGGGCCTGCGCCGCCGCGGATCGGCTCATTCTCGGCTTGGCTGCGCTTGGTGCTGCGGGCATGGGGGCCTCGGCTAGGATGGAGAGACGAGGTGCTTGGTGAAGCTGGATATTCGCGCGGTTTGCGAATGCAAGATCCCGCAACATCCATAACGTCTCATGATAGATTGATCCCTCGATTGCGTCAAGTCCGCTCGCACTTTCATTCGATGAAATTCCAAGATGTACGAGCCCTTGTGGGTCTGGTTGAACCGCGAAAGCTTTGTCGGCATGCGCTGGCGCTCCAGGCTGCGCTTGTCGAGGCTGGCGCGGGCGGGTTAGATTGAGAGCGCGGGCGAGGCATGGGCCCCGTGCCCGAGTTCAGCAAACTTCGAGACGCGCCGATGGCTTCGATTGATCACGCAACCGCGAGTGCCGTGCGCACCGCCTACCAGCGCTGCATTGCACCAGCGTGCGCGGCCGAGTTTGATCTCGGCGAGGTCCATTTTTCCTGCCCGCGCTGCGGCGATCTGATCGACATCGTCTACGACTGGGACCGGCTCCCCGTCCCGCGCTCGCTCGCCGACCTTGAACGCCGCTGGTCCTCCCGCCGCACTCCTGTCGATTTTTCCGGCGTCTGGCGCTTCCGCGAGCTCCTCCCGTTCGCCCCGGAAGATCGCATCGTCACCATCGGCGAGGGCCAGACCCTGCTCCAGAATGCCCAGAAGGTTGCCGCGCACGTGGGGATCGACCCAGGCCGGCTCTGGCTGCAATACGAGGGCATGAACCCCTCAGGCAGCTTCAAGGATAACGGCATGACCGCAGCGTTCACACACGCTCGCATGGTCGGTGCCAGGCGCGTGGCCTGCGCCAGCACGGGAAACACCTCGGCCGCGCTCGCCGTTTACTGCTCGGCCACCGATTTCGGCTTCCGCGCGATCATTTTTGTCGGCTCGGGGAAGATCGCCTACGGCAAGCTCGCCCAGGCACTTGACCATGGTGCGCTTACGATCCAGATCGTGGGGGACTTTGACGACGCCATGCAGCGGGTGCGGCAGGTTGCCGATCGGCTGGGCGTTTACCTGATGAACTCGTTCAACCCGTTCCGGCTCGAGGGTCAGAAGACGATCATCTACCGCATCCTGGAAGGGCTTGCCTGGCAGCCGCCAGACTGGATCGTCGTACCCGGCGGCAACCTGGGCAACTCAAGCGCGTTTGGCAAGGCGTTGATCGAGCTCGTCCATCTGGGGCTGATTGAGCGCCCGCCTCGGCTCGCCGTGGTCAATGCCGCGGGGGCTCGTACACTCGATGAACTCGTGGGCCATCAGTCGTTGTCATGGCTCAAGGGATTGCCAGAGATGGACAAGGTTGAGCGCTATTATGGCAAGCTCGACGCCGACCATGTGAAGGCCAACACGATTGCCTCGGCGATTGAGATCAACCGCCCGGTCAATCTGAAGAAATGCCTGCGTGCGCTGGATTTTTGTGACGGTGTGGTCGCCTCGGTCTCGGACCAGGAGATCATGGACGCCAAGGCCTGGGTGGGCGCGGGGGGGCTGGGCTGCGAGCCCGCGAGCGCTGCCGCCGTGGCGGGAGCCAGGGCCCTTGTGAATGCCGGCGTGATCGCCCGTTCGGACCGGGTTGTCTGCGTGCTCACCGGGCACCAGCTCAAGGATCCAACCGCCACTGTGGCCTACCATAGCGCGGACCAGGATCAATTCGACCAGGTACTGGGCCGCAGGGGCGTGAAGCGCGCGGGGTTTGCCAACCGCCCCGTCGTCGTTGCCAACGAGATCGACGACATCATCCGCGCCATCGCGCTTTACTCCGACGCGCACCTCGCGGGCACGTGACCGCGGCTCGTGCGAATTGCAATCCGCCGTGGGCAATTCGCACGGCCAGACCAGCCGCAGCCGTCCTGGCTGAATTCGTCTCGCCGATTTAACGCGTTGCTGGAACAATACATCCGCAATCGTGCGTGGTTCTGGCACGGGACGTGCATTTCTTTCGCAGCCGATTGGCCGTGCGCCGAGCGCCGGCGCGGTCGATTCCGGGCCTTGATGCGAAAGGAATGGTGCGGTTTCGATGTGTAAGAGCTTCTGGGCCGTACTGCTCGCGGCCGTGGCCTCGGGATGCGGAAATCCCGAGGGGCTCGTGCCTGTTTCCGGCAAGCTGCTCTATCACGGTGAGCCCGCGCGGGGCGCGATTGTCTACTTCCACCGCGAAAGTGGCAAGGGGATGACCGACGGGCCTGTCCCCTTCGGCATCGTGGAGGACGATGGCAGCTTCAACCTGAATTCCGACAACCTGGGCGCGGGCGCACTGCCGGGCAAGTACGCCGTGCTCGTCGAGTGGCGTGAGGAACATGGCGACGGCGTGACCCCGGTCAGCCGCCGCGGAAGCCTCCAGCTTGTCAAACGCAGCCGGGTGCGCGCAGGCGCGGATCGGCTCGCCGGCCGCTACCTCGACATCACCAAACCTCGGCTGCACGCCGAGGTCCTTGACCACGCCACACGCCTCGATCCATTCCAGATCGATGACGCGATTCTCCGCACTCCGGCCGGCGCAAACCGTGGCTCACTCTGAAAGTGGCTCTCAACTCGTATGTACACTCTGGGAGATGTTCGTATGTCGTATGTGGCGCTTGCACGGCTGCGCTCGCGCGGCTTCACGCTGATCGAGCTCCTGGTGGTCATTTCGATCATCGCTGTGCTTGTTGCCTTGCTGTTGCCCGCGGTTCAGTCCGCGCGTGAGGCGGCCCGCCGCGCCCAGTGCGTGAACAATCTCAAGCAGATCGGACTGGCGACCCTGAATTTTGAAAGTACCTTCGGCACAATGCCGCCCAGGGGGCTGCGGCTCGCGGTCCCTGATCCCAATCCCGACGCCCAGGCCGCGATCCCCACGATCGCCGCGTCTTACCTTACCCTGATCTTGCCTTACCTGGACCAGGCGGTCATCTACAACCAGATCAACCTCAAGGCCGCGGCCTCGGACACCATGAACATTCCCCTCTGCGTGGGTCCAGGGGCGCTCCATTCGGGGCTGAACTCGGTCTATTCGACGGCGATCAATTCGTTTCTTTGCCCGTCGTCTCCCGGGCCGGCCACGCTCAATTACTACAATGCCTTCTGGGGACCTTACGGCGACGGCGGAGGCGACGTTTGCACTCCGGGCGCGGCTGCGCCGATCAACGGAGTGACAATCCTGAATCCTCCCCCAACCCAGATCTGGGGCCGCACCGACTACTTCCCCATCCCCGGCTTGCATAACACCTGTTTGCAGGCGGCTGGCATGAGTCCGGTGTACATCGCGACCGTGGGCGAAGGGAAGGACTCCGGCACGCTCACCGACCCCTTGATCACCGGCACGATCCGCATCGCGTCGATCACCGACGGCACCTCGAACACCATGATGGTCTCGGAATGCGGCTCAAAGCCCATCGGTTACAACGGCTTCCGCCAGATCTACATGTCGGAGGTCGACGGCCTGCCGGTCGACGGCGTGATCGAGCCCGTGAGCAGCGGCGGCGGCGCGTGGGCGGATACGTTCACGTACTCGAGCCTCGCCGGCGCCCAGGGGCGCCAGAACGGCCTTCGCGGCGGGACGTGCATGGTCAACTGCACAAGTAATAACGAGATATATTCGTTTCATCCGGGAGGCGCAAATGCGCTCTTCGTCGATGGCTCGGTTCACTTCATCAAGGACATCGCTTCGGTCCAGCTCGTCGCGGCCCTGGTGACCCGGTCAGGCGGTGAGATCGTGAGCGCGGATCAGTACTAGGAATCTCGGCAACCCTTCGCGCGGGAGGCTCGGCGCAGCGACTCGCCTTGCGTCCCGCGCGGTTTGTGACTTCCTCGATGAAAACTCGTTTCCTGTTCGGGCTATTGTGCGGCGCTCTCGGTGCTGCGGGTGCTGGCTGTGATTCGCAGCCCGGGCAGACTGGTCCTTGCGCTGGGATCTCATCCGAACTCGCGCCCGCGGCCGAGCTGCCCTCGATTGAGCCGCTCCACGCGGGCCAGGCCCACGCGGTTCTGGAGCGCTGCTGCCTGCCTTGCCATCGAGGTCCAGGCGGTGAGGGAGGGATCGACATCACCCTGAGCCGGGATCACGCGCTGGCGCCAGGGCTCAATCGCGCGATGCTCGGCGTGCTTCGCTCGGAGCTAATGCCGCCGGATTCGGCGCCCGCTCTCGGCGACGAGGAACGCGGCCGGCTCATCGCGTGGCTCGAGCAATCGGCCGAGCCCCCCGCGTCGCCGGCAAGGGATTCACGGCCGACCCTACGCCGGCTCTCGCGCGACGAATACGAGCGCACCATCCGCGACCTGCTCGGGCTCGGTATCCGCGTCACAGCCAACTTTCCCGCCGATGACGTGGGCTACGGCTTTGACCGCGTGGCTGACGTGCTCTCCACCTCGCCCCTGCTCGTTGAACAAGAGCACGCTGCGGCGGAGCAAGCCGTGCGCGCGCTCGCCGCGGATCACCACGCCTGGCTGCGCATCAACTCCCCTGCTCCCGACCGTGCCCCGCTCTTCTACAGGCAGTATCGTGCTCCTGTGCGCTCGCCCCGCGAAAACAAGACCTTGCGCACCCATCCTGCCGCGGTGGACGCGGAGCTCGTGCGCCAGCAGCATATCTACGACATTCTCCGCGCGTTTGCTGACCGGGCGTTTCGCCGCCCGGCAACCCACGATGAGATCACCGCGCTGCTCAATCTTGTGCTCGCGGCCGAGAAGGATGGCGAAGCGCCCGCGCACGCGATCGAGATCGCTCTTGAAGCCGTGCTTGCCTCTCCGCGCTTCCTGTTTCGCCTTGAGGATGTCTGCGACGAGTCGATCCGCGGCGACTTCGCGCTCGCCGCGCGACTCGCGTACTTCCTCTGGAGCAGCATGCCTGACGACGAGCTCTTTGCGCTTGCGGCCCAGGGCGTGCTCCACGTGCGCGGCGTGCTCCGCGCGCAGGTCGATCGCATGCTCGCCGATCCCCGCGCGAACGCACTCGCGGAAAACTTCTGCGCCCAGTGGCTCGAAACACGCAGGCTCGAGGAGCAGGCGGGCGGCAGCTCGTCCTTCCCGACTCTTGATCCTGACCTACGCCAGGCGATGCTCGAGGAAACGCGGCTCTTCTGCATCGCGATTCTGGCCGAGGATCGCAGAATCCTCGATTTTCTCGACGGCGATTTCACCTTCGTCAACGACCGACTGGCGCGGCATTATGAAATCAAGGGCGACCATGATGCCCGGTTTCGCCGGGTCTCGCTTGCGGGAACCGTTCGCAGAGGGGTCTTGACGCAGGCGAGTGTCCTGGCCGTGACCTCGAGCCCTGCGCGTACGTCCCCTGTCAAACGGGGGAAATGGATCCTCACGAACATCCTGGGTGCGCCTCCGTTGCCTCCCCCATCGGGTGTCGAGGCATTCAAGGTGCAGCAACCGTCCAGCCGACCGTTGACCGTTCGGGAGCAGTTGGAAGCGCACCGTTCCCGCCCGGAATGTATATCGTGCCACGACTGGATGGATCCTTTGGGCTTCGCTCTTGAGAATTTCGACCGCCAGGGCGTATGGCGAGAGACGGACGCTGGCGCGCGGATCGACGCCTCGGCCTGGCTCCCTGGCGGCGAGGAATTCTCGGGACCGCAGGGCCTCCGCGATCAGCTTCTCCGCAGACGGAGCGCGTTCATCCGGTGCCTGGCCGAGAAGCTGCTCGTGTATGCGCTCGGCCGCGGCCTTGATTGCAACGACCAGCGTGCGCTCGGGCCGATCGTCGCACGCGTGCGCAGCCAGGGTGGCCGCTTCCGAGCCCTCGTGCACGCGATCGTCGAAAGCGATTCGTTTCTTGATGACCGCGCTCCAGCCGCGCAGGAGCTCCCCTGATGCAAGCCGCGCGACTGTCTCGCCGCGCAGTCCTGCGCGGCCTCGGTACCTCGATCGCCCTGCCCTGGCTCGAGGCCATGACTCCCCCCGGAGGCTGCGCTCCTGCTTCCGCGCCGCTGCGCATGGCGATTCTCTATGCGCCCAATGGCGCGCATATGGCTGACTGGACACCCGCGGATGATGGACTTAAGCTCTCGCCCATTCTCGAGCCGCTCGCTGGGATCGAAAGTGAGATTCTGGTCGTGACAGGGCTCGCGCTCGATCCCGCTCGCGCCCAGGGCGATGGCGGCGGCGATCACGCCCGCGCCATGGCGAGCTTTCTCACCGGGCGTCATCCCCGCAAGACCGACGGCGCGGACCTGCGCGCGGGCATCTCGCTTGACCAGCTCGCCGCCCAGGCGATTGGCCAGACGACGCGCTTCCCCTCGCTCGAGCTCGGCTGCGAGGGTGGTCGCAGCGCAGGCGAATGTGACCACGGCTATAGCTGCGCGTATCAGTCGAATCTCTCCTGGCGGAGCGAGTCGACACCCGTTGCCAAGGAGATCAATCCTCGCCTTGTCTTCGACCGGCTCTTCGGGAGTCCCCAGGGCGATGACGACGCCCGCGCGACTCGGAGGCGCAAGAGCGTGCTCGACCACGTCCTGGCCGAGTCCACACGCCTCAGGCGCACGCTTTCAACCGCGGACCGCCGCAAGCTCGACGAGTATCTGACAGGCGTCCGCGAGCTCGAGCGCCGCATCGCCAGCACCCAGCCGGCCTTGCAAACAGGCAGCATGCCGCGCCCGCTCGGCATACCCGCTGATTACCAGGAACACCTGCGATTGCTCGCCGACCTGCTCGTCCTCGCGCTGCAGACCGACTCCACACGCATTGCAACCTTCGTCTTCGGCAACGACGGCAGCAACCGCACCTATCCCTCCCTCGGCGTCTCCGACGGCCATCACGACCTCTCACACCATGGCGGGGACCCAATCAAGCAGGCCAGGATCCGCACGATCAATCGCTTCCACGTGGCTCAGTTCGCGTATCTCCTCAGAAGGCTGCGCGAGGTCCGCGAGGGGCCGGGCACTCTGCTCGATCACTGCATGATCCTTTACGGCAGCGGAATCAGCGACGGCAACCGCCACACCCACGAGAACCTGCCCGTCCTGCTCGCCGGCAAGGCAAACGGCACCATCCGCACCGGCAGGCACCTCCGGCTCCGCACCGAGACGCCCATCACCAACCTCTACCTGGCCATGCTCGACCGACTGGGCGTTGCCTGCGAGCGGTTCGGCGACAGCACTGGGTCGTTCGAGGGGCTTTGAAGGCACATCGCACGGTTGTCCGCCGGCCCCTCCCGCGGACACGCCGGCTGGGATGCGTTGGGTTCTCCTGCGCGTTCTGGTAGGATGACTCGTGCTAAAGACTTGCGCCGAGCTGTCGCCCATGAGGCGAGCCGGGCGATTCTCAGGGAGCGGTTGAGAGCATTTCAGGCATTCGGTCGAGGGCGATTCCTCGTGTCACAAGCGCGGTTGGCTGTGGGCGTTCATGGTTGCGGCGGCAGGATGGGGATTCGCATCATTCAGTTGATCGCGGCTGACGAGCGATTCGCGCTCGCGGCGGCAATCGACCGCGCTGGGCACCCCAAAATCGGCGAAGACGCCGGCGTCGCGGCGGGCGTCGATCGCCTGGGCGTTTCGATTTCAACCGAGCTGGGCAGCCAGCCGGTCGATGTGATGATCGACTTCTCGCTGCCGCCCGGCGCGCTCAGGATCGCCGACGTCTGCGCTGCACGCGGGATTCCGCTCGTGGTGGGGACGACCGGCTTCGAGCCCGCTGACAAAGCGCGTATCGAAGCCCACGCGAATCGCATTGCGGTTCTGATCTCGCCGAACATGAGCAAGGCTGTCAATTTGCTCATGCGGCTGGTGCGTCAAGCGGCTCATGCGCTTGGGCCAGACGATTGCGAGGTCGCGATCGTCGAGCGCCATCACCGCACCAAGAAAGACGCCCCAAGCGGCACTGCACTCAAGCTGGCGGACCAGGTTGGCCGGCCGGTCGATGTGCATGCGCTCCGCCAGGGTGATTGCCCGGGTGAACACACGGTGATTTTTGGCCTCATGGGCGAGACGCTCGAGCTTTCGCACCGGGCGGCGAATCGCGATGGATTCGCGCGGGGTGCGCTCGACGCGGCTCGTTTTCTTGCGGGCAAGTCAGCGGGGTTGTACTCGGTCGACGACTGGCTGGGATCGCGTTCGTGAGAGTCTGGGTCTTGGGAACAGGTCGTCCTGGCAGGGCGTCGCCGCGTACAGCGAGCGTGTGTCATGAATGGGGACAGGCCAGCACCGATCGAGGAGCCGCACACCGGCGCGGATGCCGCGGCCGTGGCGTTCTCGTCTGCGTCTGAGCCGCCGGCCGCCCCGCCCGCCGTCTGCTCACCGATCCCGATCGAGCGCAAGGCGCTCTTCCTGGACGACGACCCAGCCCGCGCCTCGGCCTTTTTGCGCGACCGGCCCTCCGCCGTCTGGGTGACCACCGTCGCCAATTGCCTGGCCCGGCTCGATGAGTCCTGGGACGAGGTGCACCTCGATCATGATCTTGGCGGCCGCACCGACGTCGAGATGCACGTCGCCGATTGCGGCATGGAAGTCGTCCGCTGGCTCTGCCGTGAGTCACGCACCCACCTGGCACACACCCAGTTCATCGTCCACACGCACAACTTCATGGCAGGGCTGTTCATGGTCTTGCGAATGCGCGAACGGGGATACATGGCCGAATTCCGCCCGTTCGGCGACGACCTCGCCAGGCTGCTCCGGCATGACGACCCCGAGCCTCCTGCGGCAATCGCACCCGAGCCCGAGCCTGAACGCTCCACGCCCCAACCCACCGCCGGCAAGCGCGCCCGGCTACTCGGCGGCATCGTGCGCTGGTTTCAGCGGCTCAGGTCCAGACGGAATCGATGATTCCTGAGTCCTCGGCCTGCAAGGTCCTGGCGAGAACTCCACGCGGTCACCTGGTCCGGGTGAGCTCGAGCGCCCGGCCGTCGACCTCGATGGCGTCGCGGTAAAACGGGAACCGCAGCACGGACCGCACGACGACCTCATGCCTGGTCCTACCCTCATCAATCACCGCTCTGAGAACAACGCTGCGCGGCAACAGGCAAAACGCGCGGGCAGCCACGCTCCCGTCGATCACCAGCTTGAGCACCTTGGTCCATTCACTCCGCACAAGCTCGATCTCGTGGCCATTGAAAACGGCTTCGTATCGGTCTCCCATCAATCCCATTGAATGATCTTCATCCGTTGGTATCGCCAGTGGATCGCACCAAAAGCCCTGGGCCAATCCTACAAGAGCAAGCCGCTTTGGTCGACGGTTTCTCGCGGCCCGGCCGGCTTTCATGAAATACACGTGGAGACGTAATTGTGATCGAAATGCCCTGGTCGTGCACGACAGGCGGCTTCCGCTCCAGGTGTTGCTGCTCATCGGCGCTCGGGGAGATTCGTCCAGCGCCGTGGGGATCCCTCCGGCCGCGGCAACGCACGATCCGAGGGAGTTCACAAGTTCCAGTGCCCTGACTGGGCGAGTCGAGATCGGCCATTCACTCATCCCCCCTGCGCGGACGCGGGTCGCTGCCCGGTCCTTACCGCCTCGTGGGGATCGCGAGAAACCTACTCGGACGCTTTCTGGAACACGAACAGGTTGTGATAGGCAAGTCGTGGCAGGCCCACGCGGCGGATCCAGAACTGGTTGAACCCGTGGATCAGGTTCCGTGAAAACTCTGGGCGGGCATAGATGTGCAAGTCAGAAAATACACCGGCCTTGCGTGCAATCATTTTGCAAGAGCGAGCCTCCATCTGATTGCGGAGCCACGCTGGGTCGCAATGCCTCCAGAAGAGCTGCTCGCCCGCGAAGGGGCTGGTGTGTTCGATGCCCGCTGGCTTCACCGTCGCCGTGATCCTGCCCTTCCTTAATGTGCGCCAGGCCAGGCGCATGAGGTAAGCCTCGGGAGAATAGCGATTGATCTCCTCGAAGACCACGTAGCCCCCTGGTTTGGCCACCCGGACCAGTTCATCAAGGGCCTGCTCCGCCGCCGGAATATGCATGAGGACGCCGAAGCAAAGCACCAGGTCGAACTCGTCGGCGGGAAAGCTCAACGCCAGGATATCCTCGCGCTGGACGCTGATTTGATCGCTCAATCCCTGATGGGCCACATTTTGCCGCGCCGGCTCTAGAATCGCTTCGGAGTAGTCTGCCCCGGTTACGTTGTAGCCTCTCCGCGCCAGCCGAACCGAATTGGCGCAGATCCCGCACCCAATGTCGAGCGCCCGCGAACCCGCGGGCTGTTTCAGAACCGAAACGATCTCGTCGAAACAGCATTCGAAACTACGCTCACTGCCCGCACCACGGTACGTGTTCTCCCAGGAGTCGTGGATCGGCTTCTGGTTGACCTGACGCTTCATCTTCTCCGAAAGCTCGTTATCGAGACTCATGAATCAGTTCTCACTTACCGAGGAATCGGGGAGACCGCTGGGTGCAACGGAGAGGCAGTGCGATTGTGCACGCGTGAACGCCCAGCTCTCCGAATTGGCCATGATAATCAGTCTAGCACGAGGATCGCGAGACGGAGTGGCCGCGTTCATATTTCGAAACAAACGGCTTGCTCACGTACGAGAAACGGCCACGGACGGCATCATCTACGTCTGAACGCGGGATGGAATGGCAGCGACTTCCAGGCCGTTATTTTGGAACCGTCGTTTATTGCGCAATCGCTCCGGACAGGGATCTGAGGGATGCGGAAGGTTGCCAGGCCAGCTTTGCCTGCCGACGCGCAGATGACGGAGTGCCGGGTCGAAGCGCGGGGGGCCGCTTGCCGGCCCTGGTCGTCCGCGGGAGTGCCCATGGCCTGGGCCTGGTCTGATCGATCGCGAGAGGACTGTTTTGAACTCGCGCTCGACGGTCCGTTGTCAGGGAACGGAGGGTGCGGGGTGCGTCCGCTCTGGCCGCGTCCGTGGGCCGTTCAGGAGCTTTCCGAGCCAGGTATAGCGCACCATGGTCTGGTAGTTCCAGAGCAGGAACCCGGTTACGCTCGCGGTGATCAGGGCGAACTTCAGCAGAGCGGGGAGCGGCCAGTCGCGCACCAGGTACTGCGCGGCGATGATGAGCGGCACATGGGCAAGGTAGAGCCAGTATGCCGAGTCAGAAAGATAACGCATGGCCGGGCTCTCGACCGGGCAGAGGCGATGGAACAATCCCATGCAGCCGAAGGTCATGAGCCAGGGGTAAGCTGCCTGCAAGCCAATGGAAAGGAATCGGTGGATGCGTGGATCGAGCGGGATTCCCGCGATCAGGAGCGTATCCGAGGCTGGGGCGGCAAGGATCAACGTGAGCGGAAACACAAGCAAAAGTGCCAGGGCCAAAGGCGCCCACCAGCGCTTGCCGACCTGTGCTTCGCGATCGTTGAACTGGTAATAGAGTGCGCCGAAGCCGAAGAATATGGAGTAATATGCGAGCACGTGAGGGATGGGTAAGATCCCTGTTGATGTATCTGGGCCGATCAGCCCCGCGCCATCGGTGTCCATGCAGGCCTGCGGCAACATTGTGAGTGGAACCAGCCAGAGGTAGCGTGCGGGAGAGATTACAGGCCATGCGGGCAGCCGGATCACGGGCAGGATTGATGCGAGGGCTGAAACCGCGGCCAGGCCGAGTACGAGCCACCACAGGAACCAGAGAAACCAGAGGTGGCTGAAGAGCGGGATCTGCATCAGGAGGTCCGTGACGCCGGCCTTCTTACCTTCGATTGCGCCGTTCTGGCTGAGCAGATCGACGATCGCGGCCTTACGTGCGGCAAGGCCGTCCTCGGTCACGGGCAATTTGAGGTACCGAGCGAAGTAGACGGTTGTGCCGGGGTCGATCTTTGCATTTGTGAGCGGTGTTTCGCCGCGATGGTTTGGTGCGTTGAGGTTGGCGCCATGTTCGATCAGAGCGGTCACGACTTCGGTGTTGCCGAGAAAAGTGGCGGCGTGGAGCGGCGTGCCGCCGTCGCTGGCGGCCGCATTGACGTTCGCGCCGCGCTCGATGAGCAACCGGGCCGCCGCGGCCTGATTGCCAATCGCGGCGTGATGCAGCGGCGTGAGGGTAAGCGCTCCGCCGGCTCCGTTCACCGCCGCGCCAAGGCCCAGGTGCCGTTCGATGGCGGCGACGTCCCCCGCTTGCGACGCGCTCCAGATGGTCGCGGAGGGGTCGGATTCAGAAGCCGCGTTCCTGGCCGCGGATTCGATCGCGAGGCTGGAGACGCCGTTCGTCAACGGAATGATCGTGAACAGGCCCAGCAGCAGCGGCACCAACACCCTCTTGAAGCGGTGCCCGACGAGCGCGCGACGCCCGCGACGCGCGAGGAGCATCGCGCTAAAAAAACCGCTCATCACAAAGAAAAGAGGCATTCGAAAGCCATGGATCGCCGAGAACAGCACCCCAAATCCCGGGCTCTGCCGGGAGTCTGAGACCACCCAGAACGCGGGAAAAAAGGAGAGTGCGGCATGGAGGGCGATCCCCAGCAGCATGGCAGACGCACGCAGGGCGTCGAGGTCGGAACGGCGGGGAACGGGCGTGCTTTCAGTGCTCATGCGAAGAGTTTCGCTCGGTCGTGCGGGTTATTGAACAGGCTGCCCTGGAATCGCGACAAGTTTGTTTAATCTTTCTCCGCTGTTGTGTAGGCTGAGAGCCTTCTTCGGAACCGGTCGTTGCAGAGGACGAACCATGTTTGAGATTCAACACATGACGCAATTTGGGTGTGTCAGGCAACCGCGCTTTCCTGGGATCGGAATTCTGGCGGCGGCTCTCCTTGTTGCTTCGGCTGTTTCAGCCAGGGCGGACGAGGAACCTGCGCGTGACTCGGCGACGGACAAGACGCTGGTCGCGTGGGTTGCGCCCGCGAACCTGGCGCAGCGGGGCGGCAGTGTGCTTACGATCCAGAGCGGCGACCGATTCGACGCGATCGTGTTCGGCGAGCGGGCGCGCGGCAAGTGGATGGCCGGCAGCGAATTCTTCCGTCGCACGCAGGAGAACCAGGACGAGAATCCCGCGGAGACGGCGGGGCCAGGGGAGCTCGTGCAGGTGGCGATCGTCCACGCGAAGGACGAGGTTCGCATTTACCGCAACGGATCGCTTTATGCGTCGTATCGAACCAACCCGATGGACCTCACGAGCGAAGCACACGCGATTGTGGTCTTCGGTCTGCGCCACGTGGGTGCGGGCGATGGTGCGTACTTTGCGGGCTCGATCGACGACGCGCGGATCTACCGCCAGGCGCTCACGCAGGATCAGTTGCGCGCGCTTCAGCCGAACCAGCCTTCGGAGATCTTGCCGCTCGCGTGGTGGGATTTCGAGCACGGCTCGGCGGCGGACCGCACGGGATATTTCGCCCATCGCGCAACGGGTGGTAAGGCGAAGGTGGCGAACGGCCGACTCCAGCTCGACGGCCAGGGATATTTGATCGCCGCGCGAACGGAGACCGAGCTTGAACGTGTGAAGGTCGCTGCGCCCCTGTATCGCCCTGACGGGCCGTATGTTCCCGACCAGCCGCGCTGGCCCGCCCCCGCGCCAGGAAACTGGGTGACCTATCACCTTGCCCATCCGGGGCCTGGGATCGCCGTGCCAGGTGATCCCAACTGCATCTTCGATCACAAGGGGAAGGTGCACCTGCACTATATCTACCGCAACGCGTGGGGCTTCGCGTTCGCACACGTCTCAAGCGACGACATGGTCCACTGGCGCTGGCACAAGACAGCGCTTTCGCCGGCGACCACCGGCCACGGCATGTTCAGCGGCACAGGGTTTTACACAAAGGACGGCCGGCCCGCGATCATCTATCACGGCCAGGGCCTGGGCCGAAACGTGATCCAGTACGCGGCCGATGACGCCTTCGAGTCATGGACAAAGCCCGAGCAGGTCGTGCCCCGGAACCCCGACGGCACCGAGCCTCAGATCCGCCACTGGGACCCCGATTGCTGGATCCGGGACGGCGTCTATTACGCGCTCAGCGGCGGGCAAAATCCCCAGCTCATGAAGTCCGCGGATCTCAAGAACTGGAGCTACCTGGGGGATCTCTTGCATCCCGCGTACCCGGCGAACCTGGGGATTCGAAAGGATGAAGATATCTCATGTGCGAACATGTTCCCAATTGGGAACGAGTGGATGCTCCTGTGTATCAGCCATCCCCGGGGCGCACGCTATTATCTGGGCGGCTTCAAGGATGAGAAGTTTCTGCCGCGTATGCATGCGATGCTGAGTTTTGGCGGCAACCAGTTCTTCGCTCCCGAGTCGGTGCTCACGCGGGATGGCCGGCGGGTGATGTGGGCGTGGCTCCTGAACATGCCGATCGAGCCCTCGGGCGTGCAATCGCTTCCGCGCGAGCTCGAGCTTCCCAGGGATGGTGTGTTGCGCATCCGCCCGCTGCGTGAACTTGCCAATCTGCGGTCTGACGGCAATTGGCGCGAGGGCCTGGTGGTCAAGGAAGGCACGCGTCTGGAGGTGCCCGAGGCCGAGGGGGACGCCTTCGAGCTCGAGATTACGGTCGCTGGCCCCGTGCCGCCCGAGTTCGGCGTGTCGCTGCTCGGCGATGCGCGCGGCCAGGGGGGCATGAACATCATTGCGGGCACGGGCCGAAACTCGCTTGTGGTCGGTACGACCGAGGCGCCCTTCACGCTTGAAGCGGGCGAGGAGTTGAGGCTGCGCATCTTTGTCGACAAGAACCTGGTGGAAGTGTTTGCCAATGACCGCCAGGCCGCCGTCTTCGCGGTGAAGTCCGCGCGGCCCACGCCCCGGGTTGCATTCCATGCAAAGGCGGGTGATGCGCGGGTAAAAGCGCTCAAGACCTGGCGGCTCAGATCGATCTATCGGGACGATCGAGCGGGGGAATGAACTCGCGGGGTCCCGCACGAGCCGGGCTGCGCGAGCGGCTCGATCGGGATCGTACCAACTCGAGAGGTGCATCATGGCGGCCGGCACGGAGACGGGCTCGGACGATACGCGGATCTCGCGTCTTGCTCCCGAGCCGTCCCGGCTGACGCTCGCGGATCTCTGTGTGATTGTCGCCGGCTTCGCGGTGGCGTTTGCGATTCCCCAGCGGGTGAGCCTGTTTCCGTATCTGGTCTCGTCAGGGAAATCCCCGGTGGTTTATCTCGCCCCTGGCGCCATGATCCTCCTGCTGCGGATCCTTCCCAGTCTTGGCATCGTGCTGACCGTGGCGGTGGCTTACAGAAAGGCGAGGTACGGCGGCCTGGTGCGCCCCGCGGAGCTCGTTGCGTTCACATTCGCGGCGTCCTGCCTGCTCGATGCGATTCCGAACCTGGACGAGGGGGTCAACGCCTACTACCAGGCGAGAGTCGGTCCCGTTCTCGACTTCGGTCTTGCGCGGTGGCTCGTCTCCGCGCCTGCCTGGTTGGGGATTGGCGTTCTGATCGCCGCGCTTTTGTGGCTCTATCCGCGAACCCTGGCTGGTTCGAGGCCATGCGCCCTCGGCACAGTCGTTGTAATCCTGGCCGGGCTGATCCTGTGGTTCTGGGGGCCGATCGCGGTCACTCAGCTTGAGCTCCCCTGGCTGCTGATTCCCAGCCCCGCGGGCGATCCGCGAACCTGGGGATGGCTGGGAACCGTGGTGGATGTGCTTCGATTCACGGTGAGGTACGGCCCGTGGTTGTTGACCTGGTGCTTGCCCTTCGCGGCGGTGGCGAGATCCTGGCTTGCCTGGCGACGGAGCGCACGCAAGAAGCCTGTCTGGACCGAGCGGGCCTGCGTCCTGCTTGCGATGGCGGCTCTTCCGACCGCCGTCGCCGCTGTCGCCGCCGGGGGTACATCGTCTTTCGGAGGAGCGATCGCCGTCGCGGGGGCGTTTCTGCTGGCGTGGTCGATCACTGGCAAGGTGGGCGTGGGCCCCACGCCCGCGCCTGCCGCCAACGCGCGGGAATCGTGAAGCACGCCGCGGCGTGATCGCATGCCGTTACGCCGTTTCGATGCGAATCGCCTCGGCCTTGGCAAAAAGCCGCCCCTCAACGCCGTTGGCCAGCATCACCACGTCGAACGCCGCACGCCAAACGGCATCGTCCAGGCTGGAGCGGGTGTAGAGCGATGTCAGGTTGCTGATTAGTGCCAGCATCTCAGTGCACAGTAAGAGGTAAGTGTAATCGAGCCGTGCGGGGGATTCGGCCGAGCTCTGGTCAGCACGGTAGAGCTCAGGGGTGTAATAGAGCTGTGTAATGTCGACGAGCCGTACGTACTCCAGGAGCTCGCCAATGCATGTGAGCGCGCGCTTGCGCTTGACTCTCGCCTCGAAGGTGACAAGCGAATAGAGAGCGCCTGTGACCACAATGAGCACGTTGACGCCGGCGTCCGCGGTTTCGAAGACCTCTCCGATCGTGCCGAACACCCAGCGGGCACGGATGTGAAACGCCAGAAAGAGCAGCCCGGCCACGGCGATCCCGACCACCGCGAAGCAGGCGACGCGTATGGTGTAGATCGGCATCCGCGAGCGCTGGGCACGCTCGTCGGTTACGTGGGCGATCGCCGCCAGTTTCGCCGCGATCCCGGCGAGGTTGGTCCCAGGGAACTTCTCGCCGATCCTGCGCGAGAGGTTTTCCGCGGTTTCGATGATGCGCGACGGATCGAGTGGGTAGTTCCGGGCCGGAGCCGGGCCCGCCGCCAGGCCGGAGGCGCCAGCGCCTGCTTCTGTCACGTCGGTCATCGCGGCCTTCGCTCCCCTCGTTCCTTGTACCCGAATGTCACCCAGTCCCTCGTGCGTGTGTTATGTATTCTTGCAGCGGCCTCGAACTTGCCTCAAGCTGGGGATTCCTTGCCCAGCGTTTGTTCTACATTGGAGCGGCCGGGATTCTGCCTGATCGACCTGGAGAGAAGCGGCACATGATTCGCAACCGGAAGCGAGGCGTTCGTCAAATCCAGCCCAGCGGCGAGATGCTCGAGGATCGCCGTCTCCCCTCAGGCCTTTACCCTGCGCTTGCGCCTCCCCCCGCGCCCGGGCTGTTCATTGAGCCAACCGCCGGCCGGGCGCCCATTATTCATGCCATCGATTCGGCACGATCCCAGATCCGGCTCGGAATCTGCAATATCAGCGACCCCGGAATTGGCTCGGCCCTGATCGCCGCGGCGGGACGAGGGGTCCATGTGCAAGTCATCGTCGACCAGGCGGACTATCACGCCAAGACGGCTGAACAGGCTCTGGTCGCCCATCTCATCGCGGGCGGCGTCTCGGTGCATCTCAGCAATTCCATGTTTCCCCAAAGCTTTGAGAAGGATCTGATCATCGACCAGCGCAGGGTGTTGATCATGACCATGTGCTTGATCCCGCAGACCTTCACCGACACCCGCGATTACGGCGTCGTGCTGGCGAATCCGGCGGTCATCCGTGAGACGACGGCCGTCTTCAACAAGGACTGGGCCTACTCCGCCCCTCCAGGGCAGCCCACGCCGGCGTTCAATCCCACCCCCGCGCTCCACGTACCCTACCTGATCTGGGGACCGACGAACGCCAACGCCCAGCTCTCCCGGCTCATCCAGAGCGCACGCAGCTCCTTGCTCATCACCACCGAGCTGCTCGACGATCTCTATCTGGAATCTCAGATCATCGCGGCCGCCCAGCGCGGGGTGAGGGTGCGCATCATCACACCGCTCACCACCCGTGAAGGAACGGATAACTCCCAGGCCATCCACCTGCTTGAAGCCAACGGCGTGCAGGTGCGGATCACACCCACGCTGTACCCCATGGGAAGTGAGCCTCCATACATGCACGCCAAGTCGATCATCGTCGACGGCAAGGTCGCCTACCTGGGATCGATCGATATTCAAACCACCGAAGCCACTCAGGATCGCGAGCTGGGCGTCATTCTCAGCCAGCATTTGGTAGTCAGCCGCATGACCATGCAGTTCCAGAGAGACTGGAAGACGGCTCTTGAGCCGCCCCCAGCCGTGTCGTAAGTCCAAATCTGTCGCAACGTTACCTGCATAATCCCCCCAGACCGCAAAGTCCGGCTTGACCATCTCTCGAGCCGGATCTAATATACCTACCGTTCGGTATACAGTCGCACGTCGATCCGATTGCCGGCTGACTCCAGCGCAGGCGGACACGTTCATGACGATGCTCACGCTCCAGGCTAATCCCGCGGCCCGGGAGATTGCGCGAACCGCCGCGAGGCTGTTTGCAACCAAGGGTTATGACGCGACCTCGGTGCGTGAGATCGTGGAGGCTGCGGGCGTTGCAAAGCCAACGCTCTATTACTACTTCGGCAGCAAGGAGGGGGTGGCGCAGGCGCTTTTGACGCTGCCGCTGGAGCGGCTGGTCGCCGAGCTCAAGCGGATAGTCGCCACGGTTCCGGACCCGGTTGAGGCCTTGATCCAGTCGCTCGAGCTTCAGTTCGGCCTCTGCCGCGAGGATCCGGACTGGGCTCGCTTCATGTACTCGGTGATGTTTGGGCCGCTCTCGAATGAGATTTGCGGCGAGTTCTGCGAGCACAAGGGAGACATGATGGCGCTCATCGATTCCTCGATCCGGCGGCTGGCCGAGACGGGGGTGATCGCGAGCGACCAGGTCGATGCGTTCTCCACGATGTGCCGGGGGCTCCTGCTCGTGGGAACGCTCGACTTTCTCTATCACGAACGTCCGCTGCCTCTGGACTTTGCCAGGTGCAACATCGAGCGGTTACTGCTCGGTTTCGCCGCGCCCGGCCGGCGCGACATTTCGAAAGAGACCTTATGAAACCAAAATTCCTGGGAATTGTGCTGTGCGCGGGATTGGCGTTGGCCCTGGCGGGCTGCGGTCAACACGCTGTCAAGGAAGACGTCAAAAAGGGCGATTACTCGGTCGCCGTGACGGTTGCTCCCCTCGAGCGGCGGGTGGTGGAACGCACCGTTGAGATTCTTGGCACCTTGCGCGGCTGGGAGCAGGTGACCGTTGGCGCCAAGCATCCGGGGCGTGTGGTGAAGGTTCTGCACGACATCGGCGATCGAGTGAAGCCGGGCGAGCCCCTGGTGGAGCTCGATCCGGTCGATGCCCGGCTGGGCGTTGAGCAGGCGGAATCGAAATACCTGGGCGAGCTTGTGAAGCTTGGTATTACACGCAAGCAAGCACAAGAATATGTGCAAAAATATGGGATTAGTGAGGAGCTGCTCTCGGGCCATGTGGCCGACGACGCGATTGTCAAGGTGCCGTCCGTGGTACAGAAGCGTGTGGCGCGTGAGAAGGCCAAGTACAACCTGGATCGCCAGCGGGCGCTTAGCCAGCGCGGGGCTGGCACGGTCCAGGAGCTTGACGACGCCGAGAACGAGCTTCGCTCTGCCGAGGCGAATTACGACGACGCCGTGCACACGGCCCGCACGGTGATCGCAAGTGCGGTGGCGGCCAAGGTGGCGCTTGAGCAGGCGAAGCAAACGCTGCTCGACACGGTGATCCGGGCTCCGATGCCGACGCTCTTGCCGCCTGGAATGAAGGACGCGGGCGCGCTTCGGTACGCAGTCTCGAGACGGAGTATCTCCGAGGGGCAGATGATCAAGGAGGGGGAGGCGGTCTGCGAGCTGGTGATCGAGGACCCTGTGCGGCTCTGGTGCCAGGCGCCTGAGCAGTATGTCGGCGAGGTCAAGCTGGGGCAGAAGGTGCGGCTCTTGACGCGTGCCCAATCGGCCCAACCCTTCGAGGGATTGGTCTCGCGCATCAACCCGGCTGTTGATCCGGCCAGCCGAACCTTCCAGGTTGAGACCGTGGTGCCCAATGGCTCAGGCTTGCTCCGTCCCGGCGGCTTCGCGCGGGCGTCGATCGTGGTCGACGCCGAGGCGAGCGCAGCCGTTGTGCCCGTCGAGGCGCTCGTGCGCTTCGCTGGCGTGACCAAGATCTTTGTCGCCGAGAACGGCGTCTCACGCGTGATCGACGGACTCACCACCGGCCGCGAAGGCCCAGGCTGGATCGAAATCGCGGGGAAGCTCCCCCAGGCGGCGGACGTGATCACCTCCGGCCAGACCCGGCTTGCCAACGGCACGCGCGTGACCATTCGCCAGCCCCTGGCCGACGAAAAGCCGCGCCCCCCCGCCGCCGCTCAGTCCGCACAGACCCCGGCGGCCCCGGTTCGCGAGGCCAGCAGCCAATAACGCTGCCCAAACCGCTCGGTATCCAGACTCATTTCCATTCCATTTCCAATCGAGACGCCCATGACCATCTCGGACGTCTGTATCAATCGGCCTGTCTTCACCTGGGTGCTCGTCCTGATCCCGGTCGTGCTCGGGCTCGTCTCCTACGGCGACCTGGGCGTGGACCTGTTTCCCGACGTCGATTTCCCCGTTTGCACCGTGACCACGGTGCTCAAGGGGGCGAGCGTCGAGGAAATGGAGACCACCGTCACCAAGCCGATCGAGGACATCATCAACACCGTCTCGGGCATCGATGAGTTGCGCTCGGTCACCACCGAGGGCGTGTCGACGCTCACTGTGCAGTTCGTCCTCTCGAAAAATGGCGACGTGGGAACCCAGGAAGTCCGCGACAAGATCAATACGATCCTGGCCGACCTGCCGGATGGTACCGACCCCCCCGTCGTCGACAAGTTCGATACCGGCTCGGTGCCCGTGATGACGATCGCCGTTTCCGGCGAGCGTGACTTTCGCGAGACCACCGAGATCGCCCGCAGGCAAATCAAGGAACGGCTCGAAACGGTCAGCGGCGTGGGCGCGATCAACCTGGTCGGCGGCCGATCCCGCGCCATGAACGTGATCGTCGATGTCGAGCTGCTCTCGGCCTACAATCTTTCAGTTGAAGATGTGCGAATGGCGCTGATGCGCCAGAACCTGGAGGTTCCTGGCGGGCGCATCGACCAGGGGCCGCGCGAGCTTGTGCTGCGCACGCTGGGGCGGTTGCGCGACGAGCGCGAGTTCTCGAACCTGATCATCGCCAACCGCAACGGCTACCCCGTGCGGGTGCGGGACGTCGGCCGCGCGGAGGATTCCTACGAGGAGCCGCGCTCTTTCACCCGGCTCGATGGCGCGACGGCCGTTGGGCTCGTTGTCCAGAAGCAGTCGGGCGTCAATACCGTGAAGGTCGTCGACGACGTCCGCGCGCGGCTCCGCCAGCTCATGCCCGCCCTGCCCCCCGACATCAAAATCGAGATCATCCGCGACCAGTCCCGCTTCATCAAGAAATCGATCGAGGAAGTCAAATTCCACCTCATCCTGGCCGCGATCCTGGTCTCTGTCACCATCCTGCTCTTCATCCGCGACTGGCGCACCACCCTGATCGCCACGCTCGCCATCCCGACCTCGATCGTGCCGACGTTCCTCTTCATGCGCTACATGGGCTTCACGCTCAACAACATCACCATGCTGGGCCTCATTCTGGCGATCGGCATCGTGATCGACGACGCGGTGGTGGTACATGAAAATATCTTCCGCCACATGGAAGAGGACGGCATGGACGGTATGTCGGCCTCGCGGCAAGGCACGCGTGAAATCGCACTCGCGGTGCTTGCCACCAGCCTGTCGCTCGTCGTGATCTTCCTGCCGATCGCCTTCATGGGCGGGATCGTCGGCCGGTTCTTCTCGAGCTTCGGGCTCACGGTGGCCTTCGCCGTGCTCATGAGCCTGTTCGTGTCGTTCACACTCACGCCCATGCTGTGCAGCCGGTTTCTCAAGCTCGAACATGCGGAAGGCGGAAGCGCCCACTCCAAGTCGGGCTTCATCTATCGCTTGATCGATGGGTCCTATGGCGCACTCTTGCGGCTTTCGCTCAGGGCCAAGACCGTGGTCGTGCTGGCCACGATCGCGGTGATCGCGGCCACGGTGCCGATCGGCAGGGTGATGGGCATCACGCTCATCCCACGCGACGATCAGAGCGAATACGAGGTCACCATCAATACGCCGGAAGGTTACAGCCTCGAGCGAACGTCGACGCTGTTTTCGGAGCTCGAGGGCCGGCTCCGCAAGCTCACGGGGACCGAGCACGTCTTCACCACGATCGGGCAGACCGGCGGCGGCCGCGTGGTCAAGGGTGAGGGGAACGTCACCCGCGGCTCGATTTACGTGCGCATGACCGACCTCGAGGAACGCGGCAGCGCGATCCCCGTCGCCGGCTGGTGGGATCTGCCAGGCCATGTGAAGCGCTTCTTCTCGGGCGCGGAGTACACCCAGTTCGAGGTTCAGCGCGAGGCGCGGGCATTCCTGGAAGAATATCCCGACCTGCGAGTCTCGGTGGATGATGTCTCCTCCTTCCGCGTGGGCAACCGCGCCCAGACCTTCCAGGTCAGCCTCTCCGGCCCGGAACTCACCACACTCGAAGGCTACGCCGACCGTTTGATCGAGGGGCTGCGCAAGGAGCCAGGGCTTGTCGATCTCGACACCACGCTGTCGCTGCGCAAGCCCGAAGTGCAGGTCGACGTCGATCGCGAGGCCGCCAGCGACCTCGGCGTGCCCGTGGGCGTCGTGGCTGACACCCTGCGGATCCTGATCGGCGGCATGCCCGTTTCCAAGTTCCGCGAAGGTGATGAACAGTACGACGTCTGGCTGCGGGCCGATTCCCGGGAGCGCGGCTCAAGCCACGACCTCTATCAGATCACCTTCCCGTCGACCTCCGTGGGGCTCGTCAAGCTTGCCAGCCTGGCGAAGCTGCGCGAAGACCGCGGCCCAACCGAAATCGAACGCCTCTCACGCGAACGCATCGTCACCGTCGTCGGCAATCCCGAGGGAATCGGCCTGGGCGAGGCAGTCAACCGCGCGGATCGCATCCTCAAGGAAATGAAGCTGCCGCCCCAGTATACCTACGTCTTCACCGGCCAGGCCAAGACCCTGGGCGAGACCGGGTACTACTTCATGATCGCCTTCGTGCTCTCGATTCTTTTTATGTACATGATTCTTGCCGCACAGTTCGAAAGCTGGCTGCAGCCGGTCGCGATTTTGATGTCGCTGCCCGTCACCGTTCCCTTCGGCATGCTGTCGCTTGTACTGTTCAAGACACCAATGGATCTTTATGCGATGTTCGGGCTTTTCATGCTTGTGGGCATCGTGAAGAAGAACGGCATCTTGCAGGTGGACGCGACGAACCAGCTCCGCAAGGAGGGGATGCCGCGGCACGAGGCGATTCTGACGGCGAATCGCACGCGGTTGCGGCCGATTCTGATGACCACCGTGATGCTGGTGGCGGCGATGATCCCGATCGCCCTGGGCAAGGGGCCAGGCGCAGGCGCGCGTGCCAGCATGGCCAAGGTGATCATCGGCGGCCAGATGTTTTCGCTGGTGCTCGCGCTGCTCGTTACCCCGGTGTTTTACGTGCTGCTCGACATGGTGAAGAACCTGGCGAGCCGGCTGGGCATCCGCTTCAGTGTGGCGCAGAGCCCCGCGCACGGACACGAAGCCAGCCGGCCGCATCAGCGCCCGGCAACCACCTCCGCCGCGCCTTGATTCGCGGCAAAAGAGGTTGAATCTCCAATGAGTTCGCCAACGAAGACGTTATCGTATTGCCATGCATAAGACCCCAGAACAAAGCATGTGTTGACATGCTTGGTTCTGGGGTGCTGAGCGACCGGGCTTGAAGCGGGCTCGTCAGCGTGTGGGCAGGTTCGAAGCCTGCGCGTCGCGCAGAACCACGGGGCGGCCGTTCGACGCCCCCGGCTTGCTGTTGGCGATGACCATTTGCTGGAATCGCTTGCGCGTGGCGGGGTCGATCTCGTGATGGGATTCGACCACATCGATCGCCCACTTGGGATAGGTGACCACCAGCTTCGACATCAGCGAGACGAAGTAACCCGCCTCGCGCACCTGATCTTCCAGCACACGTTCGATGACTGGGCGGACGGTGCGAGCCAGAGTTTTCCAGCCCCTGGAGTCGACCTTCACGAAGGCCTCGACGTCATGCCGCACCACAGGCTCGCCGTTCGACGCGCGTTCAAAGTTGGCATGCACAAGCAGCACAATGCGGGCGTCGATTCGCGCGTTGCCGCGTGGGCTCACGTAATTGAAGTAGGCAAGCAAGACGTGGAGCTGGGCCGAGCGATAGGCGAATTCCCAGGTTGCGGTCGAGCCTGAGCCGTCGCGTCCCTGGTAGCGGCTGGGCGAGATCTTGGCGAGTTCGACGGGCGAGTCTGCCAGGTCCTTCCAGAGCGAGAGGGGTAAGAGCGGCTCGTTGACGAGATTGAGGTAGAGATTGCCGTCGCAGGGGAAGGTGTCTGCCTCACCCTGGCGGTGAAAGGTGTATTCGCGGATGACCTCGGCAACCTGGTCGCGAGCCTCAGGCTTGAGCCGGTCGAGCGGGACGATCTGGGCTGGATCGATGCGCCGGCCTCCTAGACCGGCTGCATGCACCCCCGCGAACGGCAGCGCCGCTGCACAGCTCACGAGGCCGCCCACAAACTCCCTGCGTCCCAGCAAAACCCGCCGGATGCGTGCGTCCATCGGGAACTCCATCCTGTTCGCCGAATCTCTCACTCTCGACCGAGCCTGACTTCCTGTTCCCGGTCACCCTTTCTTGATCGGCCGAGAGCAGCCGATTCGTGATCACCACAAGCACAATCCGTTCCACCATGCCTTGCCTTAAGTGTGTTCCCTGGCGCGAGTCGCAAAATCCCCAAAGTTTGCCAGGTCAACGAGGTACGAATGGGACACGGGGAGATGACGATTAAGCACGCTCGTGAGAGGCCCCTGGCCGACTCTGTGCGCGTGGAAAAAGTTACAAGGAGCCAGGCCTGGGCTCTCCTGGTTCCGTCCACGCTGCCGGGCGAGGTTAGCGCGCGGCGGAGGTGCGTGCGTTCGATCGCAGGTGATCGGCGATGGCGCGGTCGATGCGTCCGAGCGTCGTCTCGGTGGCGCCATGCTCCCGGGCGAGGATGTGCCCTTCGCGGTCGAGCAAGATCATGGTGGGATAGAAATGGACCTGGAGGACGTTCTGGACGGGGCACTTGCCGTCCATGCTGGAGAGTAGCACGGGGTAGTTGATGCCGAATTGCTTGACAGCGCGAGCGGCTGCGGCGGCACGCTCGGCGGGGTTGGAGCTGCGCTCGCATGCAATGCCAACGACCTGGACATATTTTGGTCCGAGCTTGGTCTGGATCTCGATCAAGTGTGGGATCGAGACCTTGCAGGGCTGGCACCAGCTTCCCCAGAAGTCGAGCAGGATGAGGTCGGCGTCGATTGACTTGAGGGCCACGTTTTTGCCGTCGATTCCTGGGAGTTCGAGTTCGATGAGCTTGCGTTCCGCGGGGTCGTAGCGGCAGATGCCGGGCGTGGGGCTGTCGCTGGGCTGGGCGGGGCGTGGGCGAGCGAAGAGCGATCCCAGCAGTCCGGGCGAGGTGGGCCGGGTTGGGGTCGCGATTGCGGCAGTGCTCGCGGGGGCCAGGCGTTCAGCCGATCTGGTGGCGAGGGAGGGATCGGCTGCACGGGTGGCCAGCGCCGCCTTGCGCACGCCCTCATCGAGCGGCACCTCGCGCGACTGAAGGGCGACTTCACCCCAGGTTGGGCGGTCGAGCGTGCGGGGGGCGTTTTGCCTGGCGACAGGTTTCCTGGCGATGGGGTCGTCCTGGGGTGCATCGGCCGTGTTGCCGCGGTCGCCTGCACGCGCGAGCGCCCCGGGCTTGCGGCGGGCGGCAACCCGCGCGGGTGCCGGCTCATCTCCAATAATAATCGCGTCGTCACGCTTGGGACTCTTCCGCGGCGCAGCCGCGTCGTCCGTGCGGGGAACCAGATCTTCCGGGATCAGGCGTGAGGGCTCTTGCCACGAATCATCGGCCCGGGCCTGCTTCACATTGCCGTCAACAACCCCGCGCCGCGCGGCGACCCGCTCCTCGGCCGGAATGACCGCCGGCGCGAGCGCTTGCGGCTCAACCTCAAGCGCCGGCGGCAGCGGGTTCGGTCCCTCGTCATCGAGCGCGTCACCCGAGACAGGGCGCTGGCTGGGCGCCGTGGACACTGGCTCTTCCGCTCCCGCGCGGGCGGTTCGCCTGGTGTTCGTGGCCTCCTCGTGCCGGCTCCAGCTCGCGTGCCGCGCGCTTTCGCTCCGTTGCACACGCGATACCCGCGGCTCTTCGTCCGCCTCGGGGGCAACATCCTCCTCATTCACAACAGATCCGCGCCGGGCCGCCGGAACCTCGTCCCCCGATTCATCCTCAATCCGGGAGATCGGATCCACCTTGGTCCGTGCCGGCTTGATCGCGGCCTTGCCGGACTCTTCGCTTTCCGGTGCAAGATCGATTCGCGCACCCGTCCGAGGCGCCTCCGTGCGGATTCGCCCGGATAGCAGGACGTCCTGGTCCTCGAATTCGGCGATCAGGGTATAGGACGAGCCAGGATGCAGGTCCCGGATCGTGAACCCGCCAGATTCATCCGTGGTCGTCGCCCGGATTCGTCCGCCAGGCGCACCATTGACTGCGAGCCGAACCTTCGCACCTGCCGCCGGCTGCCCGCGGTCGTCATAAACCCGGCCCGAAATCCTTGCTCCCGAACGTGATGGAGTCTCCGGCGGTTCGATCATCTGACGCGTGGAGGCGCCCGATTCACCGGCGGCGACCGATATGGGCCGATCACCCACCGACACGTCCGTGCGTACGTTCGCCGGACCCTGGGCACGGTAACCCTGCATTTGCGAGCAGCCAGAGAGCAGCGCCGCGATCGCAAGGAGGCCAGAACTCAGTGTTGTTGCTCGCATGACGCGACGACCTCCTCCACGTTCGATTTTGCCGGCGCAGGCAGCAGGGGCTCGCTTGAGCCCAGCATCGATCATCCTGATCGACTGCCTTCGTCACTCGTTGCGGCACATGTTGCTTATCACCGCCGGCGCGAACTCTTCGCGAATGACGCGTCATCATTCATCGACAGATCCGGTACCTCCACTTGACTCAACTTGATCAAAAGAGATAGACCACCTAACGCATTTTTCCCGAAGCCCCCATTTGCACGGAGCTTGTGCCTAATTGAGCCTTGCCAGTTCCTTAAGAACGAGTGACCTTGCCGTCTCCAGCTCTCGCCTCTGGTCTGGAGAGTGTGTGTGCATGATGGCGTCGTGGAACGCGTCTGCTGCTTCGCCTAATTTGCCTAATTTTACACACGTGATTGCCAGATCACGGAGTTCATCGGGCGCGTCGGGTGTGAGCGCCGCGAGCCTGCGCTGGATGGGCAGCAACGAGGGCAGGTCTTGTTCGGCGTGATGGATGATCTTCAAGTTCCGCAGCATGCGGCTGATCAGGGTCCGCGGCGGGCAAGGCTCGCACAGGTGCGGGGCGAGTGAGATTGGTTTTTCGGTGAGCTGGGTTAAGCGTTCCCGGCAGCGTTCCTCGTCGAGCAGGCTGCCGGCATGGAAGGCGTCGACGAAGAGAATTTCCCCTTCGTCCTCGACCCGGAGCATGAAGTGATGAGGAAGGTTGACCCCCTCGAGATCGAGGCCGACTCTGCGCCCGATCTCGCGATAGATGACGGCCAGGCTGATGGGGATGCCGAGCTTACGGTCGAGGACCTCATTCAGAAAGCTATTGCGGGGGTCGTAGTATTCGGCGGTGTTGCCCCGCAGTTCCTCTTCGACGTAGAGAATCCAGTTGATTTGCAGGAGGACTTCGCGAACCGATGCGTCGGGCCGGCGGCGGTCGAGCACGCGCTCGGCGAGCTTGTCGATGCGGTCGAGATAATGCTCGATATCGAGATGGGGATTGTGATCTTTTGCGATCTCGAGAGCGACGCGGGCGAGTGAGATGTCAGGCTCGCCCGCTCGGAGCCGGTCGAATTCGGGGCTTGGTCCTAGGCGGGAACGCACGTTTTCTTGCCTCCATGATCAACAGTAAACGGGCGCGGAGCGTGGGATTGATGCTCGATTTTGGATTCGCACCGATGTAGCCTGAAAGGCACGGACCGGGATTGATCCGTCACAGGGAACGCGAGACCTCACATCCGAGGGCGATTCAAGGAGCAACTTGTGCCGCGACAGCTTATCACGTTCATTGTACTTTGCGCGGGCGCGGTGTCGGTTGGAGCGGCCGCGGCTGGCGACGAGCTCCTGACCGTCGGGGAAAAGAGCAATTTCAAGGCAACCGCGCGCTACGACGAGGTCATGGCCTGGTGCAAGGCTTACGCGAGCGCTGCACCTTGCGCGCGCTTGTCCGAGCTTGGCGTCTCCACGGAAGGCCGCTCGATTCCCCTGTTGCTCGTGGCGGATCCTCCCGTCAAATCCGCCGACGAGGCGAAGCGCTCGGGCAAGCTCCTTTGCCTTGTCATCGCCAATATCCACGCTGGCGAGGTTTGCGGCAAGGAAGCTCTGCCGATCCTCCTGCGCGAGGAATTCCTGGCGGCTCATCCCCCCCTGCTCAAGGATCTCATTCTGGCCGTCGTGCCGATTTATAACACCGACGGCAACGAACGCGTTTCGAAAAACAATCGCCCGGGCCAGGTTGGTCCCGACGAAGGCATGGGCCAGCGCGGCAACGCGCGCGGGCTCGATCTCAACCGCGATTTCATCAAGCTCGAGGCGGCGGAAACACGCGGGCTCGTCCGCTTTCTGAACCAGTGGAATCCGCATCTGTTCATTGATACCCACACCACCAACGGCTCGCATCACCGCTACACCATCACCTATGAGGGGCCCAAGAGCCCGGCGGGCGATCCTCGCATCGTCGAATTCATGCGCAAGTCTTTTTTTCCGGGTGTGACTGCGTCGTTCGAGAAGAAGACGGGGCTCAAGGCGTTCTATTACGGCAACTTCAACCGCGACCATACCGCCTGGACGACCTATCCGGCGGAAGCGCGCTACGGCACAACGTATTTCGGCCTGCGGAATCGGCTTTCGGTGCTTTCGGAGGCGTATTCTTACGCCCCGTACAAGACGCGTGTGCGCGCGACCCGCGACTTCGTGAAGGAATGCTTGCAGTTCGCGGTCGATCACAAGGCCGAGATCATGAGCCTGCTTGCGAAGGCGGGTTCGGCGCAGGCGCGAACGGGGCCTGTTCCGGTCGCGCTGCGGTCGAGGCTCAAGGCCGCGCCTGGGAAAGCGACGGTGCTGGGTTATGTGGAGCGGATGGAAAACGGCCGCCGCGTCCGCGGTGAGGAGCCGAAGGATTACGAGCTTGCGCTTGTGAACAGCTTTGAGACCACGCTGTCTCGGCCGCGCCCGCAGGCGTATCTGGTGCCTGCGGAGTATTCGCGGGCGATTGAGACACTCAAACGGCACGGCCTGAGCGTGGAGGAGCTGCGGGAGGATGTGGTGCTCGAAGTCGAGGTTGATCGCATTGACTCGCTCGAGCATCCCCGGCAGGAGCGGCTGCCGACCACGGTGGTCAAGACGACTGCGCGGACCGAGTCGCGGATGATCAAGGCGGGCACCCTGGTGGTGGCCGCCGCGCAGGGGACCGGCTCGCTCGCTGCGTACCTGCTTGAGGCGGAATCGGAAGACGGGCTGCTGACATGGGGCTTCTTTGACCAGGGGCTCAAGGTCGAAGGCGATTATCCTGTGGTGCGGTTGGTTGGAACTGGCACACTCTTCACGGCCGCTTCCGAGCCGTTGCCTGAGGATCAGTTGGCGCCTCGCCCGATCACGTTTGAGACGATGCCCGGTGGGATGCGCGGCGGTCGCGGATTCCGCGCGGGCACGAACTGGTACGACGGCAAGCACTGGCTCACGGTGGGCCGCGGCGGGCTTGCCGTGGTCGACGCCCGCACTGGCGCGTCCCGGCCGCTTTTTGATCGCCGCGCCCTCTCCGCCGCGCTCGCCAGGGAGCCCGCGCTTGGCACCCGAGGCGCCAGCTCAGTTCTGGGCGCAGGCGAGTTCCGCATGGATCCAGCCAAAAAGGGCTTTCTGTTCACGCACGAGGACGACCTCTTCTACGCACGCTTCGATGGCAGCAAGGTCGTGCGGCTCACAAACCACAAAGGCCCCGAGGAGTTCGCACAGTTCAGCCCCGACGGCAAGAAAGTCGCATTCGTCCGCGAATTCGACCTCTACACCGTCGCGATCGACAACCCCGCGGAACACAGGCTGACGACCGGCGGCCGTGACGATCTGCGCAACGGCCAGGCCGTGTGGGTTTATTTCGAGGAGATCTTCAACCGCCGCTGGCCTGCCTTCTGGTGGAGCCCTGACGGCACGCATGTTGCATTTATGCAGTTTGATGCCTCGATGGTTCCCTATCACACCGTGCTTGACGATACGGCCAGCCCGCGCAGGGTTGAGCAGACGCGATATCCTCGCTCGGGCGAGCCGAATCCCACCGTGCGGTTGGGCATCGCTCCGGCGGCCGGCGGCACGATCACCTGGGCCGATCTCTCGAGCTATCCGCCCGCCGACTTCCTGATCAGCGAGGTCGGTTGGACGCCTGATTCGAAGGCCGCTTATTGCTACGCCCAGAATCGCATCCAGAGCTGGCTTGATCTTGTGCTTTTCGAGCCCGGCGGCGCCAGGGCCGCGCCCCGGAAGCTCTTCCGCGACGCCACGAAAGCCTGGATCGAGAGCATGGGACCGATCCATGCCTATACCCGGGACGAGTTTCTCTGGCTCTCCGAGCGCGACGGCTACAAGCATATCTACCGCTACGATTACTCAGGGGCCGAAAAGCCGCGGCTGACCCAGGGCGATTGGGAAGTACGCTCGATCGAGCATGTTGATCCCAGCACGGGCTGGGTTTACTTCACCGCGACGAAGGACGAGCCCACGGGAGCGAATCTCTACCGTGTAAAGCCCGGCAGCCCGATCGAACGGCTGACGCCCGAGCCGGGCGTGCACCAGGTTTCGATGAGTCCGGACGGGTCGCTCTTCCTGGACTCGAGCTCAACGACCGACGCGCCCCCCCGATCGCGGCTGCGAGACGGCTCGGGCGTTCAGGTGCGCGTGACGGATTCGAATCCGTCGCACGATCTCAAGCAGTGGAGATTTGGGTCGCGGTCGCACTTCCAGATTCCCGCCCGCGACGGCTTCCCGCTCGAGGCGGAGCTGATCCTGCCCCCCGATCTCGACCCGAATCACCGGTACCCTGTCTGGTTTACCACCTACGCGGGCCCGCACACGCCCACGGTCTCGAATTCCTGGGGCGGGGGCCGGATGCGGGATCACGCGCTCGCGCACGAGGGGTTCATCGTGTTCCACATGGATCCGCGGGGCGCGAGCGGCAAGGGGGCGAAATCCGCCTGGGTGGGCTACAGGACGCTCGGTGTGCGTGAGCTCGAGGACATCACCGACGCCATCGAGTGGCTCAAGCAAAAGTCGTATGTCGACGGCGACCGAATCGGCATGGCCGGCCACAGCTACGGCGGCTACATCACGTCCTATGCGCTTACGCATTCCAGGCTTTTTGCCGCGGGAATCGCCGGCGCACCCGTGACCGACTGGCGCGATTACGACTCGATCTATACCGAGCGCTACATGGGCCTGCCCCGCGACAACGCCGAAGGCTACAACGCTTCGTCGGTCGTGCGCGCTGCCGAGAACCTGCACGGCCGGCTGCTGATCCTGCATGGGGCGATCGACGATAACGTATCGCTGCGCAACACGATGCGGCTCGTCAAGGCGCTCGAGGACGCCGACAAGGACTTCGAGCTCATGATCTACCCCGGCTCGCGGCATGGGATCTTTGGCGCCCACTACAACCGGCTCCAGCTTGATTTCATCCGCCGCACGCTGGGGGACAAACCCGGTGCGAAGTCGAGCTCCGCCGGGCAAACCGCGGCGGGCCCGAGCGCTCCGCGGCAGCACGCGACCGCATCCGCACCATGAGCAAATCCATGACGAATCCAGGAGGAATTGCGCGATGAAAGCAGGCCCCTGTCCCAGATGCGGCGGCAAGGAGATCCTGGAGAATGTGCGGATGGCGGTCTCGGTGGATCGCATCTCCTCCGCGCCGCTTGTGGCCGTCGGCTACAAGCGGCCGGACGCCCTGCTCCTCAAGGGTTCCGTGCAGCACGAAACCACGGCGACTATTTGCGCCAGTTGCGGCTATACGGAACTTTACACCGCAAATCCAGGCGAGCTGGCAAGGCTGCTGGCGGAGCCGCCATCGCTTGAATAAGTAAACGAGCGTGCGTATAACGCTATGTCGATCTCTTGAACTAAAGGCCGATCGCCTCGAGCACAGGCGCGAGCGGTTCGAGCGCGGGGAGGTAGGTTGCGTCTTGCGTCCAGTCTCCGGGCGGCCGGCGGTGGCCGACGGCAAGAACCTTGAGCCCCGCCGCGCGCGCGGCAGCAACGCCCGAGGGAGAGTCCTCGATCGCCATGGCCGCCGTTCTGAGCCGCAGCCGCGCGAGCGCCAGTTTGTAGCCTTCCGGATCCGGCTTCGGCGCCCGGACGTCCTCCCGGGCGACGATGACCTCGAAGGCGGCATCCAGCCCGCGCGCGGCAAGCGCGGCGGCCACGTTCTCACGCCAGGTTGTGGTGACGATCCCCAGCTTGATTCGGCCCGCGAGGTGTTTGACCAGCTCAACCGTGCCGGCATAAAACCTGGGCGCATCACGGAAAAGCTCAACCGCGATCGCCTGCTTGCGCGCCATCCAGGGCTCCGAGCAATAATCGCTCACGCCCCGCGACCCGAAATACTCCGCCAGAAACGCACCGTCGTCGAGCTCCGCCGCGCGCGCGGCCGGAGGCTCGGCAATCGCCCAGCCCAATGGCGCAAGCGCACGCTGCCAGGCCGCGATGTGATAATTCTCGCCATCGACGAGCACGCCGTCGAAATCGAATAAGACCGCCTTCAGCACCATCCCAAGCCTGCTCGCACGGGAATCCAATCAATTCAGGAACCTAGGCAGTATGGCTCCCAGGAGCCCGATCGGTCAAATCATTGACAACGTCATCCACGGGCGCTATGTTGCGCTGGGCGATCGCACCCGCGAGGCATCGTCGCTTAACCCCAAGTTCAACCACCGCCAGGCGCAGCGCCCAAATAGGACGCCCTACCGCCCGCGACAGCGTATACCGGAGAATGTTCCATGTCCCGACCCGCAACCCTGTTCACGGGCCAGTGGGCCGACCTGACGCTCGAAGTGATCTGCGAAAAAGCCAGCAAGTGGGGTTACGACGGCATCGAACTGCCCTGCTGGGGCGACCACTTCAACGTCCAGAAGGCGCTCCACGACCCAGGCTACTGCAAGGGCCGGCATGATCTGCTCGCGAAGTATGGGCTCAAGACGTGGGCGATCTCGAATCACCTGGTCGGGCAGCTCGTGCTCGACCTCAACGACTCTCGCACCGACGACTGGGTGCCCGCCGAAATTCGCGGGAACTCCGGGAAGAAGACCGAGTGGGCGATCGCGGAGATGAAAGACACCGCCCGCGCGGCCAGGAAGCTGGGCGTACCGGTGGTCAACGGCTTCACCGGCTCCTCGATCTGGCACCTGCTTTACTCGTTCCCGCCCGTTTCCGATGCCACCATCGAGGACGGCTTCAAGCTCTTCGCCGAGCGCTGGAATCCTATCCTTGACGTCTTCAAGGAGTGCGGCGTCAAGTTCGCGCTCGAGGTTCACCCCACCGAGATCGCGTTCGATATCTACACCGCCGAGCGGGCGCTCAAGGCCGTGGATTATCGCCCGGAATTCGGCTTCAATTTCGACCCTAGCCACCTGCATTGGCAAATGGTCGACCCTGTGCAATTCATCCGCGCGTTCCCGGACCGAATCTACCACGTGCATGTGAAGGACGCCGCGCGGACGCTCGACGGCCGCTCGGGGATTCTGGCGTCACATCTCAACTTCGGCGATCCGCGCCGCGGCTGGGATTTCCGTTCCCCGGGGCGCGGCCAGGTGAACTTCGAGGAAATCGCCCGCGCCCTGAACGACATCGGCTACACCGGCCCGCTCTCCGTGGAGTGGGAAGATTGCGGCATGGACCGCGAATACGGCGCGGCCGAGGCAGCGCGTTTCGTCAAGGAACGCATGGGCTTCAAATCGTCCGGGCGTGTCTTTGACTCAGCCTTTGCCGACGCGCAGGCCAAGGCGTAGTTGCGGCTCGCGGGGCCCGCGGCAATCATGCGGGCCCCTTTCGACTCGTGAAAACCCAGGATTGATACCCATGAGCGGCCCGATCGTTCGCAAGTACGGCTTTCCCAATTTCGAGAAGATCTTCGGCGAGCGCCCGGTCGAACACGGCGTGGAGGAGCCGGGCGAGAAAACCGAGGGTGAGACGTCAACCGCGGAGCCGAAGCAGAAAACGAAATCGAAATCGAAATCGAGCACCGCGAAATCGAGCACCGCGAAATCGAAGAAGACCGACTCCAGGTGACCTGAGAGCGGGCTCGATCGTCGCGCTGGGAACCCACTTGCCCGCGGCGCGGATGACGAAACGCAATCGCTCGCAGTAAGCTAGGACGCGAACGGGCGATCCCCGGCGTCTCCGAGCCTGCTGACTGAGCGAGAGGAACCGACGATGGACGTGCTCAAGCGTGTGACCCAGGAGATTTTGATCGGCGACCAGCCGAGCGAGTCCGACCTCGCGCAGCTCAAGGCGGCGGGCGTGGTTGCGGTGGTGAACCTTCGGAACGAGGGCGAGCCGGAGCAGCCGCTTTCTCCGAGTGAGGAAGGCGAGGTTGCGAGGCGGATTGGGCTCGAGTATCTCCATCACGGCGTCGGGGGCGCACCGCTGACGTCGGAGGGGGTGCAGTCTGTGTGCGAGTTTCTTTGCAAGCACACGGAGGGCTCGAAGCAGGTGCTCGTGCATTGCAGGCGCGGGGGACGCGCAGTGGCACTCGTTCTGCTGCACCTGGCGAGGACCCACGGCTGGACCGCGGATGAAGTAGCGCACAAGGGGCGCGAACACGGGCTCGAGGTCGATGGCGGCCTGCGGCAAATGGTCGAGGGCTTTCTCCGCTCCTGTTCCTGACGCGTGCATTACTCCCGCGCGGGCTTGCGGACCTTGTAAAGCGCGAGCCGCGTGTCGAACTCCCTGGCCTTCTTGGTTCGCCCCATGTGCGAATCCAGGAGCATCTTGAGCGCCTGGGCCTGCGATTCCACCGCAGCGTTGAAGTCGCCGGCCTCGGCGTAGGCCGCGGCCAGCGTATCCAGGCAGTCCACATTGCGGAAATGCGTGAGCTCGCAGGCGATTTTGGCCTCGGTCACTGCCCGATTGGCGTTGCGGATGGACTTTTCAAAGCAGGTGGCGAGCAGCCGCGCCAGCGCCCGGTGCCCCTCGGGATCCGCGGGATCGGCCCTGAGCAGGCGCTCGTATTCCTGGATCGCTGACTCGTAGTCTTTCCTGTGCCTCATGATTTCGCCACGCGCGGCATAGGCGCGGCCAAGCCCCGGATCGAGCGCGATTGCCTGTTCAAAATCCGCAAGCGCCAGCGCGTGCTTCAGATCCTTGCGCCATTCGATCCCGCGATCGAGCCAGATCTCCGCGTTCCGGGGGGCAAGCGCAATCGCCCGGTTGAAGTCCGTGATCGCCGCATTGTGCCGCCCCTGCTCGGAATACGATCGCCCTCGCGCATCGAAATAGCTCGCATTCGAGGGAGCGATCGCGATCAATCGCGAATAGTCCTCGCTCTCGCGCTCGCGATCCTCGTGTGCGGCCCATGCCTCGGCACGAAACACGAGCGCTGTCTCGTTGCTGGGATCGAGCTCGATCGCGTGGGTGTAGGCGTCGATCGCCCTGCGATGTTCCCCCATTCCCAGCCAGATATTGCCCCAGGTGACCCATTCGCAAGGCGTGGCGGGCATCCTGACCACACTGCGCTGATCGCGGCCGGCCGTATCGGGGGAATCTCCCGCCCGGACGCGTGCGCTGGTAAAGAAAAATCCGATCGCGAGCAGGATCATGCTCAGGGTGTTTGAGATCCTGGCAGCCTCCCAGATGGGGCCATACACCTGCTTGTCGAACGGAGGACAGCCAGCGGGGAACTGGCCTTCGGCGTTATTCTTGGATCGCATGAGCGCTGTGCAGAGGCTGAAGGTGCGGCAGATGCGTTTGCGGTCGAGCCCTTCCCCACTCGCGAGCCTGCGCGCGAAATCGGGCTGAGAAAGAGACGCTCGACCCATGCCCATGAAGGCGACCCGGCCGGCCGAGACGTTGGCGGCGCCCGCTTCGAAGGCATATTGCTGGAGCCAGGTATAACCTGCGCCCACGGTGATTGCCTGGGGCTCTGATTGTGCCAGTGTCGCGGTCAGGTGAAGGTGCCGCGCGACGCCGGTGAGCGGATGCTCGGGGGGGGCGTAAGCATCTGGAGGAGCGGCTTCGAACGGGCGCAGAAGATGGGCGCTCGCGTAGGGATTGCCCACCGTGGCCGCGATCAGGCTGACTCCGCGCGAGGTCAGCGCGTGAGCAAGCGCCAGCGGCTCAGTCAAATCGATGGCGAGCGGATCATCTTCACGCGCGCCCCAAACATTGTGTGTCGCGGGGCGGAGCGCGCTTGGGACGCCCACGCGATCCTCCCCCTTTGCAAAAGGAAGGCCATCGTAAAGATTTAGCCGCGTTGCCACCGCGAGATCCGGCAGCTCGCCGCGGAGCCGGTCGACCAGCTCGAGGATAAAGCGCGTGCGATTTTCAAACGCACCGCCGTAGCGGCCTGGGCGTGTCCGCGCCCCCAGCAGTTCGTTCAGCAGATAACGATGGCACTGCTTGAGATCAATAAACTCAAACCCTGCATGATGCGCAAGGCGGGCCGACTCGAGATAGCGATCTTGCAGCCGCGCGAGCTCGTCGTCAGTGATCAGCGGCACTGACGCGTTCGCAACCTGGCCGCTCGCCCTGTCCACGATCGTGCGCGGGTCCAGATGGGGATCATGCGCGGCCAGCACCGGCCTGCCGCAGCTATATCGCCCCGAGTGCGTGAGCTGAAGGCCGAGCAAGAGATCGTCGTCTCGTCCATTGGCCGCGTGGTGGGCTGCCCGGGTCGCGTCCACAAGCTGAGCAAAGCGTGAAACGTTCGCGGGTGTGATGACAAGCTGGCGGGGATTGGCGCGGCCTTCCGGCACCACGGCGCAGGCCTCACCCCAGATGAGCTTGGCGCCGCCGTCGCCAAAACGCTCGAATCGGCGCACGGTGAGCTCGCCGGGGCTGCCGTCCGCCAGGGCGTCGCAACCTTCCATCGGCAGGATCGCCAGGCGATTGCCAACCGTCTTGCCCGCAACCGCGATCGGGGCAAACAACGCGGCCAGGTCGCTCTGAAACGCGATGTCCAGCCCCAACGCTTCAGCATGCGACTCAAGCTGCTGCCGGGTCTTGTAATGAAACGTGCGCGACACGACGAACCTCGCCGGAAAAGGAACTCCTGACAGTTCATTATCCTGGCAGGAGGCACTTCATGCGGCAAGGTGAAACCGAATCAACGCGCAAAGCTCGCACCGGGCAAGGCGGCGAGGGAAATCGCCGCTGCCAGATGCGAGCCTGGTTACAGGAGAGCCGGCTCAATACTGGTCGGAGGAGACGACCTCGTTGCCATTCGTTGAGCCGAGCGACATCCACGTGAGCTGGTTGACCGTGCTCTTCACGAAGCGGACCGAGCCGTCAGAGAAGAGCACATTGACGCCGCCGGGGTGCACGCTGCTGGGAACGTGCAGGTGGCCGAAGTCAACACCGCAACCCGCCGCGCAATCCCAGCGGCAGCCGGAGAACTGGTACTGCGGTGAATTCGGCGTGATGATGATGTTCGTCAGGCTGAGGCCCGGCGAGCCGGTCTGCCAGCGCATGCCGCGGTCGTTGTTCGAGCCGGCCTGGCCAGACTGGATCATCGACATGCACTGCTGCCCAACGGCCATCACCGCCTGCAAGTTGGTGCGGGCGTCATAAAGCAACAGGCTGCAAGGCACGGAGCCCAGCACGCCCGAAATATACTGCCGCCAGGGAATCGTGCGGTTGTTGAAGCAGCCGACGATCCCTTCCACGAAGGCGATCGTGTTTGACGTGCCATCGGGGATTTGCGCGATGCTGTAGGAGATGTTCTCAGGCGCGAACACGCCGTTGGTGTCGCTCGCCCACGGATTGGTGCCCGTGCCAAACGAACCATAATAGTTGTTGATATGGTCAACACCGGTCTTGTTGTCCGAAGGGCAAAGAAATCCCGTGACCTTCGTGTTCCAGACCGTGGCGTTGATCGATGCGCCCGTGCCGTACCAGATGTCCCAGCTAAAGTTGCAGGACGCATAAAGCGCAGACTGCTCAAGATAGGGCAGCATGAGCGCGTGGGCGCTGAACG
Source organism: Planctomycetales bacterium (assembly GCA_027451885.1). Taxonomy (GTDB): domain Bacteria; phylum Planctomycetota; class Planctomycetia; order Isosphaerales; family Isosphaeraceae; genus JAKBAP01. The sequence continues at coordinate 46,944 of DAIDHX010000311.1, forward strand.
TGCCCCACGACGTTTGCGTGCCCACGTACGAGTAACCGATGGTGTTGCCCATCGGGAACGTGCCGACGGCCTGGTGATAGTTATGCATCGCCAGTCCGATTTGCTTCATATTGTTAATGCACTGAGACCGCCGCGCTGCCTCGCGTGCTGACTGCACCGCGGGAAGCAAAAGCGCGATCAAAACCGCAATAATGGCGATCACGACCAGAAGCTCAATCAGCGTAAAACCGCGCTGACGAATTCGAGACATGGTTTCCTCCCTCGCTACCAGGGCATGAAGAAAAGAAAATGAGTTGCGATCGGGAAGGCAAGACCCCATCCCTGGAACGCACGACCGCAGGCTTGAGCGAACGATGAGAGCCCCGCGCGACGAAGCCTGCGACGCCGCGCGGACCAGGCAAAACCGACGATTGCAAACCGCAAACGCTCAGACGCTGCTTTGCCGCCAGGGTCACTTCTTCTTGGCCTGGCCCTTGCCCTGCATAAATTCCTGCATGTTTTTCTGGAGATCCTGATCGGCCTTCTTGGCCTCGGGCGAAGGCTTGACCTCGCCGCCGCCCTCGCCGCCACAACCGCTCAAGAGCGTCATCAAACCGAAGGAAGTGAGGAGAGACAGCGTGAGCAAAACGCTCGTCTTGCGAGGCATCATAAACTTCAACCTCCACGGAAACCGCACAGACCCAGACGCACCGGGACCAGGCAAGCGGCAAGTCGCCCTTGTTGCTGGAGGAAACGTCTTTTGATTAACAGATCGTTCCAACTTTATCTTGGACTCGCCTCAGGTCGCAATCGAAAATCCTCCCATTGTTGAGTTTTTTTTGTGATTTGAGGTAGATGCTGATCACGCGAAGTGGGGGGAGATCCAAAAGAACAGGCTTCCTTGGCAAAGATGCGAGACTATTGCGCCGGAGGCGAGGATTTCACAATCTGGTTTCGGAAACGTTCCAGGGTTGGCTGGAATTCCGCCTGATTGGCCCGATTGGTGAGCTCACGGGGATCTTCGCGTTCGTCGAACAGTTCTTCCTTCCCGTCACCCGCGTTCCTTATGTAAACGAAATTTCCTTCCACGAGCGACACGAGTGGTCCACGGTAGGCTGGCGATCGCCCCTGGTTGGGGTTGCGGGGGTTGGGTGATTCGAGCTCGGAGCGTACGGGTGTTGTTGAGGGTTCTGGCAAGGCTGGGATGCCGGCCGCGTTCTTCAGGATGAGCGGTTGTCCCGGGAACGGATTCTTGGCGCCCGGGTTGATCCAGTGGGCGATGGTCGCCGGTAAATCGCGCAGGCTCACGACCGCGGACGTGACGGCCGGGCCTGAGCCCCTGCCGCCGGGAGGAACGACCACGAGCGGCACGTGGATTTCGGGGCGATAGAGGCTTTCGCCATGGTCGAAGAGATCATGCTCGCCCAGTCCCTCGCCGTGGTCGGCGGTGACGATCATGAGCGTTTGCTCGAACAGTCCTTGCTGCTTGAGCTGCTGGACCAGTTTGCCCAGCTCCTCGTCGACGAAAGCGAGGCAGTCGTCATACGCATCCTGGGCGAGCGCGCGGAACCTGGGTGGGATCCGGGTTTTGTCGATCTGGGGCCAGGCGTCGACCAGGAACGAGAGCGCGTCCTGGTCGAGGGGCGTGGGGGAGAATCGCGGCGCGGCGCCGGGGGGCAGTACATAGGGCTCGTGGGCGTCGACGTAATTGACGAACGCGAAAAACGGCCGCGACGGATCGCGCCCGGATCGCAGCCAGCGCACCAGTTCGTGATTCACGCGGTGCGCTCCCTTGCGTTCGCCGTGCGCGAGCTTGAGCACGCCCTGTCCTCCGCCTAATACCATCGGGGCGAAGCCAGCGGCGGTTTTGAGCGTGAGATCGACCAGAATGGCCGAGCGGGCGGCGGAGACCGGCTCGAGCTCGTGATCCTCATAATGAGTGAAGCCGCGATCGAGCCCGCTGTCATAGGAGCAATAGAAGGTGTTTCCGACGAAGCCGGCGGTTGCGTAGCCCTGTTGAGTGAGGGCCTGGGCAATGGTGAGCGCCTGGGGGCCGAGCGGGTGCATCCAGCGCACGCCGAGCTCATGCGGCCAGCGGCCGGTGAACAGGGTGGCGTGCGAGGCGAGCGTCCAGGGCGCGGCGGCTCTGGCCTCGCGAAAGACGACACCGGAGTCGGCGAGGGCGTCAAGATTCGGCGTGGTCTTGCGGTGATAGCCGTAAAGACTCAGGTGATCGGCCCTCACCGTGTCGAGGACGACGAGCAGCACATTGCAAGCGCCCGCCGGCGAATGCGGTGCGGCGGACTCCTGACGCAGGCGCTGCCATTGCTCGAGGACGATCGATCCGCCGCTGGCCGCGACCAGGAGCGTAAGCACGGCCACGGCGATCCCCAGCCCGCGCCTGACGCGCGGGAGTTTGCGCTCAAGCCGCTGGGCGATGGCCACCCCTGCTCCCAGGGCCAGGATGAGCCAGGCCTCGGGATAAATCCCCGCGCCGATCGTCAGCAACGCGGGAAAGAGAGCGAGAGCCGCAACCAGCCGGACGCCCAGCTTCCCGCCCCAGCGCGGCCAGGCCCAGCTCAGCCCAGCCGCGAGGATTCCCACGCCGAGCACGATCAGGAGATCCACCAGTGGAACAATCCAAACGAAATGCCGGGTGGTCAGATACAGTTGGTTGGTCGGGCTGAGATGGCGGCGGGCGACCCTGGCCAGAACCTCGAGCTCACCCCCCGCGAGCCCGCAGCCCGCCGCGAACAGGAGCAGGTCGAGCCGCGACCAGACAGGGGCCGCGACCGGCGGTTTCTCGAGCTCGGATCCTTCTGTTTGCATGGCGAGCCTGGCGCCTGGGCGGAGCGGCGTCGTCGCGACCGGCTTTCGATCGCGGGGGATCGTGCGAACAACAATCAACAGGACCCGACCTGGGAGCCGCGATCCGCGGAAGCTATCATCGGATGTTGGGCTTTCTCGCCACAATCGGAAACCGGCAAAGAGGAATGGCATGGCGCGGTCGGTGATGATTCCGCGTCCGGTGGTCGTGTTCGCGCTCGGACTGCTCGCGGTGGCGATCGCGGCGCTGGCGGCTTACACCTGGACGCGATCCCGGCAGCCGGGCTTGCTCGAGCAGGCCAGGGCGGCTTACGCACGCGGCGACTGGCGCGAAACGGCAGTACTCGCCGACCGCAGGCTCAAGGAAACGCCCGATGATCTCGAGGCCCTGCGCTGGGTGGCGCGCGGGACCGCGCGGCAGGATCACGATCAGGCCGCGCTTCAAATGTTCTCACGCGCGGGTAAAGCGCTTGATCCTGATGACCGTTACCTCTGCGCCCGGGCGATGGCGCGGCTAGGCGACAGGCCCGCCGCCATCCGCGTGCTCGAATCCGCACTCGAGCGCGAACCGGAGCACGCGGACAGCCTCGACCTGCTCTGCCGCCTCTATTACCAGGCGGATCGGTATTACGCCTCGGCCGCGATGGCCGAGCGGCTTGCCCGCCATCCCGATCGCGAAGCCAAGGCCATGCTCATGCTGGCGATCGCTCGGAACGAGCTTGAGGATCCCGCGGGCGTGGCTCAGGCCCTTGAACGCTGGCGCACGCTCGATCCTGATGGGCGTGAAGCGCTCCCCGACCCTCCGCGCAAGTCTCGGCTCATGCTCGTGCGGGCCTGGCTCGAAACCGGACGCGCGAAGGACGCCGTTACACTGCTCGAGTCGCTGCCAGCGTTCCAATCCGATGCGGAAATCTCCTGGCTGCTCTCCCGCGCCTGGCTCCAGCAAAGAGATCTGCCCCGGGCCACGGAGGCGCTCAAGACGGGCAAGGCGTTTCGCGAGCAATCGCTCGAGCCCGAGCCGGCTCCGCGCGTCGGTCAGGCCCGGTGCACACCTTGCCATCGCGAGCAAGCCCAGGCCGTTCTCGCCAGCCGCCACGCGCGCACCTTCCGCCGCGGCCGCGACCTCAAAGGCCCAGCCATTCCCACCACGCCGATCACCGACCCCGGCGATCCCAGGGTCAGCCACCAGTTCGAACGCGACGGCGATACGCTCCGGCTCACCACAACTGTCGGGACTCAAGCGCTCCGCGCCGTGATCGATTACGCCTTCGGATCCGCGGACCATTTTTCCACGCTCGTCGGCCGCGACGATCACGGCCATGACCGGATGATCCGGATCTCGGTCTACGGCAAAAAGGAGGGGTATGGCTGGGATCTTGCGACCGCCGTGCCGCCGCATCCCGAGAATCCGGAGGATTTTCTCGGCACCTCGATCGACGATCGCGACGGTCCCCGCCGTTGCCTGTTCTGCCATACCACCAGCTTCCGCGCGATCCAGGACGAAACGGGTCCCGCCGCGCTCGATCAATCGATCGGCTGCGAGAAGTGCCACGGACCAGGCGGCAATCATTTGCTCGCGGTCGAGGCGGGCTTCCCGGACATGGCGATTCTGAATCCCCGGCCGGAAACCCCCGCCGCGGCCAACGCCTCATGCGCGCAATGCCACGCGTTCCCCTCCGCCGAGCTCCAGGCCACGCCGCGCACCGATCCTGGGCTGTACCGCTTCCAATCGGTCGCGCTCACCTGGAGCCGCTGCTACACCGAGACTGCAGGCGCGCTTTCCTGCGTGACCTGCCATGATCCGCATCGCGACGTCGAGACCTCAACCGCGGCCAACGAGGCGAAATGCCTGGCCTGTCATGGGCAAACGGCGGCGGCTGCGCCCGGCAAGCCGCGGGCGCAGGCCTCTGCCGCTGGCCGCGGCAGCGTTTGCCGGGTGAACCCCCGCAGCGGCTGCCTGAGCTGCCACATGCCCACAACCTGGCAACAGGATTCGCATACGATGAAGACAGACCACTACATTCGGGTGCGTGAGCCGGAGCCGGCGGCGAAGCCTGCCGCGTCTGACCGGGTGAAACGGTCGGGCGCTTGACGTCCCCGCGCATCGATTCTTAAATAGGATAAGCTTCATGCAACATTGGGGCCGGCTGCGCGGTGATCTCCAGCCCGCGCGCGGCAAGAGGCGTGACAACAAGGGAGTCGCTCATGGCGCTCGGACGGCTCGTGAGGCGTCTATTGCCTGTTTTGGCCCTGCTGGCAACCGCGGGCGCGCAGGCGGGCGAGGATCCGCGAACGGCCTGGCGGTTCCTGAGCGGCCTCCGCGAACGCGGGCTGTTTGAGCAGGCGAACGATTTTCTCAAGGCCCTCCGAGCGGATCCCGCCCTCCCCGCGCGTGATCGGGCCCTGCTCGATTACGAAGATGGCCGAACCCTGATTGACGAGGCGTCGCGCTCCAACGATCTTGTGCTCCGCCGCGAGCTGCTCGAGGACGCGCACAACAAGCTTGGCGCCTTCGCAAAGGCCCACGGCGACCTCGACGAAGCACGCGAGGCCCTGGTGCAGATGGCCCGGCTCCTGGTCGAGCGCGGGCACCTCGCCTTGCTCTTCAGCGAGGAAGCCAAGGACCCTGCCAAGAAGGAAGCCAAGCTCGCCGAGGCGCGGGCCTCTTTCACCGAGGCGCGAGACGCCTATGCCAAGGCGATCGACCCCCTGAACGCGGCCTACAAGAAATTCCCCGGCTTCATTCCTGAATCCGATCCTCGCCGCGCCCTCCGCGACCAGACTCACGCCACCCTGCTCGATGCCATGCTCCAGAAAGGCGTGTCGGTCTACGAGCTGGCCCAGACCTTCCCTCCAGGCTCCGCCGATCGCAAGAACACCATCAAGTCCGCGCTCGACCTGTTCGTCGACCTCTACAAGAATTACCGCACCCAGAATGTCGGCCTCGCCGCCCAGATGTGGCAGGCCAAATGCTTCGAGGAGCAAGGCGACGAAGGCGCCGCGATCGGCATCTACAAGGCTCTGCTCGAACACGGCGATCCCCGGCTGCATGCGCTTCAGCGGATTGTGCGTTATTTCTATATCGTGGCCCTGGCCAAGCGCAAGGAATACGCCCTGGCGGCGGACCAGGCCGCGGCCTGGCTGCGGATCTACGCACGGCCCGAGGAAAGGCGCTCAAAGGAAGGGCTTGGCGTGCTCTACGAGCTGGCAAGCAACATCGACAAGCAGATGCCAGGCATCTCCTCCGCGGACCGTCCCAAGGCCGTGAAGCAGATCGTCGATTCGCTCGCGCTCGTGGTGCGATATGCCTCGCCGTACAAAAACGACGCCCTGGCCTTGCTCAAAAAGTACAAGCCCACCGCCGCGCTGCGGGCCGAGGAAGTGAGCCGGCTCAGCTTCGCCGACGCCGTCGGCCAGGCCGACGAGGCCATCGCCGAGCATAACTGGGATCGCGCCATCGTTTTGCTCACCGCCGCGCTCGGCAAAGCGCTCGCACTGCACGATGTCGACAAGCTCAATCTCGCCCGCTACAACCTCTCGTTCTGTTACTACATGACGAAGAACTACTACGAGGCCGCGGTTCTGGCTGAGCATCTGGCCCGTTCGTATCCCCGGGGTGGGCTCTCGCCCAAGGCCACGTCGATCGCCATGCAGGCGTATGCCGACGCCTATAACACCTACAAGGACTTCGACCGCGCAAGCGATATCACCCGCCTGGTCGACCTGGCCCGCTACACCGCCGAGACCTGGCCCGATCGCGAAGAAGGGGACGATGCGCGGATCAACCTGGCCCAGATTTACGTCGGACGCGGCGAATACGACCTGGCGATCAAGGCGCTCGAGGGGGTCCGCAAGCGGTCCTCGCGCTGGATCGAGTCGCGCAACCGGCTTGGCTCCGCGCACTGGGGCAGGAGCCGGGTGGCAGATCGCAACGGAGACAAGACCCTGGCCGCGACCGAGGCCGACGCCGCCGTGGCGCTGCTCAAGGAATCGCTCAAGGATCGCACCGACGCCAAGGCCGCGCCCACCGATCCCGGCTACATGGCCAACGTGGGCGACCTGGCGATCGTTTACACCGAGCTTGGCAAACCGGCCGACGCGCTCGCCCTGCTCAACCCCGTGATCAAGGCCCAGGGGAATGTCGCCGCCGGGCCGGCTTACGCCCGCTTGCTCGAGGCGTCGCTTTCGGCCTATATCGCGGCCAACCAGGTCGATCAGGCCATCGCCTCCATGAAAACCCTTGAAAAAGCCGGCGGCGCGACCGGCAAGGCCCAGCTCTATTACAAGCTCGGCAGGCTGCTGGAGCGCGACCTGGCCAATCTCCAGGCCAAGGGAGACATGGCGGGCCTGGCGCGGACCCGTACTTCTTACAAGGCGTTTCTGACCACACTGGTCGGCAGCAAGGAAGGCCAGTCGTATGAATCGCTCCAGTGGGCTGGCGATCAGCTCCTGAGCCTGGGCGACGCCGAATCGGCGGAGAAGGTCTACCACCGCGTGCTCGAGCAATTTACGAGTGCTCCTGACTTTTTGCAGCAGCAAAACGGGGCGCGCAAGCTGCTGCACACGCGGCTCAAGCTGGCCGCCGCCCTGCGCCTGAATGGCAAGCTTGATGAGGCCGACTCGCTGGTTGAGGAGCTCATCGCGCAGAACAAGCGCTTCATCGAGCCGCTGATGGAGCGCGGGCTGATTCTCGAGGCCCGCGCGGAGAAGGCCGGCGGCGGCAAAACCGCCTGGAACAAGACGCTTGCGCACTGGGAGCGGCTGTCTCGCCAGGTTGAGGGGATTCGCCCGCGACCGGCGTTCTATTACGAGGTCTGGTACCACCTGGCCTGGGTGCACTACAAACGCAACGATCCGCAGAAGGCCAGGCAGACCTTGATGGGTGTGATGCGGCTCTCGCCGTCGCTTGGCGGCGCGGAGATGAAGGCCAAATACCAGGATCTGCTCGGCCGGCTCAAGACAGGCTGACCTCTCTCGCATGAAAGTGACGTCCATGACGATGCGCTCGAGATTGCGGCGGGTGATTCCGGGGGTTGCGGCGGTGCTGGCGTTGGCCGGCGGCGTGCGCGGCGATGAGGTCGCGCTTGCACCCGGGGCGGTGGTCAAGCAGGCGATCGGCGGCCGAGTTCGCGGCCAGATCGAGTCGGAATCGCCGACCGAGGTCGTGATCGCCGTCGCGGGAGCGCAGGTGAAGATTCCGATCGAGCAAATCGCGAGCGTGCGTTACGACGGCCAGTCAGCCTCGTTCCAGCTTGCCGAATCACGCGAGACCGGCGGCCAGCTTGCTGAAGCGGCCGACCTCTATCGCAAGGCCGCAACCGAGTCGGCCGAGAAGCCCTTGCCGCTCCGCGCTGCACTCGCCAGGGAGGCGCTCGTGCTGACCGACCTGGCCCTGATCGAGCCCGAGCGCATGAAGGACGCCCAGGACAGGCTCAAGGCTTTCATTCAGAAGTATCCCTCGAGCCGCCAGATCACCCTGGCGCGCGACGCGCTTGTGCGGCTTCAGCTCCACGCGGGAGATACAGCCGCCGCCGCGGCCACCATCGCGGAGCTCGCCAGGAACCCCCAGTCCGCCGAACGTGCCGCCGTGCTGAAAACCAAGCTCCTCGTACGCCAGGAGAAATACACCGAGGCCTCCGCCGAACTCGATCGCCTGATCGCCGCCGCACCCAAGAACTCAGCCAGGCGCAGGGCCGCACTTCTGGCCAAGGCCGAATGCCTGGCCGGCATGAAGGATTTCAAGAAGGCCGAGCAAGTAGCGCGCGAGGTGATCGCGGAAACTCCGGCCGAGGACGCCGAGGCGCAGGCCCCCGCCTATAACACGCTCGGGGATTGCCTCCGCGCGGCCAATCGACCCAAGGACGCGCTCCTGGCATACCTGCATACTGATCTGCTCTACAGTAAGGATCGCGAGGAACACCCCCGGGCGCTTTTTCAGATCGCCTCGTTGTTCCGTTTTCTGAAGCAAGATGCCCACGCGGACGAATTTCTTCAGCGCCTGAAGCGAGAATATCCCAAGAGCCCGTGGCTGAACGCAAAGCCCTCGCAGTGATCAGCCACCCTGGGGCGGGTGCGGGTTGCGCACCAGCGCACGGATTCGATCCGGCCCCAGTGATTCCATGATCTCCGCCTCCTTGCGTCTCATTTCCAGGCGATCGGCCGCGGCATGATCGTCATGGCCAAGCAGGTGCAAAATGCCGTGCGCGAGGTAGAGACCAATCTCGTAAGCGGCCTCGTGCCCATGCTCCACTGCCTGGCGGATCGCGGTCTCGGCCGAGACCACGATCTCGCCCGCGAGCGTGGGGTCTTCTGCCGCCGACAGCGGAAACGTGATCACGTCGGTTTCCCAGTCGTGGCCCAGGTGCCTGCGGTTGAGTGCGTGAATCGCGGGGTCGTCCATGATCACGATCGAAAGCGCGGCCGCCGCAACCTTTTCGTGCTCCAGGACCGATCGCACCCAGTCGGCAATGCCGGCGGGAACCACCGCAAGGCAGGTCTGGGCCGAGCTCACATCCACTTCGTATCGGGGCGTGGGCCGGGGTGTGCCCTGCGCGTGGCTCATGCGGTTCGGTGCTCGGGATATTTCACGCGGCCGTGATAGATGCCGATCAGTGACTTGATCAGGCTCTCGCGGATTTCGGCGATTTCCTTGAGCGTGAGGCCGCATTCATCGAACTGGCCATCGCGGAGCCGCTTGTCGACGAGCCCTGTCACCAGGCCCTCGAGCCGCGCGGGGGTGGGCTCGGACTGAGCCCGGCTCGCGCTTTCGACGGCGTCGGCCACCATCAAAATCGCGGCTTCCTTGGTCTGCGGCCGGGGACCGGGATAACGGAACGAGCTCTCGAGCACGGGGCTCGCCAGGGGATCATCGCTGCCTCGGCGATTCGCCTCGTGGTAGAAATACTCGACGAGCGTGGTGCCGTGGTGCTGCTCGATCAGGTCGATAATCGGCTCGGGCAAGTGATGCTGACGCCCGAGATCCACGCCGTCCTTCACGTGGCCAATGATGATCAGCGTGCTCATGGCCGGGGCGAGCTTGGCATGCCGGTTCGTGGAGCCGACCTGGTTCTCGATGAAGTAGTGGGGCTTGAGCATCTTGCCAATGTCGTGGTAGTAAGCCCCGATCCGCACCAGCAACGAATCCGCGCCGATACGCTCTGCCGCAGCCTCCGCGATCGCACCCACGGTGATCGAGTGATTGTGTGTGCCGGGCGCCCTGCGCACCAGCTCCTGGAGCAACGGATGTGTGTTGTCGCCCAGCTCAAGCAAGCTAATCCCGGTGACAATCCCAAGCGCATTCTCGATAAACGGCAAACTGCCTCCCAGGAAGAAGCCCGCCATCAGGCCCCAACCCCCGCGCCAGAGACTGTCATCCCGGATCGATGCGATCGGCAGTCCCTGCCATAAGCCCGCCGCCCACGTCATCAAGAAGTACGCCACAGCGGCCGTGGCGCCGACCTTGATGAGCTTGGTGCGCGTGCGAACCTCTGATAGCGAAAGCACGCCGGCGGACGTTCCCCCCATGATCACCAAAAAGTAAGGCAGCTCGCCTCCAAGCGCAATGCACGTCATGAGCGACAAACTGAAGGTGATCATCATGGCGAAGCCGGGATTGTAGGCAATCGCAACGATCATCGCCGCCACCGCGACGGGCACAAGCTCCGCGTTCCACGTCTGGTTGGCCAGCAGGCGCACCACGGCGAGCGCAAGGATCATCAGCCCGCAGATCATCGCCACGCGGAACGGCTCGCGGGCGAATCCGCGCTCGTGCCGCCAGGCGTGAAGCGCGAGCAAGAAGAAAAGCGCCACCGAAAGCGCCAGCACCCCCGCGCCCCGGCCCAGTTTGCGGCCCAGGCTAAGCATCTGGGTCTGCGCATCGTGCTCGAGCTTGAGCAGAATCAGTTGTTCCTCGGTGATCGTCTGCCCCTGCTCCACAAGGACCTCGCCGCGAGAATAGGTGTCGAAATGGTCGGGCACACGGCCGCGGGCGAGCTCGCGGAGCCGGGTGGTGGCATCCTCCTGGTAGGTCAGCGACTGCGTCTTGTCGAGCTGGACGGCCACGAGCGCAAAGATGGTTTCGCCGAGCGCCTTGTCGGTAAACGCGCCCAGGAATTCCTGGTGCGCGGGGCTATCGGGTTTGACGATGCGCTCGGGAACCACCCGCTCGCGGGCCACGATGCGCGTGGCCGACGGCGGCTCGCTCACTCCCCGGATCGCGAGCGTTCGGCTCTGCTCCTCCGACGAGGGCAACGTGTCGGCGCCCAGAATGCCGTCTCGCGCCAGCGGCTCAAAGGCCGCTCGCAAACGGGCGTGCAGCCCATCCCTCCGCTCCGGCGTATCGGTCGCGGTCTTCAGGTCGAGAAACTGCTCGGCGGTCAGTTTCCAGGAAATCCGCAGATTCTCCGGGAGCTCCTCGAACTTCCTGGTCTTGCCGATCGTGGTGATCAGGTCCTCGAGCCGTGTCTTGAGGTCGAGGATCGAGCCAGGATCATTTTGGAGCTGGGGCGGCACCTGGTCGGCGGCGGCCTGGCGCTCGTTGCTCGTTTTGGTTTGATTGCGGATTTTGAACTCGGGCACGTTCACGCGGATTTCGCGCGCAGGCCGCTGGCCGAGTCTGTAAGTGAACGGCGGTCCTGGCCCGTGCACGATCGCCGCACAGATCGCCACGGTGAGGAGCAGGATCGCGAGCAGGATGGCTCGCTCTCTGCGCTCGGCACGGCGGCTTCCGGAATGATTGACCGGCAAGGTCGGCCGCAACTGGACTCGAGTGGTGCGAGATCGGCGCCAGCCGTTGCTCATGGGGTGGTCTCGGGACCCTTGTCGTCGCGCCCGGCTCTGGATTCGCCGGGGTCGAGCGGGAAATCGAGCGCAACGTCGCGCTCGGCCGCTTCATACGCGTCCACGATCGATTGCACGAGCGGATGCCGCACAATGTCCGACCGATCCAGGAACACGGTGGCCACGCCCGCAATGCCGCGAAGCCGGTCGATGGCGTCGGCCAGCCCGCTTTGCGTGCCGCGCGGCAGATCCACCTGCGTAATGTCGCCCGTCACCACGATCCGCGCGTTCTGGCCCATGCGGGTCAAAAACATTTTCATCTGTGGAACCGTGGTGTTCTGCCCCTCGTCCAGAATGATCGCGGCGTCATTGAGCGTCCGCCCACGCATGTAGGCGAGCGGGGCGATCTCGATCAGGTCGCCGTCCATGTAGCGGCGAATCTGGTCGTAATCCATCAGGTCATGGAGGGCGTCGAGCAAGGGGCGCAGGTATGGGTTGATCTTCTCCTCGAGATTACCGGGGAGAAATCCGAGGTGCTCGCCCGCCTCGACCGCGGGACGCACGAGCACGATCCGCTTGATGCGATTCTTGCGCAGGAGCGAAACCGCGAGCGCAACCGCAAGGTACGTTTTGCCCGTGCCGGCCGGGCCGACGCAGAAGACGAGCTCATTCTTGAAGAGCGCCTCGAGATACCGGGATTGACCAGGCGAGCGGGGACGAACGGATTTGCCCCCCTCGCGAATCTCGTAGGATTCCAGGCCAGCACCTTCGGCTGCGAGCTCGAGATCGATCAGCTCGGAGACGTCAGTTACGGTGATCGGTTTGCGCCCGCGGTGGATCGAGCGCAGACCCTCGAAGATCCGCCGGGCCTGCTCGACCCGGTCGGGATCGCCTTCGATCTTGAGCTCGCCGTGGCGTGCCAGCACGCGCACGCCCAGGGCGTCGCGAATGCGCCTGAGATTCTGGTCTCGACTGCCGTAGACGGCCAGCTCCTCGCTGTGCCCGTCCAAGCTGATCACGACCTCGGGCATGCTGCTCCCTTCCAATCCAGCCGCGGACCGAACGAAACGGACCGAGCCTGGCGCGGATCTCGCGGCCCGTGCCAGTCCAGGCGGGGCCGCTCATTCAATTATGGAATTTCTCCCGGCCGATTTGCAACTCGAGCTTGCCGCTCATGGTCCCAGGACCATCCAAACAAGATAGGCCACGGGTCCCGCGAAGAGGATCGAGTCCAGCACGTCGAGCACGCCGCCGAACCCCGGGACCGAGCTGGACGCATCCTTGCGCTGGCAGTCGCGCTTGATGAGCGATTCCATGAGGTCGCCCACCTGTGCTGCGGCGCTGACCACGACGCCGTAGACCACCGCGGCCGTGTAAGACAGAGCCGGCACCCGCACGACGTTCCGCGCCACCGCAACCACCAGGAGCGTGGCAACAACGCCGAAGACCATGCCGCCGACCGCGCCTTCGATGGTCTTGCTCGGCGAGAGTGCGGGCCAGAGCTTGCGGCGGCCAAAGAGCCGGCCGCAGGTATACGCCCCGGTATCCGACCCCTTGGCCGTGGCGAAGAGGCAGGCAAGCGCGATCAGGCCCTGATACTGGCCGGCGAACCACCGCATCTGGAGGGTGAAGCAGGAAAAGAGCCCCAGATATGCCACCGCCAGCACGCTGCCAGCGATCTTGGCCATGGTTCGACCCGGGCGATCGTACTGCACTCCCTGGATCAGGAAGGTGAGCATCACGATCGCGTTGAATGTGAGAAACGGCCAGGAGAACACATTCAGCGGGCTCGAGGGGTCGTACTCGATGCCCGACATGGGCGCAGTGGGTCCGCGGTCGCCGGCCAGGTGAGGCGCCCAGTTGGCGATCACAATGGCCAGGACGCCGCCAATGACGGAGTTCGTCGAGGGTGCGGCGGGCGTTTCGGAAAGCAGCGAGGAGATTTCCCGAGCCGCCAGCAGAAGTGCGCTGCCGGCCAGGAGAAGCCACGCCGGATAAAGCGGCGCCAGCGACTCATCCACCACGAGCGCAACCGCAAGACCCACGACCATCAGGACGCCGAAGACGAGACGAGTGCCGAGCATGACCGCCCCGATGCTCCCTACCAGAAACCGTGACTGATCCAGCACCTTGATTCTGACCGCGCGCGGGGATGGTTGGGAAGGGGCGGCTCGAAGCGATTTCGTGCCCACGGCTTGTGACCCCGCGCGCACCGGCCTAGGATGACATCTCCAGGAGGCGCGTCAGTTCAATCCCGGATGAGGAGCTCTTGCAATGAATGGGCGTTTGTTCGCGGCCGCGCTTGGGGTTTTGTGCCTGACCAGTCTCGCGAGGGCCGACGAGCCAGCGATTCGATCCGAGAACAACATCGTCTACCGCAAGGTCGGCGAGCGCGAGCTCAAGCTGGATCTCGTGGTCCCGGCGGATGGCGAGAAGAAGCCAGATTCGGGCGCCTCCGAGTCTCGAATTCGACCCGCCGTTCTCGTGATCCACGGGGGCGCCTGGCGCGGGGGCAACAAGGCCGACGTGCACCCGGTTCTCGAAATGCTCGCGCGGCATGGTTATGTGGCCGTCTCGCCCCAGTACCGCTTCTGCCCGCAAGACCCCTACCCAGCTCAGATTCACGATGTCAAAGCCGCCGTGCGCTGGATGCGTGCGAATTCCGGGAAGTATCGCCTCTCCAGGGACTCCATCGGCGCCATGGGCTTTTCCGCCGGCGGCCACCTTGCGCTGATGCTGGGCGTCACCGGTCCCGCGGACGGTCTGGAGGGCGAAAACGCGCACGACTCCAGCTCGCGGGTGCAGGCCGTGGTGAATTACTTCGGCCCCACCGACCTGAAAGCAACCGACATTCCCGACGTTTGCAAACCCTGGGTGCGCGACTTTCTGGGAGCAGAGCCCAGCGAAAAGCCGGACGCCGCCGCCAAGGCATCGCCCATGACCTTTCTGAGCAAGGACGACGCGCCCATCCTCACGTTTCAGGGAACCAGGGATCCGCTCGTGCCGTTCAATCAGGCGATCAAGCTCGCCGAGGGGATGACGACGGCGGGGATCGGCGGCCGGGTGGAACTGATGGCGGGCGCAGGGCACGGCTGGGGCGGCAAGGAATTCGAGCGGACCATGGCCGAGACGCTCGCATTCCTCGATCACTATTTGCACGGCACGCGTGAGCCGATCAAGTAACCCCGCGAGCTTGCGGGCGTTTCACGTCCCGTTGCGATGGAAGATGCTCGGCTCGATCTCGACCAGCGAGAAGAGCCGGTTGTGGAGCATGTGCTCGAAGATCTCGAGATCGCCCAGGAACGTCGAGGCGGACTGGGCGTCGCCATTCGAATTTGGCGGATCGGGATAGGACTGGAGCACCGAGATCCGGGATGACAACGGGGGATGCGCGGGGTCGTGGACGTGCGGCGTGGTGAGCATCGTCAGCCGCATCGCGCTATGCACGTCCGGGGGCAGGCGATACCAGAAGCCGCGAAACAGGGCGTAGAGGTTTTGCCCGGGCGTTTCGATGGGATCGAAGGCGTCGAGAAGCTCCTTGAAGAGGGGCTGGACGAGCGCGACCTTGACGAGGGCAGAGGCGGCGGTTGGTCCGCCCGCGATGGCGGCCGCGCTGCGATCCGCGCGGGTTTCTTGCCCCCAGGCCACGGGTTCGATCAAGGCCGCGGCCTGGCCGTAGAGAAACCTGGCCCAGAAGCCGAGCGGTCCGTGAACGGCCTTCGACCGCTCGAGCTCGAGTCCAAGCGTCTCGACGAAGCGCGCGGAGCGGGCCGCGCGAGTCGCGTCCCCCCGCGCCAGGTGCGCTAGCTCGTGCGCCACGACTGCGCGCAGCTCACGCTGGGAGAGCACGCGAAAGAGCGGCAGGCCAATCAAAAGCGCCCGTGAGCGCCGCCAGGCCACCACTCCGCAGCACGGCAGATAGGTCAGCCGGATCTGGCCAGGCGGCTGAACCCCCAGCCGGCGGCCGACCGCGTCCACCGTGGCAAAAAGCATGGGCGCGTCCACCCGCGCCAGCACAGGCCCCAGGTCGCTATCCGGATCGATCGCGCTGACCCGAAACCAGATCCCGCCCAGGCTCGAGACCACGTCCGCCCAGCTTGAAAGCTCGTTGCGCAGCCAGGCTCGCGCCACCGGCACAAAGCCGCCGCACACCAGCATGGCAACCGCGCCGGCGAACGTTCCAGTCCAGAAAACCAGCTCGATGAGCCGCAGGATCCAGCCACGCCAGATGAGCCCCAGATGTCCGATGGAAGGGCTGCCTGCACGCTCGCTGGAATACGCGTGCGGGTCGTCCAGCTCCGCGCCGCAGCGGTCGCAAAGGGACCCGCCGTCGCCTCGAAGCGCGGACTCAAGCCCGAGCGCGTGGGCGCACTCGAGGCAAAGCACGCTCGTCGAGGTCCAGGCAGCGGCTCTTCCCATCGTGGCTCCCTGGCTCGTTTCTGCAATTCATCACGCCGGAGCGAAGCGCCTTTGCGCACCCTCTACTCTGAATTAGCGTCGATTACGCAGCTCACGAGCCCTCAATGCCTTTCTCAGTCAGCCCGCCAACCGCCCCAGCGGTGCGGCGGCGGGCTTGCCTCATCGACCAAATCAATCCTTCTTCAGAAGGTTTTCCGCCTTCTGCTCAAGGCTCTTGAGCTCGCCAGCCGCCTTCTCCTTGACGTCCTTCAGCTTCTCGCCCGCCTTCGATTCCACCTCCTTCAGCTTCTCGCCCGCCTTCGATTCCATCTCCTTCAGCTTCGTGCCCGCCTTGTCCACCGCCTGGCCCACGCTCTTGCCGGCTTCCTTCACCTTCTCGCCCGTCTTATCGAGCACTTCCTTCGTCTTCTCACCCCCCTTTTCAACGACCGCACCCGTGGTCTCCGCGGCCTTTTCAAGCTTCGTATCCTTGCCGGCTTCCTTGATCTTCTCACCCGCCGCCTTGCCCGCCGATTCCGCCGCCGCGCCCGCCTTCTTCAGACCCGTGGCAGTCGCCTCGGCCCCTGATTCAACCTGCCCGCTGTCGCATCCCCACGCCGCAACCGCAAGGGATGAGGCCGCTGCCAGGGCCAGAACTCGCTGATTCCACACGGTGTCGACTCCTCGTTAGATAGGAATTCGGGTCAGGGACGTCTCGAACGTACCCTCGAACGAATGTGATACGGAGAACCCGCGGACGCCCGCTTGGGAATTCGAGCGTCCCCTCGTGATTATTAGCATGGAGTCCCAGGAGCCGGCCGATTTCAGCCAGCAACGCACGTGCCGCTTACAACCGTCACACACGAGGCTAGCAAACCCCGATCCGACTTGCCTAGGGGAAGACCGGTATTGCCCGAACGGATTCAGGGCTTACGCGCTAGCAGGGCATCCAGGGGAGCCGCGACCGTACGCTGCTCGATATTCCGGAACCCCGCTTGCTCCAGGAGCTTGCGGTATTCCTCGAAGGTGCGTTCCCGGCCTTCGGTATAGAGCAGCATTCCCAGGTCCTGCATCGATGCCCAGGTGGGTCCGGAGCGGTCCGCCGTGAGCAGCTTTTCCGCAACCAGAAGCGCCCCGCCGGAAGGCAGTTTGTCAAGAATCTTGTCGAGGAGCAGGACAGCCTTGTCTTCGCTCCAGTCGTGCAGGATTCGGCCAAGGCTGTAGAGATCCGCGTCGGGCAACGGGTCGGCGAAAAAGTCGCCGCCAATGACCTCAACCCGATCATTCATGCCCGAGGCGTCAACGTACTCACGCGCCAGTGGGAGCGCCCTGGGGAGGTCGAACACCGCGGCCTTTAACTGGGGATAACGCTTGCAGGCCGCGACCGCCAGATGGCCTGTCGCACCGCCGAGATCGACCAGCCGGCGAAACGGGGCCAGGTCGAACGCCTCGACGACCCTGGGCGAGCTCAGGAGTCCCTGGCCGTGCATGCCGAGCAGAAACTCCCGAAGCGCCTCCTCGCTCCGAAAAAAGCTCGAAAAGATCGGCTCATCCCAGCCATAAACCTGCTGCCAGCGGTGTGTTCCTTCACGCACGGCGTCTTCGAGAACCGCCCAGAGCTTCCAGAGCACGTCGTTGGAATACTTGATGTATCCCGTGAGCTGGCTATCGCTTTGCGGGCGCAAATAGGCGCTCGCGGTGGGGGTGTTGCGATACGTCTCGCCCACGCGTTCGAGGAGGCGGATCGCCACGCAGGCTTCGAGCAGGCGGCTGAGGGCGCTGGGCTCCAGGCTCAGCCTGGTGGCAAGCGCGGGCGCGGACAGGGCGCCTGGCTCGAGGGTTTCAAAGATCCCCAGCGATACCGCGGCGAACATCGTCTTCGAGCGGCGAAAAGCCTCGATCAAATCCATGACGAGGTCGGGATCAGGCGCAGCGGGCATGGCGGGTCTCGCGGGGGATTGACTGGTCGAGCCACGAACCGACTCATCTTAACCAGCCTCCGCCCCGGCCGCGACGATCGCGCGCCTGGGTGGCCCTAGCGGCAGACCGCGGCGAGGTCGTCCACCAGCCGCTCGAGCACCTCGCGCGTGAACTGGCAGGCGATCTGCGACCTCGACCGGCTGGCCTCGTCATAGGCGAAACGCACCATCGAGAGCCCGCCGTCGCGCTCGAGCAGAATCTCGTAATAGCTCCGCTTCTCGGCTCGGGTCGTGGGGGCGTCGCTGCGAATTTGCAATTGCCCCTCGGGGGCGAGCTCGAGCACCCGCAACGGCTCCATCAGATACGTGACCTTGCTGGAAATCGCCTGCCCCCGGCGCGCGAGCTCGGCGGGCGCGTGCTCCGCCTTCACCACATTTGAAAGCGAGAGCCGCTCAAACGCCAGGCCCACGCCGTCAAGCGCGGTAAGATCAAGCGCCAGACGCAGACGCTCGTCCTCCACCGACACCCGCGCGGGTAAATTGAGCGCGCGCGTGTTTTCATCAAGCGCGGCGGCGATCCTTGTGCTCAGACTCATGGGACGAGCCTCCCAGGGGACGAATGGTGTGATCGGTTCCGTCAAACGACAAAAGAGTTGACCGCCCATCGACGCTCGTCTCGAGATGAACCGGACGCGTCCAGAGACGGTGCAGGTGCCGCAGGGTGTCTTGCGCGTGGTCAATCCGCAGATCCACGCCAAAATGCTCGTGCTCGAGATACATCTCGCCCCGGTTGCGATGGTTGCCGTCCTTGACCCGGATGATCGGCTGGCCAAAGTTCGTCAGATTAAAAAGCAAACGCTCCTTGATCTTCTTGAATTCTCGGCTCTCGATTTCGTAAAGATCGCTCTGGTCGTTGTGCCGGAAGCTGAAAAGGCGGTAGCGGCGGCAAAAATCCACGCTGAGGAACGTGTCGATGAACGTCACGTCGTTGTGCACCTTGCGCACTTCGAAAATCTTCTGGCGCCCCAGGCCGAGCTCCTTGTTCCAGCGGCGGCGGGCGTCGTAATCATCGCATTCTTCCCATTCGGGGCCGAACTGCCCCTTGTTCCAGCGCTCCTCGATGTCGCGCAAAAGCTCGATGCCCAGCTTGTACGGGTTGAGCCGGCCCGGCTGCACCGCCATCGTGCCCGAATGATGATCGGCGTAATCGACAAGCTCCGAAGGCGACATGGTCTTCTGCGTCATGATGGTCGAGTGCCAGAACGACGCCCAGCCCTCGTTCATGATCTTGGTCTGCCCCTGGGGAGCGAAGTAATACGCCTCCTCGCGGACGATCGCCAGCACGTCGTGCTGCCAGGCCTTGAGCGGCGCATGCTCAAGTAAAAACAAAAGCACGTCCCGTTCCGGTCGTTCCGGAATCGAGGCTGGCTTGGAACGCTCCTTGTCGCGCTCGCTTTCGCGCTTTTTCGCCTCCGCCTTGAGCACCGCAGGCGGATTCACGAAGGCGTCCATGTAGTCCTTGCTCTGGAACTTCGAGGGGTTGCCCTGGTCGGGCTCGCCATCCCCCACGAAGTCGTAGCGATCGATCTCGTCCCGCCGCTTGATGAACGGCGAGTAGATGTCGATCAGGTTCTCGAGCGAAAGGCAGCTATCGATGAAGCTTTCGACCACGTCCTCGCCGAACCGATCCATGTAGGACCGGATGCGGTTGCCGTGGTTGGCGGTCTCGTCCATCATTTTGCGGTTCGTCTGGCTGAACCACACGTTGTTCTTGAAGAAGTCGTTGTGGCCGTAGACGTGGGCCATGACCAGCTTCTGGTCCACGAGCTGATTACACCGCAGGAGATAGGCATAGCACGGGTCGTTGTTGATGACCATTTCGTAGATCTTCTGGAGCCCGTAGCGGTAGCCCTTGGAGAGCTGCTGGTACTCCATGCCGAACCGCCAGTGGGGATAGCGGTTTGGAAAGCCGCCGAAGGCCGCGATCTCGGAAAGCTCGTCGTAGTCGAGCACCTCGAAGATCGTGTCGTAAAAGTCGAGGCCGTACGCCCGGGCGTGGGCCTCGGTCTCGAGCTGGATCGCCCGCAGGTCGTCGGGCAGGTTGTGGGTGTTGACGATCGACATCGGTTAGACCCTCGTGGAGCGAGGCGGCCTTAGCGCCCGCGGCCCAGGAATTCCTTGATCGAGTCGTAGATGCCTTCCTTGTTGCGGATTTCGGAAAGCGCCATGTTTTCCTGATCCTCGAACGCCTCCTCGAGCTCGCGGTAGAATTCGCCCGAGCCATACGGGCTCTCGACCTGGCCGTAACAAAACAGGTTGCACTTGGGCAGGAGCTGGTCGCGCAGCAGACTCACGCAGTGGCGGTTGTCCTCGCCCCAGTTATCGCCGTCGGAGAAATGGAACAGGTAAATGTTCCAGTCGATGGGCGGGTGTTCCTCGTCGATGATCTTGTTGGCCAGGTTGTAGGCGGAGCTGATCCGCGTGCCGCCGCTTTCTCGTGTGTGATAAAAGGTGTGCTCGTCGACCTCGCGGGCGACGGCGTCGTGGATGATGTAGCGGGTGGTGACGCCGTCGTACTGGCTTTTGAGCCAGGCGTCGATCCAGAACGCCTCCGCGCGGACGATTTCCTTCTGGTCGTCGGTCATCGAGCCTGAGACGTCCATCAGATAGAAGATCGCGGCATTGAAGCGCGGCAGTGCGATCGGGTTCCAGGAGCGGTAGAGCTTGTCCTCGCGAATGGGGATGACGAGTGGTTCGCGGGGGTCGTAGGAATTCGAGGCGATCTGCCGCTTGAGGGCTTTTTTGTAGGTGCGCTTGAAGTGCCGCAGGCTCTCCGGCCCAGTCTGTCGGATGCCGGTATAGCGATCCTTTTCTTCGATGATATTGGCGCGGCCCTTGGGCTCGATATTGGGCAGGGCGAGCTCCTCGCCCAGGATCTGGGCCAGGTCGTCCATGGTGAGCTCGACTTCGAGGATATGCTCGCCGGGCGAATCCCCCGCGCCGGGGCCGGGCTCGCCGTCCCCCGCGCGGCCGATCGGTGTGCCCACGTCGCCGGGGCCTTGCCCCACGCCGCCGCGGTTCTTGCTGCCGTAGCGGAACTCCGGGATCTCAATCTGCGGCAAAGGGATCGAAACGAACTCGCCCCCCGTGCGCCCAATCAGCTCGCCGTGGGTGATGTACTTGCGCAGGTCGGACTTGATCTTCCCCCGCACGATCTGCTTGAAGCGGTTGGCGTCCCGGTCGATTTTGCGTACCACGGCGTTTTCGCCCTCTTATGCAGACCCTTGCCTGGCCCACCCGAGCGCGCCCGGGGCGCACTCTTGCCCTGTCGCGCGGCAATCACGGCGACGACCCGGGCAACCGACTGGGCCGAAGTGCAAAAGATCGATGGATCCGCCCCTGGAGAAGACCCCCTGCGCCCTGCTGGTCTCCCCCTTCACGCCCGATCCCGTCCCGGATCGGACGCGCCTCACACCATTACCCAAGCAAATTGTATTCCTCGACCCCAAACTCTCCAAGCCGGATTGGCCGCGAGCCCCTCCCGCCCCAGCGCGGCCGGGGGCTCGCGTTGCCGCGCAGCCCCCAGGCTCTCCCGCCGTTGCAACATCCCATCACTACCTCGCGGCCCACCCCCTAGTGCGACCCGCGCTTGACGTCGCCGCGGGCAAAAATGCTCGCCACGTAATTCAGGACGTCGGTCGCCGAGTCCTCGTCGTAACCGTAATTGCGGATCAGACGCGACTTCACAATGTCGATCTTCTCCTGCGTGTCCTTGTCGACCACCGAGGAGACCAGGCTCGTCAGCTTGATCGTGTCCTTCTGATCCTGGAACAGCTTGAGCTCAAGCGCCTTTTGCAATCGCTCGTTGGTGCGGTAGTCGAACCGCTTGCCGTCGAGCGAGAGCGCGCCGATGTAGTTCATGATCTCGCGCCGGAAGTCGTCCTTGCGGCTCTCCGGAATGTCGATCTTCTCCTCGATCGAGCGCATCAGCCGCTCGTCCGGCTCCTCGGGCTGGCCGGTGTACTTGTTCTTCACCTTCTCTCGCTGGGTGTAAGCCTTCACGTTGTCGATGTAGTTGCCGCAGAGCCGGGACAGTGCGTCCTCGTCCGCCGCGATCGCACGCTGAACCTCGTTCTTCACGATGTCCTCGTATTCCTCTTTCACCAGCGAGAGCAGGTGGCGATAGTGCTTGCGTGTCTCGTCGCTGTTGATGAGCGAATGGTGCTTGAGCCCGGTCTCGAGCTCGTTTAACACCATGAAGGGGTTGATCGAGCGCTCGTTGGGATGGGCCACAAGCGCATTCGAGATCTTGTCCTGCACGTACCGCGGGCTGATCCCGTGCATGCCTTCGCGCTCGGCTTCCTCACGGAGCTCCTTGATGTTGTCCTCGGTGAAGCCCGGCAGCGTCTTGCCGTTATAAAGCTTGAGCTTCTGCATCAGCGTGAGCCCGGCGTTCTTCGGCTCCTCGAGCCGCGTCAGCACCGCCCACATCGCCGCCACCTCCAGGGTATGAGGCGCAAGCCGCTTGCCCCGCACCCGCCGGCTGTTGTAGTCCTTCTCGTAAATCTTGATCTCGTCCGCCAGCCGGGTCACGTAAGGCACGTCAATCTTGACCGTCCGGTCCCGAAGCGCCTCCATGAACTCATTCGATTGCAGCTTCTTGTATTCGGGCTCGTTCGTGTGCCCGATGATCACCTCGTCGATGTCGGTCTGAGCGAACTTCTTGGGCTTGATCTTGTGCTCCTGGCTCGCACCCAGGAGGTCATAAAGGAAAGCGACGTCGAGCTTGAGAACCTCGATGAATTCGATGATGCCGCGATTGGCGATGTTGAACTCGCCGTCGAAATTGAAGGCGCGAGGGTCGCTTTCGGTGCCGTACTCCGCGATCTTGCGATAGTTGATGTCGCCGGTGAGCTCGGTGGCGTCCTGGTTCTTTTCGTCCTTGGGCTGGAAGGTGCCGATCCCCACGCGATCCTGCTCGGAGAGCATGATCCGCCGCACCCGCACGTCCTCAACCACCCGCGACCAGTCGCCGTTGTACCGCGCCATGCGCTCGTTGAACATCTGGCGGCAGAAGGGGCAAAGATCCCCCTCGATGGTCACCAGGTGCTCGTCGTGGCCGCGGGATTCGTTGAGCGCTGCAACCGCCGACGGGCGATGCTCAAACGGGATCAAGTGCAAGGGCTCCTCGTGCATCGGGCATTCGGAGTGGTACTCCTCGCCGTCGATGCCCACCTCCTTCCAGCCAAAGCTGTAGAGCCGCCCCTCCTCGGTGTGCGAGTATCGCTCAAGCCCCTTCTTGAGCAGCCGCGCCAGCGTGCTCTTCGAGCTCCCCACCGGCCCGTGCAGCAGCAGGACTCTGCGCTCGGTTCCATAGCCGTTCGCAGCACTCTTGAGAATGTTCACGAAATTCGTGAGCGTCCGCTCGAGCCCGAAGATGGCGTCCTGGCCGTCGTTCTCCGGATCGTCGAAAAACTTGTACCGGACGACCTTCTCCTTGTTGACCACGATCTCTTCGCTGCCGTGGCCGACGATCATGTCGTAAAGCCGCTGGTAGGCGGTGCGCGTGACCCTGGGCTCGGTCCGCACAATATCGAGATAGTCCGAGAACGTGCCCGACCAGTGCTTTTTCTGGTAATCGTCCAGATTCTGCCGAGCCGCGATCAGCGTGATCAGATCCATTCCAGTGGACATGGGGCGTGTCTCTCCTGTTCGAGGCTGTCCGAGGTGCATTCGGGCCAGGCGTTTGCGCAGCCGCGCTCGAGCGGGAGCATGGCCGAGCCCAGCCGAACGCGGGCTCGGGCGACCGTCTACTCCGCGCTAGGGCTTGCGATCAGATGTCAATGCCGCGCTGCGACGAAAGGGAATGCTGAATGTTCGAGGCGACGATCCGTGGGACGGCTGTCGATGAGTCCGGGAGAGCGGACCAGGAAGTCGAGCGGCTCGTACGCTGGATGCCTCGTCGAGCCTGTTCCGACCACCACGTCGTTCGCCATTACACCCCCAGCTCTCTCCGCCTGTCAAGCGAAGCAGCAACCGGGTGTGAGGCCGCCTGGGACGCATGTCTCCAGGCTCATGCCTGCGAGCGAACACGGCCTTCCAATTCATTGTACGTGCGGGATCGCCGCGGTGGACGGATTTCGCCTGGATTTTTTTGGGACTTGACCGCGGCGACGGGCCCTCCGAGCGGAAGCCGCCCCGCCCGGCTACTGCCCGGGAAGGATCAGCCGGGGCTTTTCACCCGCGGGAGCGCCCTGATCGGGAGTCCAGATCGCTGCGCCGGCCCCGACCTGCGATTCCGGGGTCCAGAGCCGCTCGCCGGCGTCCGCCGCGCCCAGGCGGCCGTCGGCCGTCGTGATCCGCGGGCCAAACTGCGCCAGGAGCGCCTCCAGGGTCGCGATGTCGAGCGTGATCCGCCCGGTTCCGCCTGGATCGGGCCTGGCCTCGACGAGCCCGATTTCGACCAGTTTGCCCAGCATCCGCGTGTTGAGACGCTGGTCCGGGCGGCAGCGTTCGAGCAAACCGGCCAGGAACGGCACCCACTGCTCAGCCGGCTCGTCCACCATGCGGATGTCGAGCTCGAGGAATTCCCAGGCGAGCGGGTCGCGGGTGCGCCTGGATCGATCCCATTCCCGCCCGCGCGCCAGCCACTCGTCAGCCTGCGCGCGATCCCCCTGCGACGCGGCGTCTCGCCCCAGGATCATGTACAGGACGACCGGGTCGATCTTGTGTTTTTCAACGACGTCGGGCCGATCCACCAGCATTCTGGCCGCGCGGCGGAGGACGGAGCGAAGCCCATATTCCATCCCAAGGCGCAAGGTCAGCACCAGCGCGTCATCGCCAAGCTGCTCGATCGGCGCCAGGATGAGGCGGCAAATGTGCGCCGAGGCTGGGTCGAACGTGGCGGGATCGATCGTGGGCTCGGGCTCGATGCCGTGGTCGCGGCGGATCGCCGCGAAGTCGACCAGTTCGGTCCATGGCTCCTCGGACGCTTCCATCATGAGCATGGCAGCGCGGAGCGCGACCCGGAGCTCAGGCAGCGTGCCAGCCTCGCGCGGAGTCCGCCAGTCGAGCGAAGGATGCGGCGTGTCGAACCAGAGGGTGCGGAAGGAATGGGCAGACGCCTCGGCCTGCAGCCTGCGCCTCGTCGCCCGATCCACCCCCGGCGGAATGCAGATCGGACGCTGAAGCTTGACCATGTATTTCTGGTCCCGCGCCACGACCTTCGTCCGCGGATGCGCGGGAGGGATCGCACGCCCCGCCAGCGACACCACCCGGTCCGTCAGCCGGTCCAGCCGGCCGTCGTCATGCGCCTCGAGCACCAGCGTGTCGCCCGCGACGATCAACACCCCCTCGACATCGGGAAGATCCTCGATCGTCACCGCCGCGTCCGCCGTCCCCAGCTCGTGCGTGAGCAGGTGATAAAGCTCGCCGATGGGCGAATTCTCCTCGTCCTTGCGCACCTGCCGCTTGCCGCCCGCGATCACCCCCTTGTTGCCCGCGAGCGCCGCCGCCAGCGCGTCCCGGTCGCGGATCGGCCACGAAAGCTGAACCACGTCCACCGATTCGCCCGGCGGCACAATATCAAGCTGCTGGCAAAGCGCCTCCAGCTCGACCACATCGGCCGAGACCGGCGTCCGCGCGATGTACCGCCTGAGCGCCTGGAGCGCTTCTTCCTCGCGCGCCAGCCACAGCAGGCAAATGCCGCGATTCCGCTCCGCCCAGATCCCCGCGTGCGAGCCCGCCGCCAGCAGCGCGAAGGCCGCTTCCGCCGCGCTCAATTGCCCACTCTCAGCCCACTTGAGCGCATTCGCGAACGAGGCGCGGAACTCCGCCGAGGCGGATTCCGGCGCAGGGGCGAGACGGTACCGGTTGCGCTCCCAGATCGAGATCCGACGGCTCCGCGAGACCTCCCCGATGAGCTGCCTCGCCTCACGCTGAATGGCCTCCTCGGCCACTCCAAGCGCAAGCTCCGCATGCTTCCGCGCAGCCAGGTAAAAACCCATCTGTCCCAGGGCGCCCGCCAGCGTGTACGTAAGCTCGCCAAGCTCCGCCGGGTGCATCTCCTGAAGCGCGGGCAGGCTCCGCTGATATTGCTCCGCAGCCTCGACCGGACCCTCCTCCAGAAGCACCGACCGCACCAGCAATATCGCGCCGAGGGGATTCTTCGGCTGCCTCGCCGTCAGCTCCTCGGCCACCTTCCGAGCCAGGTCGAACCGCTCCAGCTTGCTGAGCACAATCGCCTTGCGAATCAACAGCCCTGGGCTGTCAGGCGCCTTCAAAAGCCCCTCGTCGAGGGTCTTTATCGCGGATTCAAGCTGCCCGCTTTCCTCCAGCCGAGCCGACCGCTCAAGCTGAGATTCCACCTTCTGGCAGCACCACTTGTATTTTTGCCCACTCCCGCAAAAACACGGTGAGTAGGGATCCATGAGCGACATCGTGAACCCTTCCTCGGGAGAACCCGCCCTCTGCATTCGAGTCAGCCAGACTAGCAGACGCCAAGCCGCGGCGTCTATCCTAAGTAGGGCCTTCAAAGTTAAGAATCGTACGGCGACAAATCCTTTAAGCGCACGGCCTTCTGCCAAGCGCAAACAAGTCCGGCCGGGGCCGGGTGGGGAGCGGCGGCAGCGATGAGCGGCAAGCGACGAGCCTGGTTGGTGATGATTTTGGCAGTCTCTCTCGCCCTTGGGCCCGCCCGGCTGGCCTTCGCCTGGGGCCGCATGGCACACAGGGCCTCGGCCAAGCTCGCTGAGTCTCGGCTCACGCCCCGCACCCTCGAACGCGTTCGACTCCTCCTCGAGCCCGGCGAATCGCTCGCCGACGCCTCCACCTGGGCCGACGAAAACAGTCGCGAGATCCCCGGCAGCGCCTCCTGGCATTACGTCAACGTGCCGATCACGCACGAGCGCTATAGCGCCCGCGATTGCCGCAAGAGCGGCTGCGTGGTCTCCAAGCTCGAGGAATTCCGCGCGATCCTCGCCGATCCACGCTCCAGCCGCGGGGATCAACGCGCTGCACTTCGGTTCGTGATCCACTTCGTGCAGGATCTGCACCAACCGATGCACGTCGCCGACCATGACGACCGCGGCGGCAATGCGCTCCAGCTTCGCCTCGGACGGAACGACGCCACCAACCTGCACCAGGTCTGGGACTCGGGCCTCCTGAGGACCCAGTTCCGCCACGAGGACGACCTCGTTCGCGCGCTCAGGGAGCTCGCCGCCCAGCCGGAGGCCCGACGTTGGCACGGCCAGAACGTCGAGGACTGGGCGAATGAAAGCTTCACGCTTGGCCGCACGGCCTATCGCGACCCCGAGACAGGAGCCCTGCTCCGCAACGGCAGCGCGATCTCGCGGGCCTATGAACGCGTCAACACGCCCCGCGCTGCCTTGCGCCTGGCACAGGCCGGCGTTCGCCTCGCCGACGTGCTCAACGAAGCGCTCGGCGACCGCCCAGGCCAGCAATCCCCCACCCGCGGATCACGGTAGAATCACTCCGGTATCCACGGTGGCAGCGTGTCCATGAACTCAGGGACAACCCGTCCACAAGGCAGTCACCGTCCAAACCAGCACAGGCCAACAGGCGCTGGTAGCTCTCGCGGGGCGCGAAGCATGAGCCCGGCGCACCTTGTATCGCGCGGGGCGCACTTCCCGGAGAGTCGAAAACGCCGCCGTCTCGATTGAAATTCGAAAGCGGAATGATTATCATATGATCTATTTCGAATGTGATGCAGCCTGATGCTCAACAAGCCTCTGGACCAGATTGACCTCGTCGACATCCAGGAGCTGATCCAGGAGAAGTGGCCCGAGGGCAGGGCTATCGACTACAAGAGGGAAATGTATGGGGTGCCGACTCGGACAAGAAGGAACTACTAGGCGCTGTTTGAAAACACCAGTCTGAGGGCGCGCTTGATCATAGCTAACTTTATCATGGCCAAGAAGTTGATCGCCAACTTCTCGAATCGGGTTCCGATTCGTCGACACTCCTTCAGCCAACCGATGCACTGCTCGACGATGCTCCGTCGCTTGTACGTGTCCTTGTCGAACTTCACCTCAGGATCATGGCGGGCCTTCTCGTTGTCCTTGTGCGGAATGATCGGTTCGATGCCGCGATCCTTCAAGAACCCGCGGATGGTCTCGCTGCTATAACCTTTGTCCCCCGCCAACCGCTTGGGACGACTCTTCGGCCTACCCCGCTTCTGCTTGATGTGCACCTTTTTGAGAATCGGTTCCAGACGCTTCGAATCATGCACCTGGCCCGCCGTTACTTCGGCTTCGAGCGGCGTGCCGTTGCCTTCGACAAGGAGGTGGATTTTCGTGCCAAAACCGCCTCGCGAGCGGCCCAAGCCGTGGTCCGAGGGTTCCTCGGGGTGAGAGACGACACCTTTTTTGATGCGCCGGCTGCGGACCGAGTTCCCCGCACCGACGTGCCGTCGATGCACCACAAATCCCAGTCGATTTTCCCTTGTTGATCCAGTCGCAAATGCAAGGCGTCGATGATCGAATCGAGGAGTCCGTCGGCTCGCCACTTGCGGAAACAGTCGTACACAGTCTCCCAGGGCCCGAACCGTTCCGGCAGGTCGCGCCACTGAGTGCCTGTTGAGAGTATCCACAGGATGCCGTTGAGCATCTGCCGCCGATCCCGAGGGGGCCGACCTGTTTTGGCTTCTGATTTTGGAATCAATGGATCGAGAACCGTCCATTCTTCCTCGCTGACTTCGTGCCGCTTCATGTACGGAGTTCCTTGTCCGCACGCAGTTTACCAGTTAGCGTCAAGTTCTAAAACAGGGCCTAGTAGAACGTGGCTACGTTGACAAGCTGCCTGAAGAGGGAGAGTCGTTTACCGTCACTGCCACCGGGTACTCTGCTGCTGATGAGCTTGGGGACACGCGAGTGGTTTAGTGACTCAATTCGCACGCCGATATGAGGCAGCATTTCGTGCTGCATCCGATAATCCCCGTTATCGGATACAAACGATCAGCAGTCAAGCGTCGGCCTGTAACACGGATCATTGACGCCAATTAACCAAGATCAGCGAGTACCCGAGTTGCTGGATACGCTGATAATGAGAGGTGTTGCCGGTCACGAGTTCCAATCCCTGATCGATCGCGACCGCGGCTATTATTGGGTCGGCTCGGCCAATGGGCTGGCCAACACGTTCGAGGTCGCCGGTAATGCGTCCGGCAAGATCAGCGATCGCCGTATCCAGGGGAAAGACCTCTTCCGAGGCGATCGATGCTATGAACGTATTAAGTCGCTGAAACTGCTGAGCCTTCTGGTACCCACGCACGATCTCAAATACGGTGATCGTGGATAATGAATAATGACCGAAGGCCCGTCGGTAGGTCTTCGCGTTAGCAGCGACAGTCGAATTGCTGCCCTTGCGGATCTCAGATAGGGTATCCGTGTCGAGTAGTGCTTTATTCACCGCTGGTTAACCGCCAGGGCTGTTGCTCGCGGTTCCGCATCGCGTCTTCGACGATTTGATCCATTAATTCGGCATGGTCGCTCGCCGAGCCAAGCAGCGGGTCGGGTGAGGGGGGAATGGTCGGTTGGCGGCGTTCTTGACGGTGGCGTTGAAACGCCCGCCACGCTTCGGCAAGTGCGGCGTCAACGGAGGCGAATCGGCCGTTCTGGACCTGTGCGAGAATCTCTCGTTCCACGTCGTTAGGCAAATGTATCGTCATTTCGGTATACTCCTTGCCTTGAGCATAACACGACACGGGAACTTTGCCAAGCCTTGCAAATCTGCCGACGAGATGCCTTAAGACTTTGATTATAATAGATTTCGGGCACGGCAATGAAGCGACAACAGACCGGACAATGCGACGCTGCCAATTTTCGGCACAGCTCGCCAGAATGCTTGGGAGACCCCGCTGTGAACGATGTCGACCAGTTATTTTTGAAGTGGCAGGGATGGATCAAGAACGAGCTATCACGGGAATTCAGTCGCCTGTTACGAGATCAGCGTATATTCAATGCGTTCCTGGAGAGCTTGAATCCATACGCTGGGCAGCAAGCCGGATCGGAAATCGCCGAATGGATGGGCCTAAACTACTTTATTTCCTCGTGCGTGGCGATTCGGCGGCTCGATGATAGGGACAAGCGGACAGTTTCTTTGCGTGTGCTCTTAATAGACCTGCAATCGCATGCGGATATAATAACCGAAGCCCAGTTGGCTGCTCATAACTCGATGTTTCGAGTAATGCCGGACCAAAAACAACTTTCCGCAAGTGAAGTCGTCGACCTGCTCAAAAAAGAAATCGAACTGCTGGATCGATTTGGTCATAAAGTAAAACAATATGTGGACAAATTTGTTGCCCATTCTGACGCCACAAACAGTATCGAGATGATTCCAGATACGTCTGTTCTCGACAAGGCGCTCTTTAGTTTTCATGCGATATTTCGTAAATATGCGTTTCTGATTGCCGGGATTCCATGCGATTTCAAGAATCCGAATCCAGTTGACCTCATCGGTGCACCGGGCGATGACTATAGGAAGCGATTGACACGGCTGTGGACGGTAAGCCGCGATGACGAATGACACTGACTAGCCGACGGTGACATTGCTGGGCGAGGTTTGCTCTGTTACCGCTTGTTAAGACCGAGAATCGCTAATGTCGAAAACGCGTAAAAAGGTCCCCAAGCCGACTAGGCGGGAGACCTCAGCGGGCCGCACAGCAAACAATGTTCCGGCCGGTAGATCGACCATAGTGTCGATGCCGACTCCCCTGCTAAATGAGGAGAGATTCCATCGTGACGTCGTGCCCACGTTCGAGAAGGCACGCGATGAAATCGCCAAAATCGTTGCTAAAGACCAGCGGCTCGCCACAAAGTTGGCCAGTATGCAGCTAGTCATCCTCGATAACCGGAAAACCGAAAACGTGATGGTCTTCTGGCTAACCGATACGTACAAAAAAAGCTGCTACCTGTATGACCAGCATCAAGGCATGCGGGGCATAAGTGGTTATAGCTCGTCGGAAATTAACATGGCTTTGTGTGATCGTTCCCACGTGCTCGATGGATTACGATCAGTGTTTCTAAAAGAGTTGCTGTCGCGGGCGAAGGCCGAGGATTTGGCGGGATATGTGAAGACATTTCTCCTGTCGAATTACAGGGAAGTCGAGGAACGGCATACTGACAAGTATTATCTATTACGCTTCGTTAACATTGACTTCGGCATCGAAGGCTGGTTCGCCGTTCTGGCATCTCGTAGAAACGTCATTATACCGATCGCTGCAGAGCTCGACGCGGCGGATATTCCGGACGGGGGCGGAGACACCCGGAATGTGGTATTTACAACACGCGAGGATGTGTCGAAATACACGGGATTCGACGCCGTCTTAGACTATTGGGAAGTCTTCTTTCATTTCAGCATGTTTAAGTTTACTGACGCCGTGCCGTTCTATCAGAAACTTGCTCGCCTCCCGGCATCGGACCTGTATAAGGCTGTGGCGTATCTTCGGACGACGGGAACGACGGAGATCTTTGATTTAAAGCAAGAATTGGCAACGGTCCCTGTTTCACAAGGTAAGGATTTCGAGCGATGCATTGAACAAGTGTTAGAAACATGCTTGGGGCCAAGCTACAACATGTTCCATCTTTCAAAACAGGTCGCCAATCGCGGATCGATAACGATCAGAGACTTTATCATCACCAATAACGGGAGCACGCACTCGTTCCTGCAGAGACTCGAGACACGGGGGGTCGAACTGCTTCTGGTCGAGGCAAAGAATTACGAGAAACCGCTAACGCCTACCGCGATTGCAAGATTTCGGACGTATCTGGAAGAGAACCGGGCATTCGGGAATGTTGGTATAATCCTGTGTAAGAAAGGCATTTCAAGAAACTGTTCCGAGGCACTTTTCAGGGCAAGCATCGCAACACAAAACCAAATTATTCTGGTTCTCAACGAATCGGATATTTTTGAGATGCTCGACAAGATTGAAGATGGCGGCGAAGGAGCCGATATTATTCGCGATAAATACTATAAACTGATGATGGAAGCCTGAGCCCCGGGGGAATGACCACGCCTGTCCTACATATATGAGGCGTGGGTGCCGCGGGAAGACCCAGGCACCGGGCGGAGTCACCGGGCGTCATGATTAGGATGTTCGCGAGGACCCGCAATCCTTGCAGAGTCAAACCCCATCGAGCAGGAATTGGGAGATTCTTGATTCGAGCCGCGCCAACGCGCGTTAGATTCAGGATGAGAAGAACCTCGAACGGCGTCTGAGCCTTTCGTCCTCCACCCTTCACGACTCACGCAAAGCACCTCGGCGATTCCCCAGTCGATCAACCCGAAAAGCCAGATGCGGGGCGGGTCTGAGCACCTGGCCGGCAGTTCGTGTTCGTTTTGTCACCGGCTGGGCGCCGGCGTTGAGGGGCGGACCTGGCACGAATGCACGCGCGAGCGGACGCGTCGTGGTCGTGTCGGAGGCGCGGACGAGGGGGTTGTTTCGCGCCAGAAACCGAACCCAATCGCGTCAGAAAGTGAAGCCAGAGCGTGTCAGAAAATGAGGCCACAACCGCTGCGCAGAATTGAGCCGAGGCTCTCCGTAATATAAAGCCAGCAAAGGAGAAACGTCGACTGCGAACCGAACCCATTGCGCCCGTGCGAACCGAACCCATTGCGCCCGCGCGGACCGAACCCAACGCGCGGAAAAATCGAGTCCGGCTGGGCGCAGGCGATGAGGGGCGGACCTGGCACGAATGCACGCACTTGCTCGCGCGGCGTGCTCGTATCGGAGGCGCGGTCGAGGGTGTCGTTTCGCGCCGACGAAGCGGCGTTGAGGGGCGGACCGGGCACGAATGCACGCACTTGCTCGCGCGGCGTGCTCGTATCGGATGCGCGGTCGAGGGTGTTGTTTCGCACCGACGAAGGGAATCCAATCGCGCCAGAAATCGAGCCCGGTCGCGCCAGAAATCGAGCCCAGGCGTGTCAGAAAATGAGGCCACAACCGCTGCGCAGAATTGAGCCAGGGAGCTCCGTAATATGAAGCCAGTAAAGGAGAACCGTCGACTGCGAACCGAACCCATTGTGCCCGTGCGAACCGAACCCATTGCGCCCGTGCGAACCGAACCCATTGTGCCTGCGCGGACCGAAGCCATCTCGCGGAAAAAGCGAAGCCAGCGGCCCTGCACGAATCGAAGCCAGTGGCCCTGCGCGGAGCGAAGCCAACGGCCCTGCGCGGAGCGAAGCCAGCGGCCCGGCGGTTTGCTCCTGGTGCGTGAGAACGAGGGTTTCACGCGGAAGCCGGGAGGCGAATGCCGGACGTACCATTTCAGGACGGCCGCCGAGGAACCAATCGCGAGCGTGGGGATTTGACGATTCGCCGGTCTCTGTGGAAGGCGCCCACGCGGCAGCGACGACATGATTTGCCGTCGCACTGCCGGTGTCCCCCTGGGTCATGCCGCCGCCGGGCGCAGGAACGGCTGTAGCTTCAAATACGTGAGACTGCGCCAGACCCACTCGAGCGGCCCGAATAGAAAATACTTCAGCCAGAGCGGGCTCGTGAACAATTGCACGCCCCACACCACGAGCGCGACGAAGTAGATCTGGTAGTAATCCAGCTCCGCGAAAAAGTTGAACCCGTAGCCGAAGAAGAAAAACGTGCAGACGAGCGAGTGCATGATGTAGTTGGAAAGCGCCATCTGGCCGACGGCCTCAAGCCGCCGGAAGAGCTTCTGAGCGTAACCCGCCTGGTAGATCAAAATGATCATGGACACGTGCGCCATGACCAGAAAGATGCGCTGAAAGGGGTAGATCAGGCTGGTGAACTCGATGGGGACTTGCTCCATTCGGGCGAGCATTGCTTCCACATTCGGTGTATACCGGTAGCTATGGTAGAAGCTATACATGGCGAGCGGCAGTCCAATGAGATATCCAGCCGCGGCGACAGTGATGTAAGAACGGGTCGTCCAGCGGCCTGTCAAGAATCCCCACTGGTAGAGTGCAAGGCCGAGCAGCATGAGAGCGAGCGAGTCCCAGATCTCGAAAGGTAAGAAGATCGTTTGGATTTTCCACGCCAGTGGGCGGAGGTGGCTGGCCACGGTGGCGTAGTCGGATTTCATCTTGCGGGTGACTTCCTTCGCGCCTTCCTGGTCAGGAAGCCACGATTCCTCGATCTCTTTCCAGTTCTTGAGGGCGTTTTCCTGAGACTCGGTGAGTGTTTTGTTCTCGGCCTGTGCGGCCCTGGCGTCGACGTAGGCGATGCGCCTTTCGCGAAAGATGTGGTAGAAGACCGATCCCGCGGTGAAATCGCAAAGGGCCACGAGCGGCACGGCCATGACCAGGTAGGCGGGCTTCACCTTGCGGAACAGGTAAACGATCATGCCGCAGAAGCCATAGAGGTAAAGAATGTCTCCGATCCAGA
Organism: Planctomycetales bacterium; assembly: GCA_027451885.1. Classification (GTDB taxonomy): domain Bacteria; phylum Planctomycetota; class Planctomycetia; order Isosphaerales; family Isosphaeraceae; genus JAKBAP01. The sequence continues at coordinate 81,216 of DAIDHX010000311.1, forward strand.
GGATGAGGTGTGCGTGAATGAGTCCGAAGAGCACAAGCCAGATCATCCGGCGGTAGTAAAGCGCGGTGGCGGATCGGCCTGCCTGTTCCTTGCGGGTGGTGAAGAGCAGCACGCCCGCGCCGAAGATCATGCCGAAGAGCGCGCGCATCTTGCCTTCGAAAAAGACCGAGATGACCGCGGAGACCCAGAAGTTGACGCTCGCTGGGTCCCCCTTGAACGAGTCCGAGAAGTACTTGGGCATCGAGAAGCCCGGGATGTTCATGAGCAGAATGCCGAGCAGGGCGACGCCGCGGAGGGCGTCGATCAGCTTGAGCCGGTCGGCGTCGGAGACAGGGGCGACAACGGGTGGGGTGGAGACTTCCGTCAAAATCTCATCCATGGGCGAAGCGACTCGTGGAGAATGAATGTCGTGACCGATGTGGACAGGGGTTTCCGCAAGCGAGCAGCAGACTGCCGCGTGCACGCCATGTCAAGAAGAATCAGGTGCTTTTGGAATTGGCGCGGGCCTGCGGCAGCGCGGTTTGAGGGCGTGCGCTGGGTGTTACGGCCGCGTGGAGCCGGCCGGGCCAGGCGCCCGTCGCGCCCGCCTGGGCCGTATGCGGTTGGGCAGCGGTTCGCCAGTCTCGCGATCGAATTCGTCGGGCGAGAGCGTTTCGGGCGCGGCGTCGGCTGTCTCGTGTTGCCATTTCTCAAGGGTGCGCCGCATGGCGGCCAGCGTCTGCGTGTACTTCGGATCGCCGGCGAGATTATTGAGCTCGTGCGGGTCATGCGCCAGGTCGTAAAGCTCCTCGCGCGGGCGCGGGGCGATGAAACAGGTGCGCTGTTCTGGCGTGAGCTTGCCGGCGTCCCTGAGCTTGCGCATGGCCACGAACGTGGGGCTGCGGACGGCGTCGGCGGGGGGAGTCAGGGGCCGGTCATGATCGTCGTTGAGAATGTACTTGAAGGTCTCGGAGCGTACAGCGCGGGCGCGTGCGGCGTAGTCATGCCAGTTGCGCTCGGCGTGGATCACGTCGCGGATGCGGGCATCTGGGTTGGTGAAGAGGGGCGAAAAATCCTTGCCCTGGAAGCTTGCCGCGGGCGCGGTCCCGGCGAGAGCAAGCAGGGTGGGGGCGATATCCACTGTGCTCACCAGGCGCTCGCAGCGGCTGCCGGCGGCGATGCGGGCGGGCCAGCGGGCGATGAGCGGCGTCCTGATGCCGGAATCGTAGAGGGTGGTCTTGCAGCGCGGGAAGGGGCGGCCGTTGTCGCTCAGAAAGAGCACGAGCGTGTTTTGCGCGATCCCCTGGCGGTCGAGCTCGTCGAGGACGTCGCCGACAAAATGGTCGAGCCGCGTGATCTCGTCGTAATAGCGTGCGAGATCGGAGCGTACCTCGGGCAAGTCGGGCAGATAAGGCGGGACGACGGCGTCTTCGGGCCGGTGCGGTGTGGGGATTGTTCCGTCCTGGTAGTCGCGGTGCGGGTCGAACGAGGCCAGCCAGAGGAAGAAGGGTTTATCCTTCGGCCGATCGCGGAGCACGGGCACCCACTGGTCGCAGCCGCTCTGGATTGCGCCTGGGCCCGCGGCGGTCATCTTGCGTTGCGCGTTTTTGCCCGTCGCGAGCTGATAACCCGCGGAATTCGCATCGCGGACGAGGTTGAATCGATCCTTGACGGCATTTCCGAGGTGCCATTTGCCGGCGGCCGCGGTCCAGTATCCCGCGGCCTTGAGCTTTTCCACGAAGGTGACCTGCTCCGCGGGCAAGGGCAAGTGGAGCTCTTCCGCGCCCGTGTTGTGGGGATAGCGCCCGGTGATGATCGTCGACCGGCTGGGGCTGCACGAGCTGGTGGTCAAGAAGGCCCGGTCGAAGCGCATGCCCGCGTGGGCCAGGCGGTCGATGTTCGGCGTGCGAATCCGGGGGTGGCCGAACGCGCCCGAGTCGTCCCAGGCCATGTCGTCGGCGATGATGAGCACCACATTGGGGGGCGCGGCGGCCTGGCCGGCTCCGAGTATCGCCAGAGAAAGAAGCGCCAGCGAAATCGCGGACAATCGCAGACTCATGAGAAATCCTCGGCGATCTTGAGGACGAGCCTGGGCAAGCCGATGCGGCGCCGCCCCTGCGGAGCCTTATCGTAACAGGCGAGGCGAGCGTGCGAAACGCGCCTGGCCCGCGCGGGTTGACGGCCGTCACACATGCGAGGGAAGATCAACGCGCTTCCCCACAACCTGCCAGAAAGCAAAATCATGAAGATACGTCGAATTGCAAGCGCTGGGTTTCTGCTCCGGGTTCTTGGGGGCTGGGCGGCGTGCCTTGCCTGGTTGCAGGCGGGCGCGGAGGGGGGCGACCAGCCGCGCCCGCGTTTCCTGATCGGGTATACCGCGGGTCGAAACGATCTCGCCGGCGGCCAGTACGCGAACTGGGTGACGCATCGCGCGTATCTGGTGCGGGCGGACGGCGCGGCGAATCGCCAGGTCGCGCCTGAGCTGGCGCACAAGCAGTATTCCTGGACTCAGTTCGCCGGCTGGTCTCCCGACGGCAGGACCGCGGTCATCGGCGCCTACTGGGAGAGCCCCGAGAACGCCGCCTGGGAACGCGCCCACAGGACCTTTCGCATGACCGAGGGCTGGCTGGCGGACGCGTGCCTGCTCGAACTGGCCACGGGCAAGATCCGCAACGTGACCGCCGTTGACCGTGTCAGCATTTACAACGCCGCCAGTTTCACCCCCGATGGCAAGGCCCTGCTTTTGACAGCGCTCATCAACGGCGTGTCGAAACCCTTTCTGATGGATCGCGACGGCCGCAACAAGCGAGACGTCTCCGGTGGCGGAACCGGCTTTACCTATGGCTTCGCCGCCTCGCCCGATGGCGCACGCATCAGCTACCATGAAAACTACCAGGTCTACGTGGCGAATTCCGACGGTACGGGGAAGACGCGGATCGAGACCGGGAATGCGTTCAACTTCGTGCCGCAGTGGTCGCCGGACGGAGAATGGCTGCTCCTGGTCTCCGGCACGCATTACAACTGCCATCCATACGTCGTGCGCAAGGATGGCTCGGGGCTGCGCAAGCTTGCCGACCGAGGGGGCTATCGTGGCGTTGTTGAGGTGCTCAAGCATGCCGATTTTCACAGCGAGAGCAGCGACGTGCCAGTCTGGTCGCGGGATGGCAAGGCGGTCTACTTCACGGCGAAGGCGGGCTCGTGCGTGGAGCTTATGCGCGTCTCGCTTGAGGGCAAGGTCGAGGCGCTTACGCGCTCCGCGCCGGGTGTTCGGCACTATCACCCCAGGCCGTCGCCCGATGGGAAGTGGCTCCTTTTTGGGTCGGATCGCAGCGGCGTGATGCAGCTTTACGTGTCGCGCGCGGACGGCACGCAGGCCCTGGCGGTCACGAACGTCCCCGCCGGCTGGTGCGCAATGCACGGCCACTGGCGGCCGGTTGAGGGTGAGCCGTGAGCATGTTGGAACTGAGACCAGGCCGGAATTCACCGCAAAGCGAGCTTCGTCCACACCGGGGGCTCTTGACCCGCCCCGCCTGTGCGACGACGATTGTCATGAAGTTTGGCGGGTTCAAGGTTTTGCCGAGCACGGGGGGTTGGGCATGAGCGGGACGCCGGACGAGGGAGAATTCCGGAACCCTCCGCGCGCGAAGCCGAGGGCGTCCCGGCCCGCCGAGCCAGGCTCGACGTTCGTGCCCAACCCTGCGCCCCGAACGCCGGGCGCGGGGAAGTCGAAGCGCAGGGCGGGCGGCCAGAGCCAGGAATTTGAGCCGCCGCCGGAAGGGCGAGAGCGCATCGCGGAATCCCCACGCTGGTGGGAGCGCATCCTGTTCGGCAGCGTGAGCTCGGGCCAGCTCGCGCAATTCAGCCGCCAGTTCGCGGCCTATCTCCATGCCGGCGTCGACATCACTCGCTCGCTGGCCAGCCTTGAGGAACAGTTCAAGGGGACAGCACTTGGGCCCGCGCTTGGCCGCATGCGCAACGCCATTCGCAAGGGGCAAACCATCGAAGAGGCGATGGCCGTTGAGACGCGCATCTTCGGCCCCATGTACCTGAGCATGATGCGCGTGGCCGAGGCGCGGGGCGGCGTTCCCGAGACGCTCAAGATGCTGGCCCGGCATTACGAATCCAGGCAGCGCCTGATCCGCCAGGCGCGGTCGGCCATGATCTATCCCACCATCGTGATCCTGATGGCCTCCGCGGTCGTCGCCCTGGTCTCGATCCTGGTTTTGCCGGTCTTCGCCTCGATCCTCAAGGACATCGCCGGGCGCACGCAGCTTCCGCTCGCGAGCCGGGCGCTCATGGCCTTCAGCGCGTTCATTCAGATGGGAGGCTGGTGGCTGTTCCCGATCGTGATGATCGGCGTGCCCGTCTTCCTCTTCAAGTTCTACGGCATGCCCCGGGGCAAGGCGCTCATGGATCGCATCGCGCTGCGAATCCCCGTGCTGGGCCAGCTCTGCCGCAAGCTCGACACCGCTCGGTTTTCAAGGACCATGGCCGTGCTGCTGGAGGCGGGGCTCGACATGGGCTCGACGCTCGATCTCACCGCCGATGTCGTGGTGATGAGCCCCATTCGGGACGCTGTGCGTGGAGCGCGGCCCCAGATTCTCGGCGGCAAGGAGCTAAGCGCGGTCCTGCGCGGCTCACGCCAGTTCTACCCGGACGTGCTCGCGGTCGTGGCCTCCGGCGAGGAGACGGGCAAGCTCCCCGAAACCCTCAACCATCTCGCCGATGATTACGACGAGCAGGTCAGCGTGATGGTGAAGAACCTGGGCCAGCTTGTGCAGCCGCTCGTCATCCTGATGCTGGGCGCGCTTGTGCTCGTGATCATCCTTGCGGTGTTCCTGCCGATTATTCAGCTCATCTCGAGCCTCGCCAACCCCTGAGCCGACTCTCCAAGGTGCTTGCCATGATGGTCTTCGATCGCACTCGGGCCTGTGCGCCCCTGCTGGTTTTCACCCTGGTTGTTCTGGGCGCGCTTCCTGCGCGGGCCCACGCGGACGAGCGCTGGAAGGCGGGCGTTGCGCGGGCCGTGATCACGCCCCAGGGCCCGCTCTGGATGGCAGGCTATGGCGCCCGCAAGGCGCCCTCGACCGGCGCGATCCATGATCTCTGGACGAAGGCGGTCGCAATCCAGGATCCCGCGGGCGACAAGGGGCTCCTGATCACGCTCGACATTTGCGGCATCGATCGCGGGACCGCGGGTCGAATCGCAGCCGCACTCGAGCGCCAGGCCGGCCTGACCCGTGAACGCATCGTGATCGCCTGCTCGCACACGCACTGCGGGCCGGTCGTGGGCGCGAACCTGGAACCCATGTATCCCATCGACGCCGCCGAGCGCAAGCGCATCGCCGATTACACGAGCGGGCTCGAGCAAAAGGTCGTCGCGACCAGCCTGCGGGCGCTCGGGTCGCTCGCGGAGGCGAACCTGGCGTTCGGCACGGGGCGCGCTGGGTTCGCCGTGAATCGCCGTGAAAACCGCGAGGCCGAAGCGCCCGCCAAACGCGCAGGGCTCGCGCTTGTGGGGCCGGTGGATCACGACGTGCCCGTGCTCAGGATCGAGCGCGCAGGCGGCGGGATGCTCGCCGTGGTCTACGGCTATGCCTGCCATTGCACAACACTTGATATCAATAAGTTCAGCGGCGATTATGCCGGATTCACGTCGATCGAGCTCGAAAAGGCGTATCCGGGTGCGACGGCGCTTTTCGTCGCGGGCTGCGGCGCGGATCAGAACCCAATTCCCAGGCGCGCGCTTGCGCTCGCCGAGCGCTACGGCCACGAGCTCGCGGTCGCTGTACGGCAGACGCTCGCCGGGCCCCTGCGCTCGCTCGAGGGCAAGCTCACCGCGGCCTATCGCGAGGTCCCGCTCGAATTCGCCGCGCTGCCCTCCCGCAGCGATCTGACGCGTGACATGGCCTCGAGCAACTTCTACATCGCCAGCCGCGCGAAACTGCTCAATCGCAAGCTCGACGCCGCGGGTTCGCTCGCCGCCGCCTACCCCTACCCCGTCCAGGCGTGGAAGCTCGGCGAGCTTGACTGGATCTTTCTGGGGGGCGAGGTCGTGGTCGATTACGCGCTCCGCATCAAGCGCAACCTCGACCCCGGCCGCACCGGGGTCTCCGCCTACTGCAACGACGTGATGGCCTATATCCCCTCGCGCAGGGTGCTCAAGGAAGGCGGATACGAAGGCGGCGGCGCGATGCTCTATTACGGCTTGCCTTCCCCCTGGCGCGAGAACGTCGAGGAAGCGATCATCGGCACCATCAGCCGCACACTTCAATCAGAAAAGCCGTAACCATGCGTGTGTTTATTAGCAGAAAGGCCGCAACATGTGCGCCCCTGTTGTGCGCGGCCGGGGGTCAGTCGGGTGATTCCGCCGCGCGGGTGTGGACCACGCCTCGGCGCTCGGCGGCGATTTCCTCAGGCGGAGGCGGGCGGAGCACGCCCGCCGCGCCCGCGACGAGCGCCAGCAAGCCGCACAGCACCGCCGAGAACGCCATCACCCGGGTGACCCCCAGCGACTGCGCTGCCCGGCCCGTCCAGAGCGCACCCAGTGGCACAGAGCTCGAAAACATGATCATCCAGATACCCATCACACGCCCGCGGAGCTGGTCCGGCACGGCAAGCTGGATGATCATCTGAGACGATGAATAAAGCAGCACCGCTCCAAATCCCGCGCCCACCAGGCAGGCCGACGCCGCGGCCAGCCGCGCGGGCTGAGACGCGGGCGCGGTCCACCAGGGCAAAAGTGCAGCCGATCCCAGAAAGAACGCGAAGATGGCGATCCCGCCGATCGTGAGCCGGTCCTTGCGGTCGGTCGCGCCTAGCCTGGCGGCCAGCAGCGCGCCCGCCGTGGCGCCAATCGCACCCGCGGCCAGGAGCACGCTGTAGCCTTCCACACCCGAGCCCAGCACCTTCGCGGCGAACGCGGGGAGCATCGCGTCATAACCCATGCCCACAAGCCCGAACAGCGCCACGACCAGGAACTGCGCCCGCATGCGCCTGTCCTGCCTCAGATACCCAAGCCCGGCGAGCGTCTCGCGCGAAGCAAGCGCGGTTTTGCGATGCGGGGCGCGGTCGTCGACCGGGATTGCGGCAATGGCGGCGATGGCCGCCAGAAAGCTCATCCCATTCAGCAGAAAACAGCCGGCCGCGCCCAGCGCGAGCAAGAGCACGCCCGCGACCGCCTGGCCGATCACGCGCGTGGCGTTGAACATCCCAGAATTGAGCGCGATCGCATTGGGCAGAATCTCCGACCCGACCATCTCGTAAAAGAACACCTGCCGCGAGGGGAGCTCGAAGGTCACGCACACGCGCCCAAGCGCGAGGATGACGATCAACTGCCAGATCTCGATGACGCCGCACCAGACCAGCACGGCGAGCAGGAAGGCAAGCGCCATCTGCCCGCATTCCATCAGCAGCACCATTCGCCTGGGGGTGATACGATCCGCGAGTATCCCCGCGATCAGGCCGACGAACACGCCGGGCAACAGCGAGGCTGTCTCGACCACGCCGAGCAGGGTTTCGGACCGAGTCCGCTCGTAGACCACCCAGCGCACGGCGGCGGCCTGGAGCCAGCTCCCCATGAGGCTCACGCCTTGACCACAGAGATAGAGTCGAAACGCCTTGTTCGAGAGGGAGGCGAAGGTGCCTGGGCGAGGCGCCCGTCGTCCCTGGACCGTTGTGTCTGCGTCGACCATCACGGTCCCCACGGGCCGATGAAGCGTTGCGCGAAGGTGCGCTGGCTCTCATGGCCCGTATTATGGCGCTCGGTGTTTGGTTCTTTGAAGGCCAGTCGCCGCCGCGAGCAGGCGATGGGCAAGAAAGGCGGTCCAGAATGCGTGGAGCGCGGCGGGCTGAACCCAGTTGCCCAGCGCGGGTTGAACGGCGTCCAGCCCCTCAAGCCCGATGCCGATCGAGGCCCCCACCGCCCAGGCGATCATCCCCGCGGGCTCGATCGCACGCGGGCGTGGAACACCCCCGGGCGCTGCGATCATGACGGCGATCATCGCGGCGAACATCGCGCCCAGCGAGGCGCAGATCTCCGTCGTGTTGATGGGCAAGGGCACCGCCGCGAGCAGGAGCACAATCCCCGCGCCAATCCATGGCAGCCGGCTTTTTCGAGGTTCGATGCGGCTGGCCCGCCATCCCACGGCGAACGCGTGCCCCGCGAAATAGACGGGTGCAACCGCCGCCAGCGCAAGCAGCAAGAGCACTCCGCCGGCGACTGCTGGAGGCAAGCAGGCGAGCACCCCGGCGCGAAAGGTTGCGGGCGCAGGCGAGATCGACACCCGGGCGATGGACAGATTCTCATAACCCCTGGCCGCGCCCAGGATGGCAACCAGCCAGCCGCAGCCCGCCATCGCGAACGCGGGAAGCGGAATCCCCACCACGGCCGCGAGCGCGGCGTCTTCCCTGCGCTTGAGCCGGGTTCCCCAATCGGCCGCGAAAAGGGCCGCGAGCGCAAAGAGTGAGCCCAGAATGGGAACCGCCGCCAGTGAATAACGCGTCGCTTCTGGCACGGCCCGCATGCCTGCCTGTCCCCAGAACACGGCCAGGGCCGTGGTGAGAAGAACCAGTACAAAGGCCGAGGGCGAATAGACCCGCATGAGCGCGGCCACCACGCCGGCAAGCCCGAGCGTCTCCGCCATCCCCGTGATGAAGAGCCAGAACGCGCAGGTGGCGATCACGAGCGGCGGTCGCAGCAAGATGCCCCCCAGCGTGATCGGCTCGACCTGCTCCGGCCGGATCCATCCCCAGACCACGAGGGCGATCAGACATGTCTCGACCGCGAGCACAAGCCCAATCGCCTGCACAATCAGGAAGGCCGCGGCCTGTCCGCGCTCAACCAGCCAGGCCGCGCAGGCCGGGCCAAACGCGGCACTCGCAATTGTCTCCCTGCCTTCCCCACGCTCAAGGCCCCGTTGCGCCAGCCCATGGAAGAACAGGCCCCCGCAGCCGCACGTTGCAAGCAGGACCAGAAAGAATGCACCCCCGCCTACCCCCTCCAAACCGGTCCAGGGACCGTCGAGAAAGAGCAGCCAGGTGCAAAGGCCGAGATACGCAATCGAGATCGAGCGCCAGTTGGAGCTCCGCTCGGATGCGCCCGCCGCCGGATTGCGCGTCCCGGAAGCCCCCTGCGCCGCTTGCTCGCTCATCGACATCGATCTCGCGATCCCCGCGTGGGCGCTCGTTAGTAATCCGAGGCCAGCTCAGCCGGCGACAGCCCATCACCGCCGAGGACCTCCGGTTTATAGCCGCCGCGTGCCTTGTCGGAAAGCGCGATCGCTCCGAAGATGAGCACGAGCACTACCGGCAGCACCGAGACATAGCGGAACGACCACTTCGCTCCCGTTTTCTGAGCGTCCTCGACGGCCGTCCTGTCAGCCGGCTCGAGCTTCTTGACGAGCTCCTCGTCGATCGCCTTGTTGACCTCGACACGGGCGAGCACCGCCGGGGGAATGTAGTCGCGTGTGATTTGATTGTTCACGCCCCCCATCCAGGGCTGTACCACGCCAATGGCCAGGTTGCCCACGCAGCCCATGAGCCCGAGCAGGAACGCGCCTCCCTTGGGGAACCGCTCAGCCGTGACGCCCAGCATCGTCGGCCAGAAGTAAACGATGCCCAGGCCGTAGATCGTGGCTGCGCCGATCGCCGTGGGGAAGTCGTAGGCGAAGCTCAGGGCGAAGAGGCCGATTCCCGCGAGCACAGCCGAACCCGTGAGCATGCCGACGGGGGAGAGCTTGTGGGCAATGGGGCCGGCAAAGAAGCGAAGCACGAACATCAGGAAGCTGGCGTAGATCAGGACGTAGGTGCCGTTCATGTTCGCGGTCTTTTCGAGCACGAGGCTTTGCATGCCCTGGGGCGCGAGCTCGGTCGAGGCCGTGAGCAGCATGCAGAAGGCCCATAGCAGAAACATCGGCCGAAGTGCTTGCTTGAGCATAACATCATTCGAGATGCCGGAAGCCACGCGCTCGGTGACCGGGAACGATTCGAACAGGAAAAGGGCGCCGTAGGCGAGCATGGGGAGCAGGATGAGAGCCGTTTTGATTTGCCAGCCGAAGGTTGTCGCGGCCGCGGTTGAGCCTGCGCCGCCGACCTCGAGCCCGAGCGCATTCGAAAGCAGGAGCGCGATGATGCCGCCGAGCATCAGCCCGCCTGGCCACCAGGCGTGCAGAATGTTGAGCATCTTGGTTTTCGCGGTGGGAAACAGCGTGGCCGCGAGCGGATTGATGCCGATCTCGACCAGACCGTTCGCGCTGCCGACCAGCAAGGTTGACACGCAGAGCACGATGTACGGGGACAATCCGGCGGAGGCGAGATACGGGGTGGCGATTGTGCCCAGGGTTCCTGTCAAATGGCAGAGGAACGCGAGCGCGAGCATCGTTTTCATGCCGAGGGCGTCGACGATGAACGAGCCGATGGCCATCGAGCCGGCCATGCCCAAGAACGCCATGCCGCTGATCACGCCAAGCTGGGCGGGATTGAGCTCGAACGATCGTCCCCAGGCTGGAAGCACGTCCTGGCGAATCACGAAGGAAAAGGCGGAGGCCACAAGCGCGATGCAGCTAGCGGTGAAGAGACGGCGGGGATTCATCCTGCGAAGCTCCAGGTCACGACCGACGGAGAGGCGCCCAGGATACGCCTGGGACAAGGGCGCGCGAGCATCGTTCATACCCGAGGCGGCGACGCGATGCCAGAGGTTGCTGACTCGAACCAACATTCTGGCGGAATGCCGGGTCCTCACATGAAACAGCGCAGGCATGCGGTTGTGCAGCTTTCGCTCTACGCCTGGGCGTTGCCGACGACCTCGGTGGGGTTGGCGGCTGGTGTTCTCACGCTGGCGACCGGGGGGCGGGCGCAGGTCCGGTCCGGCGCGCTCGAATTCCACGGCGGGTTTTCCCGCGCGGTTGCGGACCGCGTGGGCTTCAGCGCGATGACGCTCGGTCATGTGATCATAGGACGAGATGCCTGGTCGCTCGATTATTGCCGGGAGCACGAGCAAGCCCACGTGCGGCAGGTTGAGCTCTGGGGCGCGGCGTTCATCCCGGCGTACCTGGCGGCAAGCGCCTTGGCATGGGCGCGGGGGGGCGATTACTATCTCGACAACTGGTTTGAGCGCGACGCCCGCCGCGCCTGCGGCGAAGACGAGCCCTTCTAGGCGTGGGCCGATCCGCGGCTCCGCGCAAGCCCATCCCACCAAGGAAACATCCGAGATGCATCAAGCCGCCCACGAGGAACGCCATTTCACCGCCAGCGAGCTGGTTCGCGACCTCGTCATCGGCATGTCCGACGGACTCACTGTTCCCTTCGCGCTCGCCGCGGGCCTCTCCGGAACCGACGCCTCGACCACGCTGGTGGTCACCGCGGGTCTGGCCGAGGTCGCCGCCGGCTCGATCGCGATGGGCCTCGGCGGCTACCTGGCCGCCCGGGGCGATGCCGAGCACTACCACAACGAAAAGCTCCGCGAAGAGCGCGAGATCATCGAGCTGCCCCACGTCGAGCGCGAGGAGGTCGCCCACGTGTTCCGCGAATACGGCCTCACGGAAGGCCAGATCGAGCCGATTCTCGCCGCGTTTGAGAAGAACCATCCCGCGTGGGTCGACTTCATGATGCGCTTCGAACTGGGGCTCGAGGAGCCGGATCCCGGCCGGGCGCTCAAGAGCGCGCTTGCGATCGCGCTTGCCTATATCGCCGGCGGCATGATTCCGCTCGGGCCCTACATGGTCGCCCATTCCACCCGGGACGGGCTCTTGCTTTCCATCGGCGTGACGCTGGCCGCCCTGCTCGTCTTCGGCTATGTGAAGGGCCGATTCACAGGCACGCGGCCGTTCCGATCCGCTGCCCACACCACGCTCATCGGCGGCCTGGCCGCCGCCGCGGCGTTCCTGATCGCCCGGGTGTTTTCCTGATCCCAGAGGGCTCGGCGAATTGATGAAGCGCTAGCCGCCAATCAGGCTGCGGATCAAACTGGGCGCCCTGGTGCCGGGCACGACCAACCGGTCGCCCGGCATGATCTGGTAATTCGTAAGCGTGTCCCCTCGATCCTTGATGCCATGCCAATCGACCGCGTAAACCTGATCCGCAGCACCCAGAAGATGAGGCCGCACCAGATAGGCCTTCTCGGGCAGACTGTTCGATTTGAGCCCCGCCTGCGTGATCGCGTCGAGAACCGTTTCGTTGCCCGTGATCTTGAATCGCCCGGGCTGATTCACTGTGCCGAGAACATAATAGTACTTGCTTTGCCCACTCGAGAGCCGGACCGAGACCTTATGCCCCGGCGTGGCCGTGGCGGCGTCGAGCTGTGCGGCGATTCTCGCCTCGGCATCCGCCAGAGTCGAACCCGAGACCGTCACCTGTCCCGCGAAGCCCAGGTCGACCGTGCCGTCGGGCTGGACCGTGTATGTATTCAGCGCGAGGTCGCTGACCGCGGGCCGAGCCTGGATCTCCAGCTCGTCGGGTGCCTCGATCACATAGGGAGGCAGATTGACCTTACGCATCTCAGCCGGCTGTCCCGCGTCGACCTCGCCGAACTGCGGAATCCGCTGCGCCTCGTGGCTGCGCTGAACCGTCGAGCAGCCGGCGAGCGTAAGACACGCAAGCATGCCGCACAGGACGCCCGAGCGCGCGAGATTCGACAGGCGAACGATCATCGGCTCTCCAGTCCGAATCAGGATCCCGGACCCTCGGTTCTCCACGCGCAACCCGCTCCGCGAAGTCGCCGCGCCTGGCCAAGTGCCCGCAGCATCGAGCCGAGATCTTATCAATGAAGCCGGGGCTGTCAACATAAAGTGAGTCAATCAAAGCGGTTGCGGTGAATCTTGGAGCAATGCAGGATCTCGCTCATCTCCACTATCGACCCATCCCCCGCGCCGGCTTGAAGAAAGTTTGAGCGGAAATGAGATTTGGCCGCGACCGATCGGCTTCGAACGTCCGCAGCCGGGGTTGACGGCTCCCTTGTGGGAGGATAGAAAACAGCGGTCATTCGTCGGTCCGAAATGCCCGAACGTGCGCCGACGTTTAAGGTTTCGTAAAGGGTGAAGGAGTCGCCCGAGGCCGTTATGGAAGACATTGCCAAGGCCGTTCATGGCTTTATCCTCGACGAGTTCCTTCCTGGCGAGGACCCGGCCGAGCTCACCGCGACGACTCCGCTCATCACGGGCGGGATTCTGGATTCGATCAGCACCCTCAAGCTGGTGGTGTTTCTCGAGGAGCAGTTCGGCATCACGGTCGAGGCCTACGAGGCCGGGGTGGATCACCTCGACTCGATCCAGGACATCACCTCGTTCGTGCAATCCAAGCGCGCAGCCTGACCGTGCCCTGGGCGCTCGCCCGGCATGCCTTGCTCAGGGGTTCCAGCCCGTGAGCTTGCGGATCGCCTGCCACTTGGGCGTGTTCAGGTCGGTCACGTCTTCCGAAAGCCCCCAGCAGCCGAAGCGGCTGTAGCTACTGCAGTGAGAGAAGTACATATAAATATCGCCTCCCTCATTGAACCAGTTCTGATTCGCGTCATAAAGCACCAGGGTTTCCATGCGCGGATCGCGGTTGGCGCGGATGCGATTGGCGATGTTATGGGTCTTGCCTCCGCCGTTGTCCGGTCCCACCTCGTATTGCAGATCCTTGATTCCATAGCTCCTGGCGAGCGCGCGGATCAATGCTCTCGGCTTCCCATTGCCATCGCTCGAGTACTTCATCGCGCTGAGGATCTGGGTTACGCTGGCGGTTGAGGATGCCTTGTTGGCGTTGTAGTACCCGCCGCTTGCCAGCCCGTAGATCAGATCGCGTGGCGGCCCGTAGGTCTTCGCGACCCAGACCATCACATTCGTGTAATACGGCTCGGGAAAGATGAGCCAGGAAGCGTAGACCGGCCGAATGCGTCCGGTGGCGGTCTTTTCGCCAAAGACTTCGCGGAAGATCTTGCCGATCTCGATGAGTCGCTTTGCGTGTCTGCGCCTGGCCCAGATTTCCTGGTCTCGCGAGTCATCCTGATTGAGGGTGGACTTGCCGCGCTTGACCTCCTCGATGGCCGCGAGCTTGTTGTAGATGTACTGGGGGAAGCCGTAGTTCCAGACTTCGTTGGAATGCTCGATATAGAGGGTAAGGTTGGGCTTGAGCTCAGCCTTGAGCATTTTGGCGAGAGTGCGGATGTAATCGTCGGTGGCAGCGACGGGGATGTTGATCCAGAGATCTTTCCCGGTCTGGTTTGCGAGTGCGACGACATGTTCCCAGGCCACTCCGTAGCGGTCGTGATGGGAAACCTGGGTGGCGTCATCGGGCCGTCTGCGCCCGGACCATTCGAGAGCGTGGTGCCCCTTGTCGCCGTGGAAGCCAGGGTTATGGTTGGTGTCGAGCCAGTCCATGTAGCGCAGGATTGCGAACGGTTCGAGCGACTTCAGGAACTCATTGGTGAAGAGCTGTTTGGAATCGGGCGGATAACCTGGGCGGATGACGCGCAGGTCGGTGAATCCGCTGCCGGCGGGATCGTTGGGTGCGCGCCTGGTCTCCGTGAATTTAAGGACGACGATTCCGACCCCCTTCGGCACGACCAGGCGCGCGTGCGTGAGGTTGGTTTTGGAGTCATATGTTTGATTTTCGATCTTGCAGGAGCGATCCTCGGTGGCCTCGATTTTGGCCTGGCCGCGGAGCGAGACGGAGTAAGTTCCGCTCCAGTCGGGCTGGAAGCGATCGGGATCGTCGATCGGAGGCGCCCAGGCGAAGGCCGGCCGGATGTCGAACATCACCGAGACGGCGTCGGATCTGGGCCAGTCGTGCTCATCGAGCGGGACTTCCTGTTTGCCGTCGAGCGACACCCAGGGTCTGAGGGTGCGTGCCACGTCAACGAACGGGCGCTCGCGTGAGCCGTCCGAGAGGCCGTCGAGCTCAACCCCGATCTGGTGCGCGTGGGGTGGGCGGTCGTTCGCGGCCGCCAGGGGCGCGGCGGCGAGCGCAGCCAGCCAGCAGACGGGCCAGGTCAAAGTCCCGATGATCATTCGCGTGCGCAGCATGCTCTCGACTCCACTCAATCACGCCGGTCTTGCCTGGATTCTTCTCACTGCCGGCGAGGTCGGTTACCATCCCAGTTGACGCCCGTTTCGCGGATCGAATCCCTATCTTCACGGATGCGCCGGGCGATGTCGAGAATCCTGAGACCATGATCCACGGTGGGAGCCAGAGCCATGCGAAAGCTCACTCGCGCAAGCTTGATCATGCTCATCGTGCTTGCCTCGTGCGGTCGACCCTCGACGGAGGCGCTCATGTCCAACCTGCCCAGCACGGAGTCGATCCATCTCGAGAGCTCGGCTTTTGAGGAGGGGGGCTCGATCCCGAAACGGTATACCTGCGACGGCGATAATCTGTCGCCGCCGCTCGCGTGGTCCCGCATTCCGCCGGCAGTGCGGTCGCTCGCGCTCATCGTGGAAGATCCTGACGCACCTTTGGGCACGTTCACGCACTGGGTGCTTTACGCCATTTCGCCCGAGGTCCACGCGCTCGCGGCCGGCGTTGCCAGCCTGGACCGGGTCGAGCTTCAGCCGGGTCAATCCGCGCTTCAGGGCAAGAACGATTTTGGCAGGCCTGGATACGGCGGACCATGCCCGCCCAGCGGCACCCATCGCTATTTCTTCCGCCTGTTCGCGCTTGATCGGGAACTCGCGCTCCAGCCTGGGTCTGACGTCTCCGCGCTTTTGAAGGCGATGAAGGGGCATGTGCTGGCAACGGGCGAGCTCATGGGGAAATACAGGCGGTCGTGATCGGTGGGTGATCGGCTGGCTCGATCCGATGCTCGATGCCGGCGGTGCGTTCGAGAAAGGCGACCAGTTCGTGTGTGAGAGTTCCCGCGGGGTCCATCCGCGGCACCTTGTGCTGGCCGCCGAGCTTTCCTCGCGCCCGCATCCAGCTTTCAAAGCCTCCCGCGCGGGGGATGACGAGTGCGGGTTTGGGCATTCCGACGCCGGGAGCTCGGTGCGCCTGGTAATCGGCGTTGAGCTCCGCGAGGCGTGCGTCGAGCAGGTTGCGAAAGTGCTCGGGCTGGTCGGGGGGTGACTGGAATTCAACGACGTACTGGTGATAGCCGAGCCGCCCGGCGAACACAGGGCCCACGTGCCAGTCGCGCACGCGGGCGCCTGTGCGCTCGGCCGCGTGGGCAAGCGCGTGCTCGACCTCGTCGGAAATCAGGTGCTCGCCGAAGGCCGAAAGTGCGTCCCTGGTGCGGCCGATGAAGCGAAAGAGCGGCGGCCCTTGACGCTCGAAGCGAACCACATCGCCGATCACGTGAGCCCACATCCCCGCGCAGGTCGAGACTGCGATCGCGTAGTCCACGCCCGGTTCCACATTCCCCAGCCATCGCCTGTCGGGATGGGGCGAGTCGAGCTGGTCGCGGGGAATGAACTCATAAAAAAGTCCATGATCGTGCACCAGACGCAGGAGCCCGGTCTCGGGGTCGCCGAAACCGATGAATCCCTCCGAGCAGGGATACGTTTCCTGGAGTCGGATTGTGTTCGAGCCGAGGATCGACTGGAAGGCATCGCGATAGGGGTCGAAGCGCACGCCGCCGTGAACCACGAGTTCGAGCGTGGGCCAGACCTCGGCGATGGTGCGCTTGCCGGTGAGGGTGAGCAGCCGCTCGAAGAGGATGAGCAACCAGGCTGGTACGCCGCCGACCAGGGTGATCGGCAGGTGGCGGCTTTCGTGGGCGAAGCGCTCGAGTTTACGATCCCAATCGCTCTCGAGCGCAAGTGCGAGGGGCGGAAAGGTATAAGGTCTTAGCCAGTCGGCGAGCTCGATCGCGGCCACGCCGGAAAGGTCTCCTGCCTGGACGCCTGGGGCGGGGGTTTCAAGCTGGGTGGAGCCGCCCAGGAAGAAGATGCGCCCATGGAAGAGCCTGGAATCGGGCCGGTTCGCAAGATGGTAGGCAAGCATTGTGCGGGCGCCCTTGCGATTCGACGCCGCCATTTCGGCCGAGACGGGGATATACTTGGTGGCGCCCCGCGTGGTGCCGCTTGTCAGCGCGAAGTAGGGGATCCGCCCTGGCCAGAGCAAGTTGTCGAGCACAGGAAAACGATCGCGAATATATTCATCCCAGATCTGCTCGTAGGTTCGGAGCGGCACGCGGGCCTGGAAGTCGCGTGGAGTGTGGATCTGGTCGAAGTGGTGGTCGCGGCCGAATTGCGTTGCGCGTGCCCGCGTGATGAGGTTGGTAAGCTGCCTGTGTTGTGCCGCGACCGGATCCGCCGCGGCCAGATTGGCGACGCGGATCCTGGCGTCGAGCTTGAACGCGTGATTCACGACGGCTCGAACGGCTCCCGAGCCCGCGACCCGCGCCAGCCAGCCCGCCTGGTCGATGCGCCTGTCCATGGCGGCCTAGATCCCCGGCTTGAGCCCCCGGCAGCGGTAAGCCCCGGCCGGCGGCAGGTTGCGCGGCTCGAAGAGGAACGCGACCTCGGCGAAATACCTGCGATAGAGCCCCCAGTAGACGAGCGGCAGCTCGGTGATCTGGTGATATCCGCCGCCCTCGCGCAGGATCGACTTGACCCCACGGAAAAGCGTGCGCTGAAGATCCTTTGGAAAGGACGGGACGGGCAGGCCGGAGACGATTTCGTCGACCTGCTCGACCTGGCGTTCGGCAAGAATCGAGGCCAGGTCGCGGACATCGGCGGCGACAATTTCGACGTTGGAGCGGGCGGCAAAGCGGTCGCGGAGCCGCGCCACGAAATCGGGGTCGCGTTCCACGGCGAGGATGCGGCAGCCCTCAGGCGCGCGCTGGGCAAGCGCGTGGGTGATGGGCCCCGTCCCCGCGCCGAGCTCGAGCACCACGCGGGCGCGATCCCAGTCGATGCCGGAGATCGTGGTGCGAGCCAGCCACGGGGACGACGGCGCAATGCTGGCGATCGCCGTGCCGTGGCGGAGAAACTTGCCAAGAAACAGGCCGAAGTCGCTCATGTCGTTGCGATCGAAACGGGCCGCACCGCCGGCCGGCCGGCCTCGCGAAGCGACTCTTGCAGGAGGAACCGCGTTGCTTCCAGCGACGGCGGGATCGTGCGCAGGTTGTCGCGCAGAAACTTCACCACAAGCTGATTGACCAGCCCCGCCTTCTCGATCTGCGGGGCATGCCCGCAGCCCGGGATCACGATTTGCCGTGATCGCGGCATCTGCCCCGCCGCGCGAATCGAGCCGGCAACGTCGGTCAGCACCCGGTCGTTCGCACCCCAGATGAGCAGGCTCTCGCTGGTCACCCGCGGCAAGAACTCCGCCGATGAGTGCCCCACCGTCCCCTTCAGCACCCGCACCACGCCCTTCTTCCAGCGGCGATCCTCAAACTTGCGCTCGAACGCTTCCACAAGGTCCTCTGACGCGAACCGACCCTGATGAAACACCGAACGCACGAGCTTGTCGTAATCACCCCTGCGCACGCCTTCAATGACCGGAAGATTTTCACCCCCCGCGAGCCCCGACGCCGCGATTAACACCAGCTTTCCAACCTGCTCGGGCCGCCGGGCCGCAAAAGTGAGCACGACCTGGCAACCCAGGCTCGAGGCCACAAGATGATAAGGCGGGCGTTGAACGTACTCGTCCAGGAAGCGCTCAAGCCGATCCGCAAGATAAAAGACCGTGGCTTCGTTGCCCGCCTCGATCCAGTCGTGCAGCGGGCGGCCGTTGTAAATCAGGATCTCAGGGATTTTGACGTCGAAGTGCCGCGCGAAAGCCGCGCGGTTGGCAAACCAGCTCTCGGCTTGCTCAGCCAGGCCGTTCACCAGCACAACGGGCGGGCGCCGTTTGTACTTGCCAAATCGGCGCGGGAGATCGAACCAGGTCCTCATATCGGCGGGCATCATGGCCAGGTCCTCCAGAGGCGCGGCTACATCGATCACGGCCCAACGCCCACGCCTATCCTGGCGCGAACGTGAACGTACGAGTCGAGCGAGCCCTGATCGTTCGAATGGTAACACCCGCGAACCCAATGGCCAACAATCGCAGGTGAACTTCATTCGGGTTTCATGGACTCCAAACCCGCGCTTCAAATACCGCCAGGAACTCTGGGATCAACACGGGAAAGTCACGAAAGCCACACGGGTTCTGCTTGCTTGACGCTCCTTGATGGGGCGCTTAAACATGAAGCAGGTTGTGATCCGGAATCCAACCATCGTCTTCCCTGTTGTTCGCTCGCCAATGCCTTAGATTGGGTTCGGAGCCGCGATGCGTGTTTTGATAACCGGTGGATCGGGGCTGATTGGCCGAACGCTGGCTCGGGCGCTCCATGCGTCTGGCGCTGCACCGGTGATTCTCACGCGTGAGCCCGACACATTGCGGCGGCGGCCGGAATACCGTGCGTACGAGGTTGTAGGGGGCGACCCGACCGTGCCCGGTGCCTGGCAGGAACGAGTCGACGGCTGCGATGCGGTCGTCAACCTTGCCGGGCACAACATTTTTTCGAAGCGCTGGAACCCCCGGGTCAAGGCGCTGATTCGCGACAGCCGGGTCTACTCTGCGCAGAACCTGGCGGCCGCGGTCAAGCGAGCGCGATCACGGCCCCAGGTCTTCATTCAGGGTTCGGCGATCGGATATTACGGCCCGCACGGTGATGAGATTCTGGATGAAACGGCGGCGTCGGGCGTTGACTTCCTCGCCGTGGTCTGCCGCGAGCTCGAGGAAGCCGCCGCGCCCGTCGCCGAATTGGGCGTGCGGCTCGTTCATGCACGCACGGGGATTGTGCTGGAGCACGGCGAGGGAGCACTTGGCGTCATGGCGCCGATCTTCCGCATTGCTCCCGGCGCACCGATCGGCAGCGGCGGCGGGCTTCTCGCCACCGGCGGCCAGTACATGAGCTGGATCCACATTACCGACGAAGTCGGCCTCCTGCGGCTCGCACTCGACGACGCCCGCGCCAGCGGTCCCATGAATCTGGTCGCGCCCCATCCCGTGACCAATGCCGATTTCTCGAGGATTCTGACAAGCTTGCTCCGCACGCGTGCAACGCCCTGGCGCGTCTTTCTGCCGTACGGACCACCCGATGCCCTGCTCAAAATCGCGCTGGGAGAGATCGCGAACGTGCTCGCCAGTGGTCAGCGCGTCGTGCCCAGAAAGGCGCTCGAGCTCGGCTACCGCTTCCAGTACCCCGACCTCGCAGCCGCGCTCGGAGCGATCTTTACGCCCCAGCCGAAGGGCGCTCATTCCCCATCTGTCCAGACGCCGTCTCATCACTGAAATCCCGGCCATCCCCACATGCTTGACAGCCAAAAGTCATCTCTTTAGAATCAAAATGTAAGGAATGGCTTTTGTCAGGTCATTCCGAGCTGGCTATGGCGGCCCCGGGCGCGCGAGCGATCGCGAGCCGTGGGGCTTTTTTTTGCCGATCACGATGTCAGCCGTGGTCGGAGGGCGTGAAGGGACGCCATGCGATCGAGAGGGAAACACGCAGGCTCATGACCTGGTCGCGAGCCTCGATTTCTCGGACCGTCCTGAGCTTTCCCGCCGTGTGGCGGGGGCCCAAGGTGGTTGCGCGCCTGACTTCATTCAACATGAACGAGGAAGGCACGAAACATGTACACGCGCAACACCAGCAAGGCGAAGTCGGTTCGCAGGTTTCTGCCGGAGCGGCTCCTGCTTGAGGATCGTACGACCCCAGTCGTCCAGGGGATCGGAGTGCTTGGCGTCACTCCGGGAGCTGGCGGCGCGGGTAATCTTTCGATCGCGGGCGTGATAGATGAATCGAGCGCGGCCTCGGCCGCTACACTCACGGTGAGCTATGAGATCAAGGACAGCGTGGGCGATGTGCTGGCTTCCGGCAATCTGACGCCCAGGCTGCTATCGAGCAGACTCAACCTTTACGGGGTCAGCCAAACGATCCCGCTTGCACTTGCCCCAGGAAGCACCGAGACGATCATGCTCGTTGGGGCCGATGCCGATTCCGGCGGGATGCCGCTTGCCACGGCCGCCCAGCTTGTGGTCTCTGGAAAACCGCATTTGACCTCGCTCGGGCTCTCCTATCAGACTTCGAGCGGTGACAGCTACTCAGGCGCAGGGTATGGGCATCTCTCGATTGTCCACCAGCCGAGCGGCGGATTTGTGGCCAGGGGGGATGGGATCGCCTATGTGGCGACGAGCCCGAACAATTCCAACCTCTGGAACGCGACCACGAAGGGATACTTCACCCTGGGAGTTGGCCCGTTGGGAAATCTCGGTCTCCATGTTTCACAGGGGACGACGACGTTTAACTACGGCAGCTACGCGGGCGACACCACGGCTACCGGAGGCATCGGAGCGGTGCTCAAAGGGGGCCTGAGCATCCAGACCTCGGGCGGCACAGCGCTCACGGCGCATGCGCGTGGCTCGCTTGCGCTGTCGGCGACGTTCCAGGACACGCAGATGCCCGAGGCGCCCGCGGTGGCGCCGACTCCCGCGCCGGCTCCTTCAACGATTCAAGCCCGCGCGCAGAACGTGGCGCTTGGCATCATCGTGGATACGAGCGGAAACTTTGTGCTCCATCTTTCTGGAGCACTCAAGGCTACGGGTTACCTGGGCGCCTTGAACGCGAATGCGTAGCTGGGGTGGTGCCACCCTGAAAAAGTCGCCCGCGGCGTGTTCCTGCGCGGACCGCTCCGCGGGCTCACTGCACGCAACCGGTGAACCTGCCGTTGCCGGCTGAGTCACCGGCCGAACTCACGCGATCGGGGGCGACCGCCTGCGCGAGAGTACCTCTTCGATCAATGAGAATCGGACTGGTTTCGTGAGGTGATAGTCGAATCGAGATTCGTTGCCGGAGTTCACTCGTTCCTCGATGGTGCGCCCGCTGAGCGCAACCAGGAGCGCCTCGCTGGATTCAGGATGGCCGCGCAGCCGCGCGGCGACCTCGTAGCCGTCGAGCGTTGGGAGATCAAGATCGAGGAGAACGACGTCGGGATGGAACGACCGGGCGGTTTCGACCGCCTTGGCGCCGTCGTGCGCCACTTCCACAATGTGGCCGCGAGACTTGAGCAGCATGCCGAAGAGCTCGGTGAAATCCACGCAATCATCAGCGAGCAGAATGCGGCTGGGCCGGTTTGCGGGTTCAGCCGCTTGCTCAGGTTCTTGCACGCGCACCTGCTCCTGGGCGTCCGCTGGGCAAAGCGGCAGCCGAACCGTGAACTCGCTGCCGCTCCCAGGTCCCTCGCTCCTTGCCTGCACGCTTCCGCCCAGCATTTCCACGATCCTGCGCACGACAGCCAGTCCGATCCCCAGGCCGCTTGAAGGATTCGCCACGTTGCGATCTTCCTGAGTGTAGAGATCAAAGATTCGCGGCAGCATTTCCCGAGCGATTCCCCGCCCCTCGTCCTGAACTCGAACGACAGCCTCGCCCGCCTCCCGCGTGGCCGAGATCGTGATCTTGTGTCCCGGGGGGCTGTAACGAGAGGCGTTTGACAGCAGGTTGGAAAAGACCTGCGTCAGTCGCGCACGATCGCCATCCACGAGAAGCGGCACATCCGAAGCCAGGACGTCGATCCTCTGGGCCTGTTTCTGGATCATCGACCGGGTCATCTCGACCGCGGCGGCAATTGGACTGGAGATGTCGAGGACTTCCTTGCGCAGAACCAGCTTGCCCCGCGCGATGCGCGATGTGTCGAGCAAGTCCTCGACCAGTCGCGAGAGCTGATGAACCTGCTGCTCGATCACGCCCATGGGATGCTGGAGCGCCTGGTCGCCCGCCCGGTGGGCGCGGATTGAATCGATCGCCGCCTGGATCGCCGCGAGCGGGTTGCGCTGCTCGTGCGCCAGGATCGCAAGGAACTCATCCTTGCGCCGATCCGCGTCCTCGAGCGAGCGCGCGCGCACCCGCTCCGCCACGCCTCGGCTCGCGGCCACGTACAAAAGCCCAATCAAGACAACGCTCGCAAACGCGCCCAGCAGATTTGTAAAGACCGCCGTGGCATAGGCCCCGCGGGTCGTTTCTGCACGCCTCCGCAAAAGTGCTTCTTCCTCGCCCCGCATCTCGGCGACAATCGCGCGAATCGCGTCCATCTCGCGTTTGCCGTAAGCGCGGCGGATCATCATGCTCGCTGCTTCGAATCCCTGCTCCCGCCGCGTCTGAATCACCGCGGCAAGATGCTCCATTTTGCGGTCGATACGCTGCTTTAGCTGCTCGAGACGCGCACGCTGGCCTGGGTTGTCCGCCAGCAAGCCCTCAAGTCGATCAAGCACACGCGAGATGCCGTGAACCGACTCTTCATACGGAACCACGAACGAATCCTCGCCCGTGATGACGAAGCCCCGTTCGCCGGTCTCCGCGTCGGTCAACATCTTCATCGCTTCGGTTGTGGTCTCGATCAACTCGTGCACGCGATCGAGGAGTTGCTCATTTTCCGAGATCCGCCGCATGCTCCAAAACGCGAGCGCAGTGTTGCCGGCCAGGATCAGCAGGATCAGGAGCGGCCAGAGGCGGATGATTTTGGCAGATGGAGATGGCATCAGATGAATCGATATGACGAGCGATTGCCCCAGCCTCGCTGGCTCAGGGGATGGAATTATTCTGAACCCTTGGGATCCACTGCCTTCGCCGGGACCTGGTCTACCAGCCGTTCATCTCCTTGAGCTCGGTCTTCCGGAGTCCAGGAAATGCCAGGAAAGCCTGGGTGCATCTCCGAGCGAGAACGACCCATCTCACCCGGTTCACGTCTCTAGATGCTAGACCACTTGCACCCAGGTTTCCACCTCGCCAGGAATGAAAATCCTCGCGAGAGCACCGATGTTTCTCAGTTTCGGGGCTTGTTTCGGGGCGTGTTTCGCGGGGGATTCAGCGCAATGGAAGGCGCGCGGGCCAGGCGGCGGCTGGATCGGATGGCGGTGCTCGATGAGAGGTGGTAAGCGGTGAGAATTGCGCGGCGTGGTGATCTGGCATGTGCGAGTATCGGGAAGTGGAAACGATTCTGAGATATGTAAATAAAACGATGTACTGTACCTGCGGAGTTCGATGGGTTAAGGAGCTTGCCTTTACAATGGTTAACGGGAGGTGTTCCAACACCATCGCACCGAGCTGATCCAATTGGCTGGTCGTCGATTTTCGCTCTCAGGCAACGAGGCTGCTCGAGCTCAACCCGGAGCGAAACGCGGCGAGACTCGGGTTTGATTCAGGCTGCCGGCATGCTTACTTTGCCTCGGGACGCCACGATCACCTTGCACCTTGATTCGAGCCCTCGACGGTGACGATCGAAAATGAGAAAGCTCCCCTGGCTGCCAACGAGGGTAATCGCTGCCAGCCAGGGGAATGGCTCCGCGGAAGCTCGGCCTTGCCCGGTCCGTAATCAGGCCCGCTTGCGCCGGAAGCGGAGCCAGGCAAGACTGATCCCGCCCAGACCGCAACCGAGCATCCCAACCGAGGATGGCTCCGGTACCGCCGAGAATGTTCCCCCGACGTTGGACACAAAGCTGGACAACGTTGTGTTCGTAATCGAGGCAACCGGCGTGACATCCGTGAGCGCGAGCGACATGCCGGTTGGCGGCGCAAGGTGGCCCAGGATCGGAGCGTAGTTCGACGTGAAATTCAAATACGAGGATCCCCCGGCCGAACTCGCCGCCAAAGTGAGCGCTGTGCCCGCGCCGAAAACCGTGTCCTGGAACGTGCCCGAGAGATAGTTGGTCCCGGTCTTGCCCGTTCCGCTGTAGATCGAAAACGACCCCTGGAAATCCTGCGTGATATGCCCGGAGCCGTCGATCGAGGCCGTGGAAATATTGGTTGCAACCAACGAGAAATACGCCGAGAGGTTGGCGGTTGAGCCAGCCACGTTGGTGATTGTGACTGCAATGTCCGTGGCCGTCAGAACGGTGTTCGTGCCGGACTGGGTTGCTGTGAAGCCAAGCTGGGTTGTGTCTGTCTGTCCGAAAATGAGAACCGTGCCAGCCCTGGCATCGCCAGCCGAAAGCGCTCCGCACACCAGGCCGACGCCCAGGACAGAGTAAAGCGCTCGTAAAATCATCCTCGCCACTCCTTCGAAAGGTCTTGGCGAAAGATGCCACGGTAACGACGGGAACCGGGCGTTCATCCACGTTCGAACTGCGCGAAGCGCTGACCCAATCCTTGCGGTGCCACAGAGAGCGGAACTCTTGATCCCGAGTGGCATCCTCCACGTAACGGCAGATTTCCTCCACCACGATGGCAGAGGAGTGTTCATAAAGGTAGCGAAGAGTGCGAGAGGCTGTCAATCGCGGTTTTTCAATTAAGAACGTAATGCCTCTTCTTTGTGCTCAACTAGGCGTCTATGACGTTAATGGTCCTTGCGTGTGCCAGGCGAAACAGCCGGATATTCGGCACGATTCCCGTTTTATCCGCAAGTGGGCGAGGAGTTTGTGCGTTTCCTTGCCGGGTTGCTCAAAAGCAACGGGGAGATGGTTGCTTCGGAGCGTGGCTGGAACGGGTTGGTCTGGTGTTGCAGGGCCTGGGGGGTCTTGCTGAGCGGGTGCGAGAGGGGGCGCGGGCGGCTTGCACGGCGGGGGTTTTCTCATGTTCCGCGGAACGAAACAGCCCAGGCGCGGGGTTCGCGCCTGGGCCGGTGCGTGCCTTGGAAATCTGGAACGCGGGGTTTGATCAGCTCACTCGGGCAGCGCGCTTCCGCCACGCGCCCAGGCCAAGCACGGCCGCGCCCATCCCCAGCATCAGCGCTGAGGTCGGCTCCGGAACGGCGGAGAACGTGCCGCCGACGTTCGAAGTGAATCCGCCGATCGTCGCGGGGTTGCCGGTGGTGGCGTTGACGGGTGTCACGTCGGTGAAGGACAGCGACATGCCTCGCGGCGAGGCAAGGTAAGGAATGGCGGCGGAGGTGAACGTCAGCGCTTGCCCAGTGCCGGTCGAGCTCGCGTTGAAGGTGAGCGAGCTCGCGTTTTCCGCCCCCGACAACGTTCCGGTGAACGTACCCGAGAGGTAGTTCGTGCCCGTCTCGCCCGTTTTGCTGTAGATCTCAAACGTTCCCTTGAACGACTCAACGATGTAACCGCCCGAAACCGTGGCGGCGCTGACGTTCGTGGCATTGAGATTGAAATAGGCCGGGAGTGAGGCTCCCACCCCGTTCAGATTGGTCAAATTCACCGCGATATCAGTCGCGGAGAGCGTCGTCGTCGAGCCACTCGCGGTGGCGGTAAACGACGCAGGCGCCGTGCTCGTTTGGCCGAAGACCAGAATCGTGCCCGCACTCGCCTGGCTGGCGCCAACCAGGCAAGACACAAGGCCAACGCTCAGCAACTTGCAAAACCATCGCATGCTCATCGAGTAATCTCCGTACTTAAGAACATGTTCTGACAAGAAACAAACCTGCATGCAGCTCAACAAACTCAGGAGCCCTGGCAAACGCGGCTCTTCTTCATCTCCATCACCGGTGAACCTCTCGATCGGTTTCAATCATCGTACGCAAGGCCGCTCGCGATCTGGACGAAAGAAAGCCGGTTCATATCCGGAATTCCCACCTGCAGCGGTGTGGCAGGTGTCTTCTGCAATGTCTGCGGGATATTGTAAGGCTCTGAAAAAAAACAGGTTGCGTGTAATCAGCGGGCTGGCTGAGAGCGGCTTTGAGCGGGGTTTTCAAGGTCGCCTAAAACGGCAACATTGCTGCTTCGAGGCGACGTGACCCTGGCATGTGATGACGCGAGTAAACATGCGTGCATGGAGAGATGCTCGGCGGTTGCTTCTGGGGGCTCCACGGTACGGGGTGTGCATGTGGGAGGGATGTGTCCGCGAGTCGCCGGGGTGGCGCTCGATCATTCGGGGTGAGCGGATGTCTGTCGCGCTGATGAAGGATTTCGTTATTGCCTCTCGATCTGGGGAGGACTATGATCGCGCTATTCCACATTCTGGATGGGGAGCGGCAAGGGCGCGCTCGGTCTAGATTGGCCTCGCGCCTGGAGCTGGTCTGCACAGGGGTTGTGCCGTGTGCGGGAGCCTGGCGACGCGAACGGCGATCGTCGTTTTGATCCTGGCGGGTGCCGCGACTTCTGCATCCGCCCAGGGGGATTTTCCCGAAGCGTGGGTTGGTAAGCGTGTGATCCTGAAGCTGGGCGTCTGTCTCACGATCGCGGATCGCCCGGTCGACAGCCACGACATGTATCACGTCTACAGGGTGGTGCGTGCTGAAGCCGGCGTGCTCTGGCTGGAATCCGAATATCGCTGGGACGTGAAAGGCTACGCCCAGGCGTGCGATCTCGTGCCCCGGGATGCTGCGATTGCCTATTACACCAGGCTCATTCAGGCCAGGCCGGCCGAGGCGCAAGCGTATCTCCTGCGCGGGCATCACAGGCGGGTTGATCGCAAGGACCTTCCCGGCGCGATCGAGGACTACACCCGCGCGATCGAGCTGGATCCGTCGTGGTCATCTGCGCGCGATAGTCGAGGCAACGCGTGGTACGCGCAACACGAATACGATCGAGCCATTGAGGACTATGACGCCGCGATCGCCGTGGCACCCGGCGATCTCTGGCCCTACAACAACCGCGGCAATGCCTGGCGCAAGAAGGGAGACTATGCGCGAGCCGTTTCCGACTGGGACGAGGCTGAGCGAATCGACCCCGACAACCCGCTCCCTTACGCCAACCAAGCGTGGCTCGCCGCGACCTGCCCCGATCCGGCGTTCCGCGACGGCAAGAAGGCCGTGAAGCTCGCGGCCAGGGCGTGTGCCCTGGCACACGGACGCGACGAATTCTGTGTCGAGGCCCTGGCCGCGGGGTACGCAGAATGCGGCGACTTCGCCCACGCGATTGCCTACCAGAAACGCGCGGTCGCTCTCTGCGTGAACAAGCTCGATCGCAAGAACGCCCTGGAACGTCTTGCAGCCTATCGATCGCGGAAACCCTGCCGAGATCGGGCTTCTTGAGCCCACCTGCCTGCCCCCTGCGCGGGGCCGTGGCGGCAGGCGCCGCGGCATGACTCCGGATTCTGGCAAAATGAAGGTGTTCGTTCTTGCTCCGGTTGGGAGCGGGCTCTATCATCGAGATCCGGAAGCGCGTCAATCTGGCCTGATCGATTCCCCCCAGGCAGACCTGCCGGCTGCGACGATTCCCAGCGGCCGCGGGCGTGAAAGGCCGAGACGAGCACATCGTCCCGGAACCGACCAAACATGTGTGGCATTCGCTGGTCTCAACTCGCCAGGCGATCGACCCTGGCCGTGGCGATTGCGCTTACGGCCGCATGCCAGGCCCGTGGCCAGACGCGTTCCGAGGGTTCATGGATTGGGCGAAAGGTGATTACCAAGCTGGGAGTTTCGCTCCGCGCTGGGAATGGGGTCGTGGACGACCACAAGATTTACCACACGTACAAGATCGTGCGCGTGGAGAACGGTTGGCTCTGGCTTGAGTCGCAGTATCGGTTCGACGTCAAGGGATATGCCTTGCCTTCGGAGGTCATTCCCCGCGAGTCCGCGCTTGAGTATTACAACTCTGTGATCAAGGCGGAGCCCAGAAACGCCCGTGCGTATCTGCTGCGAGGCCACCACCTGCGCGTTGATCGGAAGGCGTTTGACGAGGCGATCAAGGACTACGACCGGGCGCTTGAGCTCATGCCGGAATGGGCCTCGGCATACAACAGCCGGGGCAACACGTGGTTTGCCAAGCACGAGTACGACAAGGCGATCGAGGATTATGGCCGGGCGATGCAGCTCGCTCCCCGGGATGTTTGGCCGAGAAACAACCGCGGCAACGCCTATCGCAAGAAAAAGGAATATGCGAAGGCGGTGGACGACTGGCGGGAAGCCCAGCGCATGGATCCCAAGAATCCGTTGCCTTACGCCAATATCGCCTGGCTTACCGCGACTTGCCCGCTGAAGAAACATCGAGACGGCAAGCGGGCGTTGCGGTTGGCGACACAGGCGTGCGAGCTTTCTGGCTGGCGAGACGGGTACTGCCTGGGCACGCTTGCCGCCGCGTATGCCGAGCTGGGAGACTTTCGCCGGGCCGTCGCCTATCAGGAGAAGGCGAATCAGATTTATCCTGGCGAGGTCGACCGCAAGCGCGGGCAAGCGCGGCTCAAGCTTTATCGCGATCAAAAGCCATACCGTGACGAGGAGCCCTGAGCCGGCGCTGGGAGGGCCGCGGCCGGGCGCATCCGCCCGTTGACTCAGAAGGCGAGAATGCCAAGCGCGAGACCGGCGCCGAAGAGCCCAAGTCCGGTCGCCACGGTCGCCGCGAGCGCGATTCCGGGCCTGTTTTCCGCGAGGCGGGCGAAGCCGCGAAACCAACCCGGATAGACCGGCTCGACCTTGATCGTGATGGGCGGCGAGACAGAAGCCGGCCTTTCCGCTTCCGCGACGGGCGCTGTGACCACCTGGGCGGGCGCCTTCTGCCGCGGCCTGATCAGGTTCGCGAGCGCCTCGGCCGCCTCGGCCGCGGTGGCGTATCGTTCCGCCGGCTTGGGCGCGAGCATCCGGTCGAGCACACGCACAAAACTGGTAGGCACGTCGCTCAAGTATTCCGTGATCGGCGTGTGCCGGCCGCTGATCCGCTTGCCCAGCCGTTCGATGGGCGTTTCACCCGGGAACGGCAGCTTGCCCGTGGCCAGATGATACATCGTACAACCGAGGCCGTAGATGTCCGTCCGGCCGTCGACCTCACGCCCGCAAGCCTGTTCCGGCGACATGTAATCGACCGTGCCCACCGCGATGCCGTCCGCCGTGGCGAACGTCGCCGAGCTATCCGCTTCCATCAGCACCCCAAGACCCAGGTCCAGCACCTTGATCTTGCGGTCGCCCGTCAAAAGCAGATTCGACGGCTTGATGTCGCGGTGAACAATCCCCTGCCCATGCGCATGCGCAAGCCCCTGGCAGGCCTGAGCCGCGTACTCCACCACCTCGAGCGGCGGCAGCGGCCCCTTGCGCAGGCGCTCGCCCAGGCTCAAGCCCGGCACATACTCCATCACAATGAAGAGCACCTTGTTCATGCGGTCAGCGTCATACGCCCGCACGACGTTGGGGTGATCCAGCCGGCCGACCAGCTTCATCTCACGCTGAAAACGCGAAACCACACGCTCATTGGAGGAGATCTCAGGCGCGATGATCTTGATGGCCACCGTGCGGTCCATCATCATGTGGTGCGCCTTGTAGACCCGCCCCATCGAGCCCGAGCCAATGCGATCCAGGATCACATAACGCCCGACCAGCAAGCCCCCCGGCTTGTTGTTCAGGAATCGCTTGGCCTGGTACGACGTGATCACATTGTCGTCGACGAGCCTATCCGCCAGCTCGATCGAGTCCATGGGGTAATCCCCCTGGAGAATCTTCTGGCGAATGTCCGCGAGCAGCTTTTCGTTGAGGACGCCAGAAGCGCGGATGACCGCCAGCAGATCCAGCGGAGCGCCCGAGGTCGACTTCGACTTGTCCGCGCTCGCCATTTCCCGCCCCCGACCAGCGCCTTTCCTGGGCGACCCGCGACGGAACCCAGGATTGTGAAACGAGTTTGTTAAAAGAAAGGAGTCCGCACTAGCAAAGCTGGTTTGACGATACCAGAATGGAAAACCGAGAACAATGAAACAGCGGGTTGAGTGAAACCCTGGGCGGGCGAGGCTGCCCCGCCGCTGGAATTGCGAGGCGATGATTCATGGCCGAAACCATGTCCGATCCTCAGGCAGCGCTCAAGCAATTTCAGAAGCGCTGCGACTTTCTGGTGGGGATCGACTCTGACGGCTGCGCGTTCGACACGATGGAGGTGAAGCACAAGGAGTGCTTTATCCCGAACATCATCAAGTATTATCACCTTGCGAGCGTGTCGCGGTATGCGCGCGAGACTGCTGAGTTCATCAACCTCTATTCGAATCAGCGAGGCATCAACCGCTTCCCGGGTCTCGTGGCCACGATTGACATGCTCTCCGAGCGCAGGGAGGTCATTGAGCGGCGGCCCAAATTGCCGTCGCTCGCGGGGCTGCGGGCGTGGCTCAAGCGCGAAACCAGGCTCGCCAACCCAGCCCTGCGCGCTGAGGCCGCCCGCACCGGCGATATCGACCTGGCGCTCGCCCTCGAGTGGATCGAGGCCGTCAATCGCTCCATCAGCGAAATCGTGCACGACGTGCCGCCATTTCCTTACGTCCGCGAGTCGCTCGAGAGCCTCGAGGGCAAGGCCGACGTCATGGTTGTCTCCGCAACCCCAGGCGCTGCGCTCGAACGCGAGTGGGCCGAACACAGCCTTATCTCCCATGTCAGCCTGATCGCAGGCCAGGAAATGGGGAGCAAAACCGAGCATCTGACCCTGGCCGCGAAGGGCCAGTACGCCCCCGACCACGTGCTCATGGTCGGCGACGCGCCAGGAGACCTGGCCGCCGCTCGCGCCTCGGCCTCGCTCTTCTACCCCATCGAGCCCGGACATGAGTCCGAATCGTGGCAGCGCTTCTTCGAGGAAGGACTGCCCCGATTCCTCAATGGATCATATGCAGGCACCTACATGAGCGGCCTTGTGAACCGATTCGAGAAGCTGCTTCCCGCAACCCCGCCCTGGAAACTCGCCTGAGAGCCCGCGCGAACCCCCTGTCTCCGCGCCCATGATCGAATGCCTGTCTTAAAAGAGAGAGTTCAGCCATTTAAGACTTTTCTGGGTTTTTTCCCTTCGTACTCCTCAAAAAATCGCCGAAAAGCGTCCACGCTGCGCGCGCCAAGCGTATTCTGTTATTTAGAGTAAGCTAAAAGTCGAAACGTTCGGTCCTGTGCCGTCAGAAGCCAGATCGGCTTCCCTGGCTAACTCTCCAACCCAACGTTCGTGACCTGACTCTCATCGATGCAGAGGAGGACGTTCACATGAGCGGGCTTCGTGATCTGCGTTCGGATCGGGTGCGCAAGGCGGTGTTTCTTTCGATGGTGCTGGCGCCCGCGGTTTTGCTGGGCTGGTTGTGGGCCGCGTCCCACGCGAGAGTCGCGTTCGGCGCGGGGGTTGCCGCTGCGCAGCAGCAACCCCAGTTTCCAGCGCAGCCAGGCAAGGCGATGCCGGCAGTCGGCCAACTCTTCGCACGCACGGCAGCCGAGTGGGGGGCCCAGGTGATTCTGCCGCAGCAGACCTGGTCTGCCGGTGCACCGTTTGCAGTAGAGCTCGGATTCACGTTCAAATCGGATCATGATGCCTTTGTGCAGGGCCTCCCGACGACGTCGATCCTCTATCTCTCGGGCGCGGCGGACGTGCAGACGGGGGCTTTCACGGTGTGGGGCCAGTCGGCTTCTCAGGACAACTCGACTTATGGTGCAAACGGAATTCTGACGGGCGGTTCGATCAAGATCACCTTCAAACCGGTCGCGCCGGCACTACCAGATGGGACAGGCAGAATTATCGTGATCACGTTGACCACGACTCCGCCTCCGCACGCGAGCAGTACCAACGTTTGGCAGGTCGTCAAGCAGGCCGTTCAGGAGAAAAAGCCGTAGGCTGGGAGTGTCGTCGCGCGGCGGTATTTCAGGGGCGAGGCGTTCGAGCGTCTTGCCCCTGTTCTGCTTGAACGCGCGATTCGATTTCCTGGAGACGCGTCGCAAGCAGATTGAGCTCGGGACTCGTGTCGGACGCGCGTGCGAGTGGTTGCAGGGCTTGCCTGGCTTCATTGAGATGCTTGCCTGCCTGGTTGCGCGTCTCGCTGGATTCGACTTCAAGCGCGGCGAGCGACAGCAATGCCTGGGCCAGATCCTGGCGAAAAATGGAAATGTCGGGTTGTGTTGATACGAGTTCACGGAGTCCCTTGACGGCCTGATCGAGCAGGCCAACGGCCGCCGCGTGGCGGCTGGGGTCGATGGCGATGAGCTCGGCCAGCTTCAGTCGCGAGGAGGCGAGCTGAGCCTTGACGTCCGCGGTTGCCTCCGCGCTGGTTTTGACGCCGGCAAGTCGATCGATCGCCGTGCGGATCGTCCGTTCGCCTTCGGCTTTACGGCCCTTGCCGGCTTCGGCGAGACCGAGATCCGTGAGCGCCATCGCCAACCGGACGAGCGTTTCGTCGCGCTGGAGCAGCGCAGAGGGGTCTTCTGAAGCCTGCGCTGCGTTTTCCCGTTTGTTCACGAGCGCTTCGAGAACCCGCGCCGCGTTCTCGGCGTCGCTTGCCGCGGCGTCAAAGCGTCGTTTTCTCATGTGAATCTCGGAGCGGTTGAGGAAGCAATCCGCCGCGAAGCCCTGGGCCTCGTCCGCCGCCAGATTCGCCCGTTCCTGGGCGATCCGCTCGAGCGCGGTTGAATACTCCGCGAGCGCGCCGTCGGAGTCGCCGCCGCCATCAAGGACCGTGCCGCGGTCGATGTGGATCTTGATCTCAAGCCGGCGGGCGCGCGCACGCGCCGAGCTGACATTTTCCAGCGGTCCCAGAAGCGCAAGCGAAGCCTGGTAGTTCGCCAGGGATTCGTCCCTGGACGCGGTGATGCGCGCCAGGCCCGCGAGCAGGTAGTGCACCTGGGCGGATTCGAAGCGAATTTCAGGATCGGCGGGATACTCCTCGCCAAGCGATTTGTAGGAATTGAGCACGATCCGGGCCAGGTCCTCGCGAATCGGTGAGCTGCCGGGGACGGAAGCCAGCCGGATGGCTGAGGTTTGCAGGAGCTCGCGCAGAGCCTGGCGGGTCATGCCGAGCTGGCGTGCCGTGGCGCGGGTTGCCTGCTGGGCGCGTGCGGATTCAATGCCGAGCGTCCAGTCGTGCCAGGCGAGCGCGACGGCGCCGATTCCAAGCATCACGGCCGCGGCCGCCACGAGCCGTTTGCGCGTGCGGAGGGCCCGGATCGCACGGGCGGGCAGCGGTTCACGATAGGCGAGGACGGGCTGGCCCGCGAGGTGCCGCTCGATGTCATCCGCGAGCGCCTGGGCGCTTGCATAGCGCGCCTCGGGTGCATGCGCCATCGCCTTCAGGCAGATTGCCTCGAGCCCTCGGTCCAGCTCGGGACGGATCGAGCGTGGGTTGGGAAACTCGCCACGCTCCACGCGGGAGCAGACGGCGAAGACGTCGTCCTCGCGGAACGGGCCTCGTCCTGTGAGCACATAATAGAGCGTTGCTCCCAGGCTGTAGACATCCGAACGCGGACCCACGCGGGCGACGTCGCCGCGCGCTTGCTCGGGGCTCATGTAGGCCGGCGTGCCGATCCGCGAGCCTGCGAGCGTGGGCTGAAGATCAGAGCCTGACGATGGGTGCAAGGTCTCGCCCGACTGGATGTGTTCCGGCGCATGTTGCAGGGATTTTGCCAGGCCCCAGTCGACGACCAGGGTTTCGCCAAATGGGCCGAGGAGGACGTTTCTGGGCTTCAGATCCCGGTGCAAGATGCCGCGGCTGTGGGCGTATTCCACGGTTTCGCACACGGTCAGAAAGCGCCTGAGGAGCTGGTGGAAGTCCCGGCCGCGGGCGCTGGGGTCGTTCTTCAGAGACGGGCTCGCATGGTGTGCATCGACCGCGCTCTTCAGGCTGTCGCCACGCACGAACCGCATGGCGTAATAGGGCGAGCCTGCCCGGGAGCAGCCGCGCGAATGCACCGGCACGATCCCGGGATGTTCCAGGTTGCCCGTGACCTCCGCCTCGAGCATGAACCGGACCCGGCTTTGCTGATCCCCTGCGTACTCGTCTCGCAGCGTCTTGAGAGCGACTTCCCGGTTCAGCTCGGCATCGTGCGCCAGGTAGACCTTGCCCAGGCCCCCCTGGTCGTGGAGGCGAATGATTCGAAAGCGATCGGCGGGGCTTGAATTGCCGACGCCCCGCGGAGGAGCTGCTTGCTGTGAATCGGGCAGGTCAATGCCATCGGAAGATTCATAGGCCAGGGTGGTCAACTCAGAGGCGCGAGGCCAGGCGGGGATGGTCAAATCCGGATGGATCGGCGAGGTCTCAAGAGTGCGATCGTCGTCAGGATTCGCCTGCGCGGGCGGGCGGGCGGCTAAGGCAAACGCCTCGTCCGGCGCGCCCGACGCGGGCGCCCTCTGCGTTGACTCGAGCCCAGTCGGGGTGGATAGCATCTGATCCACAAGCGATTCGATGCGCGCGGGATCGAGCTCCCAGAGGCCCGATTTCACCAGGTAATCCGAGAGCGATCCGCTCCGCTCGCCGAGCAGCCAGGCCTGCGCCGCCGCGACGAACTGATCGATCCGTCCAGCGCCTTGCTGGCACGCCAGAAGGCCCACGAGGAAATCGCGATCGTTGATGGACGCCGGCATAACGAGACTCCGAGCAAGCCTCGAAAATCCTGACTGGGCTCATGCATGTGCGGGAACCGAGCATACTCGGCGAGGAGCGGCGGAACACGAACTTTTTCGATCGAACGCGGGGGCGTCGCGGTCGGGGCGAGCGCGTTCTATAATCGTGCACCTGGGAATACCACCCCACGAACCACGAGGCGATGATGATGTCGAGCGAGGCGCAGAAGGCGGATTTTGGCCTGGTCGGGCTAGCCGTCATGGGCGAGAACCTGGTCCTGAATATTGAAAGCCGCGGCTATCGGGTTGCGGTTTACAACCGGACGACGTCGAAGGTCGACGCGTTTCTTGAGGGGCGTGCGAAGGGCAAGAATATTGTCGGCGCGCATACGCCGGCTGCGCTTGCCGCTGCGCTTGCGAGGCCGCGGAAGGTGATGATCATGGTCCAGGCGGGCGCGCCTGTGGACAAGGTGATCGAGGAGCTGATTCCGGTTCTGGAGCCGGGAGACGTGATCATCGACGGCGGCAACTCGAATCACGCGGATACCACGCGGCGGGTGCGGGACCTCACCGCGCGGGGGTTCCACTTCATTGGTGCGGGGGTGTCAGGCGGCGAGGAAGGCGCGCTTAAGGGTCCGTCGATCATGCCCGGCGGTGACCAGCGCGCGTGGCCGCTCGTCAAGCCGATCTTCCAGGCCATCGCGGCCAAGGTTGAAGACGGCTCCCCCTGCTGCGACTGGGTCGGCCCCGAGGGATCGGGCCACTACGTGAAGATGGTGCACAACGGCATCGAATACGGCGATATGCAGCTCATCTGTGAAGCCTACCACATCATGAGCGCGGTCCTGGGGATGGACGCACCTTCCATCGGCCAGGTCTTCGCGCGCTGGAACAAGGGCCCGCTCGATAGCTTTCTGATCCAGATCACCAGCGAGGCGCTGGCCTATGTCGATCCCGAAACCGGCAAGCCGCTGGTGGACTTGATCCTCGACAAGGCCGGGCAAAAAGGAACCGGCAAGTGGACGGTGGAGTCGGCCGGGGACCACGGCATCCCGCTTACCTTGATCGCCGAGGCCGTCTTCGCGCGTTGCCTTTCTGCTCAGAAGGACGAACGTGTTCATGCCAGCAAGCTGATCGCTGGCCCCGCCAGGCCCCCCGCGCCGGCGGCAGCCGCGCTGGTTGACGCCCTCGAGCAGGCGCTTTATGCCAGCAAGCTTGTCTCCTACGCCCAGGGATTCGCCCTGCTGGACGCGATGGCGAAGGCATCTCAGTGGGATATCAACAAGGGCGCTGTGGCGCTCATGTGGCGCGGCGGGTGCATCATCCGGAGCGTGTTCCTGGGCAAGATCAAGGACGCGTTCGACAAGAACCCGTCTCTCGCCAACCTGCTGCTCGATCCCTACTTCACGGGCGAAATCGAACGCTGCCAGCCTGGTTGGCGCAAGGCCGTGCTCACCGCCATCGAGAACGGCGTCCCCGCGCCGGCGATGTCGTCCGCCCTCGCCTACTTCGACGGCTACCGGTCTGAACGTCTCCCAGCCAACCTGCTCCAGGCCCAGCGCGACTACTTTGGCGCCCATAACTACGAACGTGTGGACCACCCACGCGGCACGTTCTTTCACACCAACTGGACGGGGCGCGGCGGCTCGACCGCCTCATCAACCTACAACGCCTGAGTCCCGTCCCTTGCCCCGGATCGAAGCCAGCCGCCCGCGCGTGGATTCCACGCCCGGGTGCTGCTGCGCTCTTGCAAGTACGGTACAAACGTGCAATAATAATTGCCGTTCGGATGGCCTGGAAGGATTATGCACCAGTTTGCTTGGATTTTCCTAATATATTACTGGCTAATGGGTTCGGATCTGATCCGAGATGCTGGAGTCGATTTTCTGGGGTTCCGGCCGAATACTACTAGTGACAAGATTGTACGTGCATGCGGGCGGTGGCCCGTGTTGGTTGAGTGGAGGATAGGTGTTGGACGGTTTTGGGGGAGGGTTGGCGGTGTCGGAGTCAGCGCCTGGGGGCGGATCACGCAAGGGTCGAGCGAGTTTGCGCTCGGCCCTGGAGGAGACGGTGGTCCAGGTTCCTGGGTCTCGGAGTCGCTCCGCGCGGGAGGCGCGTGCGACCCGAGGGCTTCTGGGTCGGCGGCTGGGGCAGTATCGGGTTGAGTCGGTGCTGGGCAAGGGATCGATGGCGGTGGTCTACCGGGCGCGGCATCTGGGTCTGGGTAGGCCGTGCGCGCTCAAGATCATGGATGCGGGGTTTGACGAGACGCAGCCTGGTCTGCGGGCGCAATTCTGGGCTGAGGCACGCGCGGCGGCGAATCTTGTGCATCCGCACGTGGTGACGATTCATAATCTCGGCAGCGCGAGCGGCTGGCACTATATCGAGATGGAGTATGTGCCGGGCGGTCAGACGTTGCGTGAGACGCTGGTGAAGGAAGGGCCGCTCGAGCCCTTCAAGGGTGCGGAGCTGGCCCGGCAGATTTCGCTGGCGCTCGGGGCCGCGCACGATTCGGGGCTGGTGCACCGCGACATCAAGCCGGCGAATGTGCTGCTCACCCCGGATGGCAAGGCAAAGCTTGCCGACTTCGGACTGGTGCGCCGGTTCGAGGATCTGGCGAAGGGTTGCGCACCGCTCGCGGGCACTCCCTCGTTCATGGCGCCTGAGCTCTTCAAGGGTACGCCCGCCGGTCCGCTGAGCGACATCTACGCCCTCGGGGTTCTGCTGTTTCACTGCCTTTCCGGCCGGTTACCGTTCTCAGCGGAGAGCGTGGGCGAGCTGATTCAGCTTCATGTCGCACATCCCGCGCCCGATATTCGGGAGCACGCGGAGATTCCCGATTCGCTTGCCGAGATCGTGACCCGGGCTCTTGCCAAGTCGCCAGGCGATCGATTTGGCTCCGCGGCGGAGCTGGCGCAGGCCCTTGATGCTGCCCTGCACCGGCCGCGCGATACCGAGAGTCTGGTGCGCGAGGCTGCGTCGGGGCTCGATTGCTTTATCCAGGGGGCGCGAGATACCTTCCGCGTCATCGTGGCGCTGCCCGGCGATCGGCTCCAGGAGGTTGTAATCGAGGCGACGGACGAGGGCGCAGACGAGCACCAGCTCAGTGTATTCTCCGTCTGCGGTCCCGCTGACCCCAGCTTCTACGCCAGTGCGCTTGAGCTCAACAACCAGCTCACCTACGGCAGCATCTCGATTCATAATGTCCTGGGCTCGCCCATGTTCGTCATGTCGCGGAACTTCCCGCTCGATGCCGTCCGCGCGGAAGATGTGCGGGACGCCATGCTCGAGATCGCCCGCCGCTCAGACCACATTGAGAAACGGCTCACGCGTCTCGACCAGTATTAAACAAGCGCGGTACTCGCTCGAGCACGCGGGGGTCGCTACGATGACCTGGCACGGGACCGGTTGACTCGGAGCGAAGCGCATGGCGCGTGGAAATCTGGCGTCGAGCAGTACAATTCTTGCGCTCGCGATTGGCACGTTCGCGCTCTTCCTGGGACTGCGGCTCTGGTACGAGCGCAAGCGCAGGGTGGCGAGCGAGGCGGACCAGGCGTTCTTTCGTTTCCAGGATGTGCGGCGGCTGCTGGGTCTGGCGGCGATGGCCGGCGCAGCGATTGGCATCGCCTACGGCGGCCAGGTGGGAGCGCGGGCGGGCGGGCGGCCGAACCCCGCGTTCGCAATTGCCTGGCTGGCTGTCGGCCTGTGCGTGATTCTGATGCTGGGGTTCGCCATCATCGACTGGATGGCAACCTGGCGCTTTGAGCGCAGGGCGCGAAGGCGCCTGGTGCGGGAACGGGTTGAAATCCTCCGCGACATCCTGGCCGCGACGCACGGCGCCCAGGGCTCCGCGGGTTCTGACGACGAGAACCTCGATCCTGATCAAGAAACCCTCTGATTCGGCAGCCCTCCTGGCGAGGATCATCCCGTGCCCGAGACCTACCTCGCGCTTCTACGTGCCATCAATGTGGGGGGCAAGAACAAGCTGCCCATGAGCGTGCTCGCGGAGCTCTTCGAGGCCGCGGGCTGCTCGCAGGTGCGGACCTACATCCAGAGCGGCAACGTGGTTTTTCGCGCCTCGCCCGCCGCTGCGAGGTCCGTTCCCGGCAAGGTTGCGAAGCGTATTCGCGAGGAGCTCGGCTTCGACGCGCCCATCGTCACCCGCTCGCGCGGCGAGATCGATGAAGCCGTGCGCTCGAATCCCTATCTCGCCGCGGGCGCGACCGAGGATTCCCTGTTCATGATGTTCCTGGCGGATGCGCCCGCAGGCTCCCTCATTGAGACGCTCGACCCCTTGCGCTCGCCAGGAGACGAGTATCAGGTCCGCGGCCGTGACGTCTTTCTCAGGTTGGGGAATTCCGCCGCGGAGACCAAGCTCACGGTGGCTTATTTCGACTCCAGGCTCAAAACCGTCTCCACCTGCCGCAACTGGCGCACGACGCTCAAGCTCCAGGCCATGATGGCGGAACTCTAGACTTCTCCTGATTGCCGTCCAACTTTTCTTACGGGAGTCGAAACATGGCGCACAATCCTAATTGAAGCCGCCTGGACGCATGATGGTTTTCCCGCGGCAACATCCTCCGTCACCCCCCTGTGTATTCGTTGACTTGATGTACACAGCGTCTTAATATTCAATGAGCCGATAAAGAAGCCTGGCCGGCTTGATCGAATCGCACACCAACCTGGCTCGTCGGCCCTGAGCCTCGCGAACCGATGAGCGTTTCGACCCGCGATCGTTTCCCTTCGCTTGCTCGATCTCTTTGCCCCTTCGTCTGGCTGTCCTCCCGGAGGATGCGCGACCATGATTCACGACTGGATTTCGCCGCGGGCTCGAGTGGTTCTGGGCTTGCTGGTGCTTTTGGGCTGGGCGGATTCGCCGGCGCGTGGGGGCGATCCGGATCCCAAATCGTACTGGGATGTTTCGCAGATTCGGCCTGGGATGAAGGGGACGGGCCGGACGGTGATGGTGGGAACGAAGCTCGAGGAGTTTCAGGCCGAGGTGCTGGGTGTGATGAAGGATGTGAGCCCCGGGCGTGACATGGTGCTCTGCCGGTTGCACGGTTGCAATCTCGAGCATGCGGGGATCATTCAGGGGATGAGCGGCAGCCCGATCATGATCGAGGGCAAGCTGCTGGGTGCCGTGGCATTTGCGTGGGAGTTTGCCAAGGACCCGATCGCCGGGGTGACGCCGTTTTCGCAGATGATCCAGTACGTGCGTTCGAGCGACCGCCGGGTGGCGGCGGAGCGTGGGCTTGAGAAATCGACGGGGCGGGTGTCGACGGGGCTTGCGCCTGTGTTGCCGGTGATCGACGAGGCGTTTGATCCCCATTTGAAGATCGGGTTGCCGGCGGCGTTTGATCCCCCTGCTCCGTTATCTGGGGTGCTGGGGGGGATGCGGCCGATCGCGACGCCGCTTGCGGCGCGGGGGTTCAGCCCGCGTTCGCTCGAGGAGCTTGGCCGCCGGCTGGAGCCCTTTGGCATGGCGCCTGTCTCGGCGGGAGCCGCGCCCGATCGCGTGGTGCGCGAGGCCGGCGACAGGCCGCTTGTTCCTGGCTCGCCGCTCTCCATCGCACTTGTGATGGGAGACTTCGACATTTCCGGCATCGGCACCGTGACGCACGTCGAGGGGGATCGCGTCTATGGCTTCGGCCATCCCATGCTCGGCCTGGGCGCCTGCGAGCTGCCGATGATGACCGGCTACATTCACACGGTCTATCCCCGTGCCTCGGTGAGCATGAAGCTGGGCTCGCCGCTCAAGGTGGTGGGAGTGATCGATGCCGACGTCAGCACCAGTGTGTCGGGCCGTGTCGGCCCCAGGCCGGATTTGCTGCCGCTTTCGACCAGGGTAAAGACGGGCCGGTTCGCGGACACCCGCACCTATCGCGTGCAGATCGTGCGCGAACCGAGACTCCTGCCCACGCTTGTGCTCTCCGTGCTCACCAGCGCGATCGACACCGAGGGCAATTTGCCCGAGGACTTGACCGCTCGCTTCCGGGCGGTGATCGAGCTTGAAGGGCGTGCGCCGATTGTTCTGGAAGACGTCTACAGCGGTCCTCGGTTCACGGGTGTGATGGGAGCGGCGGCGATGTTCTCGCCCGTTTCTTCGATCGTGGGGATTCTGACGCGGAACCCGGTCGCTCCGGTGCGGATCAAGTCGATCGATTGCGATCTGGCGATCGAGCCGGGCCGAACCGTTGCTCGGATCGAATCGGCCCGGCTGGTCTCAGACGTGGTCGAGCCAGGCGGCAAGCTCCGCGCCGTGATCACCCTCAAGCCGTACCGGGGCGAGCCGCGGCCGCTTGAGATGGAGCTGCCTGTTCCCGCGGATTATCCCGAGGGACCGTCCGAGGTGATCCTGAGCGATATCTCGGGATCGATTCGGCGCGAGTTTCACAACGACCCGACCATGCTCGAGCCGCGCGATCTGGACGGGCTTTTCCGGGTGATTCGGCTCCAGGCGGATGCGGTGCGCACCAGTGTGGTGGCGCGGATTCCCTCGCCGGAGAAGGCGGTTTCGGTGCGTGGGCGGAATCTCACCGAGCTGCCTGGCAGTGTCAGCGCGGTGTTTAGCTCGAAGCGAGACGCGAGCGCAACGCCGCTCCATCGCGATCTGGTGACAACCACGCGCACCGGCTGGGTGATCGAAGGCTCCCAGACGCTCCGGTTCAACGTGGTCAAGGACGCCGGCCTGTCGTTATCGTTGCCTGGGAAGTGAGTTCGCGCGCGATCGTTGCGCGGATGCTTCCGCTTGATCTCGAAACCCAAGAGTGCCGACATGAGACGCCGAGCGCGCGCCCGGGCCGTGGATCGTTCATGGAAGTCGAGCCGAACGCTCGGCACCAGCGCCCTGGCGGCAGCCGTGCTATGCGCGGTTGCAAGTGGCTGGGCGAAGGTGGAAACCTGGCGCCAGGAGGGGCCCACCGGCTTCGCCCGGGCGCACCGCGAGGGCGTGACCCTGTCGGAGGAAGGCCGGGTTCGGCTCGCCCATCCTGTTGTGCCAACCAGGCCGATCACCGCGGAACGAGTGTGGGATCTGGCGCGCACCGACTCGGGAGCGATCTGGGCGGCGACCGGCGACTCGGGCAAGGTTTTCAAGCTCGAGCCCCGGGCTGACGCAAGCTGGACGCCCGCGCTTGAGACGCACGATTCGCAGGTGCTGGCGCTTGCGCACACCCGGGACGAGCATGTGCTCGCGGGGACGGGACCTGGGGGGCTGATTTTCGATCTGGCCGATCCCAAAACGCCTGGCGTTCGCATCGCGCCCAGTGTGAAGTACATCTGGGACCTGGCGGTCGATCGAGGCGGCGACGTCTATGCCGCGACGGGTCCGGAAGGCCAGCTTTGGAAGCGGTCGCACAGCGACGGGCGCTGGAGCCTGCTCTATGACTCGAAAATGAGTCACCTGCTCTGTGTCGCGGTTGCGCCCGATGGCGCGATCATCGCGGGGAGCGACCGCGAAGGTTTGATCTACCGGATCACGGCCGCGGGCTCGGCGACGATTGTCTTCGACGCGCCGCAGTCCGAGGTCCGGTCGCTCGTGTGGGGGGGCGATGGTGCGCTTTACGCGGGAACGGCCGCGGAGGCGGGCCCAGCCGCCCGGACGTCCCCGTTTCTGTCGTTTGAGCCCTCTGCTGGTGCTACGCTTGTGGGCGCCCGGGTTGCCGCATCCGGGCGCGTGGTCCGCGCCAGTTACGTCCCGGAGCAGCAAACAAGGCCGCAACCCGGGGCACGCTCGAACGTGCCGGGCGGTTCCGCCGCGCCAAGACCCGCCTCGCCCGGTGAAAATGCGGTCTATCGCTTCGCGGCCGACCTCGTTCCCCGCGAAGTCTTTCGCGTGAAGGGGATGATCCATGCCATGGCCTGGTGCCAGGATCGCCTGCTCGTGGGTGTCGCGCCCGATGGCTCGATCCACGAGATCAGGAACGAGGGTGCTGATGTCACGCTGGCGGTGAAGCTCGATTCGGCCCAGATCCTGGCGCTGCTGGCAGAGCCTGACGGCAACGTTGTGATTGGAACCGGCGATTCCGCCTCGGTGCGCAGGTTGTCGGCGCGTTATGAATCCTCGGCCCGGTTGGTTTCGGAGGTGAAGGACGCGCGGCTCAAGAGCCGTTTTGGCGGCGTGCGCTGGGACGCCGTGACACCTCCGGGAACGTCGATCTCGGTCCAGTGCCGCTCGGGACCGGTCAGCGAGCCCGACGAGACCTGGTCCCCCTGGTCCGCGGCCCAGACAGACCCTGCCCACGCCGCGGCATCCACGCCGGCAGGCCGATACTTCCAGTACCGGGCCATCCTGGCGACAGGCGATCCCAGGCAAACTCCGGAGCTCCGCTCGATCTCGCTTGCCTACCGCACCATCAACCTCGCCCCTGAAATCGCCCGGCTGGATATCCCCGACCTCACCGCGGGCGATGGAGCCGCGCGGCAGGTGCGCCTGAGCGTGCGCTGGGATGCCTCAGATCCGAATGAAGATGATCTCTCTTACGCGCTCAAGGTACGCAAGGACGGCTGGCCAGACTGGATCGCCCTGGGCTCCGAGCCCACTCAGGAAAAGTCCTACTCCTGGGATACCACGCCGTTTCCCTCCGGCAAATACCGGCTCAAGTTGATCGCAAGCGATCGGCGCTCGAATAGCCCTGAAGAGACGCTCGCCCGCGAGCGCGAGAGCGTTCCCTTCGTGGTTGATCATGATCCGCCCGCCGTGACCGCGACCGTCCGCGACGGCAAGGCGTCAATTCTGATCAAGGACCAGCTTGTCAGGATCGCGAGTGCGGATTATTCCCTGGATGGAGCGACCTGGACGCCGATCTTTCCCGATGATCGGCTGTTCGATGCGCTCGAGGAGCGGGTGACGCTCGATCTGAAGGGGCTTAAACCGGGGGTGCATGTGTTGATGGTTCGCGCGGTGGACGCGGCAGGGAACACCGGCTCTGGTGATGTGCTCGTTGAGTCACGGCCATGATCGCGTTGCGAGCGCGCGTCGCGCGGCGGCCGGGTGCATTCAAGGTGATCGACGCGGTCGTGATCGCGGTCCTTGTCAGCGTGGCGGGGCTGATTGCGCTCATGGCTTTGCCGCGCGCGCGCGAACACGCGCGAACCGCGTCCTGCCAGAAGAACCTGGGGCAGATCGGTCTTGGCCTTGCGCTCTTTGACGAGCTCACCGGCAAGCTGCCTTCGATCGATTTCCCCCCTGCCGTGGACGCGAAGGCCGAATCAGCGTCCCGCGCGCCGGTCGCGCAGCTTCTGGATTTGCTCAAATTGCCGGATCTGACTGGCCTGCAGGAGAACGGTCCGCGGCCACAGCCCGGTGGCGCGACCCCGCCTGGCGAGCAGGTGATGCCAGGTCTGGTTTGCCCGAGCGACCGCGCTGGGATCGAGGCACACCACCTGGGCCCAAACAGCTACCGCGCGTGCGTGGGCTCGGATCCAGAAGGGACG
This sequence comes from Planctomycetales bacterium, assembly GCA_027451885.1. Taxonomy (GTDB): domain Bacteria; phylum Planctomycetota; class Planctomycetia; order Isosphaerales; family Isosphaeraceae; genus JAKBAP01. The sequence continues at coordinate 125,679 of DAIDHX010000311.1, forward strand.
AACGGCGTGTTCGCGTTTCGCCGCACGCGGAAACTTCGGACGATCCAGGAGTCGGACGGGGTAAGTTACAAGATCGCCTTCGCCGAGCGGCTGCTGGGGGATGGCAGCCAGACCGACTCGCCGGCCAATTACGAGCTTGTGGGGGACGACGCCGCGGCAGCGCCCGCGCCCTCGGAAGCAAACGCGCGCATCAGGGGCGATGCCGGCGGGCGCTGGTCAATCGCCGACTATCGCTACACGCTCTATAACCATGCGATCACGCCCGACGCCGCACATTCCTGGGTCGCCTCAAGCGGGCGCAAGGCGAGCTTGAGTGCATCGAGTTACCACGACCATCATGTGCATGTACTCTATTGCGACGGGCGAGTGGAGGCGCTCAGGTCCACGATCGATCAGCGCGTGTGGAAACGCCTGGGGGCCCTGTCGCTCGGGCCTGTGACCACGCCCTGAGGATCTTCTGGTGGAGGATCGATGACCGAGCCCGCAATCATCTTCGATTTTGGCAATGTGATCGGTTACTTCGACCATGGCCGTGCCTACGCCCGCTTTGGTGCCCGGCTGGGCCTTGATGCCCAGGCAATGAGGCACAAGCTGCACGGCCAGGGCTTTCGCAACCTGCTTGTGGACTTCGAATGCGGGCGGATCGAGCCGGCTGAGTTCGCACACGCCGCGTGCGCATGCGCTGGGATCGAGCTCCCCTTCGCCGAGTTCGAACGCGACTGGGCGGATATCTTTTGGCCCAACGAGTCGATCGTGCCGGTTGTTCATGCACTCAAGGCCCAGGGACGTGCCCTGGTGCTGGGCTCAAATACAAACCGAACCCATGCCGACTGGTTTCGTAACCAGTTTGCGCACACGCTCGACCAGTTCGATGCCCTGGTTCTCTCCTGCGACGTCGGTGTCATGAAGCCCCATCGCGCCTTCTACGAAGCCTGCGCCCAGGCCGCCGGACTTCCACCCGGGCGCTGCGTGTTCATCGACGATGTGCCGGAAAACGTCCAGGGAGCACACGACGCCGGCCTGCACGCCCTGCTCTATACCGATACCCCAAACCTCCTCGTGCAGCTCGAGCAGATGGGCGTCCCACTCCACAACCTCGCAGGCTAATTGCACACAATTCACCCAGGATTCCCTGGCTTCCACGCCCCCTTCGTTTGACTTCCGCGTTCCAGAGTTCAGACTGCTACTGATCCTTTTCCGCGATTCACGCGGGCTCCTCGGAATTCGATGAATCCCCACCTCGAGACCACACCTCCCGCGAATTCCTCGCATTTGGGGCTTGACGAACGGAATCAATGCGGTAATGATTGACTGCGTGCATGGTGCCAAACAATCCTGATAGCCACTTTTGGTTGACTTTGCCGCTTGCTGAGCGGGTCTCTCCCTGAAGATTGGTTGTTGTGGACCACTGGCGCATGGGAAGGATGCGACTGCTCGCCTTGGAGTGAGGCAACGGAATCCCGAAAGCGTGGAGAGTCGCTGCATGACGGGTGCGGCGACAAGGGTTCGCAAGACTTGCAAATCACCTTGACGGTGTGAGAGCCTGGCAGGCGTCGGGAGCGCTCGCTTAGCGCCCGGGCCATGCCCTAGCTCGATTGCTAACCGGGGAGTTTGGTCGATGGGCAGCTTCAAGTCGTTTGGTCGTGATAACGGCCCCAAGCGTCGTCGGGATGGTAAAAAGGGTCCTCGGCGAGTCGATCTGACATTCCTCGAGCAGCTTGAGAATCGGCGGCTGCTCACGGGCAATGGCGGCGGTTCGCCGTCGATACCTGCGCCTTTGTGGACTCCATCGGACACGAACCTGCTTGACGCCCAGAACGGCCCGATGGCCAACCTGGGCGCGAACGCCGTTGCGGTTTACAAGGCGTACATGCAGGCTGGCGGCGACACATCGGGCCTGGCTGCCCAGTTCCCGGCCATCATGTTCCAGAACGGCATGGTGGGGCTGCAGCTCAAGAGCCTGGGGGGCGACTTCAACACCTACCTGTCGCAACTTCAGAGCCTGGGGATGAACATCGTTACGTCGAGCAGCTATTACGGCGCGCTCGACGGTTATGCGCCGGTCTCGGCCCTCCCGTCGATCGCCGAGCTCCAGCAGACGATGGCTGGAACGGTGCAATACGCGCCCCACTATGCCTCGGAATATCAGGGTGTGGCGTACAACGAGGCTGAGACCTCGCTTTTCGCGGACGTGGCCCGCACGCAGTTCGGCGTGGATGGCACTGGCGTGACGATGGGCGTGTTGTCCGACAGCGTGAATCAGTACAACGGCGGTTTGCAGCAGTCGTATAACACGGGCGACCTGAGTGCCGCGAATCCCGTGAAGGTCCTTCAGGACGGTCCGGCGGGGAGCACCGACGAAGGCCGTGCGATGCTTGAAAACATTCACGACATCGCACCTGGAGCGAATCTCCAGTTCGCGACGGCGGCCAACGGTGAGCTTGCGATGGCGCAGAACATCCAGGCGCTCGCCGCGGCTGGATCGCAAATCATCGCGGACGACGTGATCTATCCCGGCGAGCCCATGTTCCAGGATGGGTTTATCGGCCAGGCGATCACGACAGTCACGAGCCAGGGTGTTTCGTACTTCAGCTCGGCCGGCAATGAAGGCCCGCAGAGCGGCTATCTGTCGACGTTCCGCGGCGTGCAGGGCACGATCTCGGGCATCGGCTCCGGCACGTTCATGAACTTCAACCCCAGCGGGGGCACCAGTCTCGAGCTGCCGCTTACCACCTACATCAACAACGCCCAGATTTCTTTTCAATTTGACCAGCCTTACGCCACGCAGCAGCCCGCCGGTTCGACCGCGTCGGTGAGCTCGGATGTCAATATTTATGTGATCAACGCATCGACTGGTGCTGTGGTTTTCGGCGCGGCACAGAACCAGAACACCGTCGCTGCCCAGGCGCCCTTCCAGTTTGTGACAATCCCTTCCGCGGGTAGCTACTACCTGGCGGTTCAGGTTGTTTCGGGCCCGAATCCTGGCCACATTGAGATGGTTGGTTTCAACGACACCAACCAGGCCCTTTCGATCAGCCAGCAGTATGGCTCGGCGGGAGGCACCTCATATCCCAGCTCGTTTGGCCACAAGACGGCCGCCGCGACGATCGCCGTTGGTGCGACGCCGTGGTGGTCGCCCGCGCCTTATCTTGGGCAGAATCCGCTTGCATCCGAGCCGTTTAGCTCCAGCGGGCCGGCTCTGAAGGTCTTTTCGCCTAACGGTACGCCGCTCACGACGCCGCAAACTATCCTCGCGCCTGTCATTACCGCGCCTGATGGCGGCAACACATCGTTCTTCGGTCCGGGCTCGACTCTCAACACGGCCAATAATCCCCCATTCGTTCCCGGCCAGCCGTCGACCTCGACGGATCTTGTTCCGCAGAATCAGCAAAATCTTCCGGTGTTTTTCGGCACGTCGTCGGCCACGCCGAACGCCGCGGCCGTGGCCGCGCTCATGCTCCAGAAGGTGCCGCAGCTCACGCCCGCGGAAATCCGCGCTGGTCTGATCGCCTCGGCCCAGCCCATGAACGGCACGGCCGCCGGCCAGTGGGATTCACAAGCCGGCTACGGTCTCATCAACGCCATCCGGGCGATCAACGCCGTCGACAACCTGCGGGTGGCCACCACCAACCCCGCCGCGGGCGCCACGGTGACCACCGCCCCGAGCACGATCACGGTTACCTTCAACAAGCCGGTCAACTTCTCGACCCTCTCGGCGGCGGATCTTACCTTCACGGGTGAGCCGGCCGGCGTGGGGGTGACCGTCGGCGCGCCGATCGCCGTCGACAACCCGACCGATCCCACGATCGTCCAGTTCCCCTTCACGCTCACGCGCCCCGCGGGCGTGCTCGCCAACGGCAGTTACACGTACTCGATTCAGAGCACGACGAATACGCCCGTCGAGTCCGAGGACGGCAAGCAGCTCGTCCCGTCCGGCCCGATCAATTTCACCTTGAATGACGTGACCGCGCCGGTGGTGGCGAAGACCACGCTCAACGGGCGCGACGTCCTGATTACTTTCAGCAAGGCGATCGACCCCTCCACGGTCACCCTGCAAAACTTCCTCGTCCTGCGGCAAGGGACGGCCTCAACCTGGCCGCCGACCCCCTCGACGCTTCAGAACTACATCAACCTGAGTGCTGATCCGCGGGCGACGATCAGCTACAACCCGCAAACGTACACGGTCACGCTCGATTACAGCGGGCTGCCCCAGGCGCTCATGCCGAGCGACAAATATGCCATTGTGGTGGTTGCGCCCACCGGCACGAGCACCCAGGGCGTGACGGACCTCGTCGGCAACCCGCTCGACGGCGACTTCACCGGCGTCTTCCCCAGCGGTCAGGACGGCCTCGCCGGCGACTTCATCCAGAACGTGGGTTTCCAGGCGCTCATCGCGCCCCAGGTGACCACGCTCACCCTGACGCCGACGTCGGCCAACGACACGGGCATCGTGGGCGACCAGAACACGAACGTCTCTCAGCCCCAGTTCATCGGCCAGATCTACGCCCCGTTCCCAGGAACGGTCGCGGGTCTGTCGGTCTATTTGCAGTTCACGGGTCTGCACGCGGGGGACGTGCTCCTGGGCGTGGGGAGCGGTGGCCGGGGTTACAGCGGCTCCTACGATCTGGTGGCGACAACCGACGCTAACGGCTCGTTCACATTCACAGCGCCCCAGGCGCTTCCGGAAGGGTTCCAGGGGGTGCAGTCGGTGGTTGTGGGGCAGGTTGACGCGGCCCCGCTGCCTGGGCTTGCCTCGGCCTATGAAGACGTCTTTCGCATTGACCTCACCGCGCCGCAGATCACCGGGGCGTCGATCACGCCCGGCGGCGCAACCCTGCCGTTGCCCAATGGGCCGTCCCCCAATACCACCGATCTCTCGAGCCTCAGCACCCTGTCGCTGAACGTCGTCGATCCGGTCAACCAGGGGTCGCTCGCCTTCGAGACGCCGGCTCAGGTGCTCTTCAGCGCCTTGAATCCGAGCACGGCTGACAATATCAGCAACTACTCGCTCGTCAACACCACGCTCAACTACACCGATGAATCGAGCTACATCGCCACGGCCAATTTTGTGCCGCTCGCGCCCGTGCTCGACCCCACCGGCACCTACGTCGTCGCCTATACCGGGCGCGTTGATCTGACCTTCAACGCAGGGCTCCCGGCCGGCGCCTACGAGCTGATCGCCCACACCAGCGAGCTCCAGTATCCGGGCATCACCGACGCCGCTGGCAACCCGCTTGACGAGACCAACGTGCCAGGCGAGGGAACCAAGGATTTCGTCATCAACTTCAACATCCAGCCGACGCCGGTTTACATCACCGGCATCGCCTACGAGAGCAGCTACACCGCGAACGGCTCGACCGTGATCGGCGGGCCGCTGTCGTACTTCGAGCAGACGAATCCGAACCCGGTCCCGGGTGCGCCGCCCCGGGACAACGTGGCGAATCCCCCCACGGCGATCGTGATCGACTTCTCGAATCCGCTCCCCTACGGCAATTACCAGAACGACGTGCAGCTCATCCGCTCGGCGAATTCACCGACCTCGCCCGCGGACGGCAACTTCGGCAACCTGGGCGTGGCGGGCCTGAGCTCGACCGGCCAGGGCTTCACCGCGATGAACGACTTCACGGTCACGCTCGTCAACTACGACCCGACGACGCAAACCTCGGTTCCCGTCACCCCCGGCGGCGCTGGCAACCGGCTCGTGGTTCAGCTCAATCCGGGCCAGACACTGCCGGCCGATTACTATCGCGTCTACATGCCGAACCAGATCGACGCCGCGGGCAACGACACGCGGATCTTCGATATCTACGGCAACCAGCTCGACGGCGAGAATCTGGGCAACCCCACCGCGAACTACAGCACCGACTTCCCCACACTGCATAGCTACGAGACCCTGCTGCCCAACGGCACCTATCGCCAGAACGACATGTCGGGTGACGGCGTGCCCGGCGGCGCGTTCATGTCGGCCTTCACGGTGGTTCCCTACGGCAACGTGATTTACGCCCGGCCGGACTACGTGGAAAACCCGCTCTTGCCGAGCACGCTCTCCGACGGCAGCATCCAGAAGCCCTACCCTGTGCTCGCGCCCGAAGGCGATCCAGCGACCGCCCCGGCCAACCCGACTCACAATCCGAATGGCGGCCTCAACAGCACGTTCTTCTTCCAGCCGGGTAACTTCAACGTCGCCTACGACCGTTCTGGCGACGGCAAGTTCCAGCAGTCCGCTCTCTATGCGGCCAGCCAGCTCGCCTATAACGGGCCGGTGATCGTGATCGCCTTGCCCGGCTTGCCGCTGCGGAATCCCTCGACCGGCCAGGTCAATGAAGCGGCGTATGTGCTGCAGGCGCCCGCCGGGCCGTCGGCCTCGATCAACAACGGCAGCGCCTCGGTGCCTTATGACACCACCCTGGTGTTCGCCGCGGGCGATGTGGTGAAGCTCCAGAACGCCGCGATTTACGTGCAGAACCAGGGGGCGGCGCTGCAGACGAAGGGCACCTCGACCGACCCGGTC
>DAIDHX010000312.1 GCA_027451885.1 Planctomycetales bacterium
AGGTCGACGCCGATGGAGTTCATGTCAGGGCTCCTGATCTGGAAAAAACCGGGTTCTTCGACACGCTTGGCTTTTGGCTCAGGCCGGGAGTTGTTGCAAACTCTCGCGTCGACCTTCACCTCCCTCCCATAGCATCATTGCACCCGAGCGGACCGAACCCATTGCACCCGAGCGGACCGAACCCAGCGCGCGGAAAACGCGAAGCCATCGAGCCGCGACAAACCGAGCTCAGCGCGCTGCGACGAACCGAACTCGGCACGCTGCGACAAACCGGACTCAGCGCGCGGAAAACGCGAAGCCAACCGTCCGCGCGGACCGAAGCCAACCGTGCATAAAACCGAGCCAATGCGCGCCGCAACATCAATCAGAAAAGAGAGATCCGTCGTATGCGAACCGAACCCATTGTGCCTGCGCGGACCGAACCCATCGCGCGGCGACAGGCCGAACCCAGCGCGCGGCGCCAGACCGAACCCAGCGATCCGGCGGTTTTCTCACCCGCGGCAGAATCGTTCGGCGCGAGGTCGCTCCACGATGGCGATCTTGATCCGCGAAGGCGGCCAGGTCAGCGCCCGCAAGCTGTGCAATGTCGCGGGGGAGGGGGATTCACCCTGGAAATGGTTTTTGATCATTCGGTGGTTTGTGACGGGGGACCGGGGTCAGCGCCCGCGGGCCGGGGAGCAAAGCGCGCGTTCCGCGCGGCTCGTCACGCCGAGCCGGGCGAGGGGTTTTGCGTGCAGCGCGTGCGAACGACGGCGCTGCCTTGCGTGCAGGGAACGGCGCGAAGTAAGTATTCGAACGGCTGTCTGGATCGTAAGTAGGAATGGGATGCGATTCGCGCCCCTGGTAAGTGTAACAACATCGGAGATCAGTCCCGTGCAGGCATGCCGGCGGCCAGTCTTACCTGCCCTGGGCCTTCACTGGCCTGGTACGAAGCTCTTACCTCTTCTGGGCTTTCTCTGTTCTATCACGAAGCTCCGAGGTTCTTGTCTCGACTTTCAGGGTGCCGTCGCGTTCGGCGACGTACACGAAGTCCTGCGTGACGATCAGCTCGGGTGTCTGGGTCTGGCGCCAGAGCACATGGAAGACGTCTGTATCCTCGGGGACGTTCGAGAGGACGTGCGTATGAATGCCGGCGGCGGGGCGCTGATCTCCTTGTTTCTGGGCGGCGTCGTATTCGATGACGCTCTTGTGGAGCTGGCGTTTCTCGAGGATTGTTTTGCCATTGGGGGCGACAAGGTAGCGCACGTCCGCGCCCAGGGGCCAGACGTTTTGTTTGGTGGCAGCGGGGACGAGATAAACCCAGAATCGGCCCTGGTCCGCGGGCAGCACCGCGACGTTATAGGGGCGTTTTTGTCCCTGGAATTTGGCCGTGAATTCCTCGAGCGCTGTGTCGATCGCCCGCGCGGCGGCCGGGTAAAACCCTGCATCCTCGCGCGGGGGTGCAAGCTCTGTGACCCGGAATTCCTGGGGCTTCTTGCCCTGGACCGCCTCGTAGGCGACCAGGAATCGATCCTGCCCCGCGTTCAGCCGCCCGAAGGCGACGACCCAGCCCTTGTCGGTTTTGCGCGCGATGTAACGGACAATGCTCCCTTCCCTGGGCTGCCGGGCCTGGAGCGCGTCCGAGGCGTGCCAGGCCGCGGCGTCGTACGCCGCCAGGTCGCGGCCACGCGCGGAGATCGCGGCCAGTTCCTTCTCCGAAAGCGGTTTGGGATCGTCGGTGCGCAACACGCTCACAACCAGTGAGACGAGCGCAGGTGCAAAGAGCCACATGAGCAAGCTCCAAGGTGCGAAAGAGTTCGGAGAAGGAAGTTCGTTTATCATTCCCCGGCGGAATCGCCCGGTCAACGATCCCCTTTTGATCAGGAGAACCAAACCCAGCGCTGTTTGAGCGGATGGCCGATCGGGTGGTCCCCGCGCCTCAAGGTCCGTGTCTGATTTCCTGGCTTAACTGACGTTGACAGGAAATGGGCTCGAGATGATAGTGACGCTGGTCGTGGCGGTAGGTGCACCCTCCCCGCGACGCACGGTCCTATTCGCCACATGGATGTCGGCCGCATGGACGAGGGCCTGGGGCAGGATTTCGCCCATCTCGCCTTTGACGGCGTTCACCCGTAGATTGCACCGAGACGTTCCAGGCGCGTCACGAGCCACCAAGGATGGAGCCTGCCATGCGCGTTCTCGTCACCGGCGGCGCCGGTTATGTCGGCTCAACCCTCGTGCCGATGTTGCTCGAGCAGGGACACAAGGTCCGCGTGCTTGATTCGCTCAAGTTCGGCGGTCAGGGGCTTTTGCCCTGCTGTGCGAATCGATTCTTCGAGCTCCAGCGCGGCGATGTATGCGACGCCGCCGACATGAAAAAAGCCCTCGACGGCGTTGAGGCGGTGATCCATCTCGCCGCGATCGTGGGTTATCCCGCGTGCAAGAAGGAGCCCCAGCTTGCCCAGGCTGTGAACGTGGACGGCACGGCCAACCTGCTCCGGCATCGCAAGCCTGACCAGAAGCTGCTCTTTGCGTCCACTGGCAGCATTTACGGCTCGATTCCCGACTACGTTTGCAACGAGGACACGCCGCGGGCGCCCATCACGCTTTACGGCGAGACCAAGGCGACCGCGGAGCAGATGATTCTGGACGCCGGCAACGCAACCGCCTACCGCTTCGCAACCGCGTTCGGCGTCAGCAACCGCATGCGGCTCGACCTGATGCCGAACGACTTTACTTACCAGGCCGTGCGCAACCGCAACCTGATCGTATACGAGGGGGGATTCAAGCGTACCTTCGTGCACGTGCGCGACATGGGCCGGTCCTTCCTCTTCGCACTCGAACGCTGGAATGAGGTGAAGGACGAAGTTTACAACGTTGGCCACGAGTCGATGAACTTCACCAAGGAAGACGTGGCTCGCAAGATTCTCGAGCACGTCGATTACTACCTTCACTTCGCCGAGGTTGGCGCGGACGCCGATCAGCGGAATTACGAGGTCTCTTACGAGAAGATCCGCAAGAAGGGCTTCGAGACCACGATCGATCTGGATCGCGGTATCTCTGAGCTGGTTCGTGCGGCCCGGCTGATCGAGTTCCAGAATCCATTCGCGAACGTTTGAATGATCGCGGTATGCGGCCGGGCGGGCGCTGGGCTCAGGGAGCGCGGCGCCCGCCTGGCGACGGGTTGATCGCAGCGTGCTCGTCTCTACCAGGGAGTTGCCCCATGCAGAGCTTTTGGACTGGCAAAAAGGTCACCGTGACCGGCGGCGCGGGCTTTCTGGGCCGGCATCTCGTCAAGCGCCTGGAGTCGCTGGGCGCGACCGTCTACACGCCCCGCCAACGCGACTATAACCTGACAGCGCTCGACGCCTGCATGCGCTGCCTGCTCGAGCATCCGTGCGACATGCTCTTTCATGCGGCGGCGTATTACGGCGGCATCGGCATCAATCAATCCGAGCCGGCGAAGCTCTATTACTCCAACCTGGTGATGGGCGCCAACATCATGGAGGCGGCCCGGCTCGCCGGCGTCTCCAAGGTCGTCAACATCGGCACCGCGTGCAGCTACCCCGGATACCTTGAAGGCCGGCTCAAGGAAGAGGACCTGTGGAACGGGCCGTGCCACGAGAGCGTGGTCAATTACGGCCTCACCAAGAAGATGCTCGCGGTGCAGGGCAAGGCGTATCGCAAGCAGTACGGCCTGTCGTCGATCCATCTGATTTTGACAAACCTGTACGGGCCTGGCGATTCGTACAACCCGGACCGGTCGCACGTGGTGGCAGCGCTCATTCGCAAGTGGGTCGAGGCCGACATGGCCAGGGCCCCGTCGATCGAGGTCTGGGGGACGGGCAAGCCGATCCGCGAATTTATCTATGCGCCAGATTGTGCGGATGCGATTATTCTTGCGGCCGAGAATTACGACGACACGAGCCTGCCGCTCAATATTGGCACGGGGATCGGCACCTCGATCCGGGAGCTGGTGGAGACGATCAACGCGGTCACTGGGTATGGCGGCAAGCTGGTGTGGAACGCCGACAAGCCTGATGGCGCGATGATGAAGGTGCTCGACGTCACGCGGATGACGCAGGCGCTTGGCGGTTGGACAGCGCCCACGGATCTGAAGACGGGGCTGGCCAGGACGATCGACTGGTATCGTGCCAACAAAGCTGAGGCGGACGCCAAATGGTGAGCGGAAGGAGCTTCTGGCGCAGGCCGATCGATCCGCGTGGGGGCCAGGCGGCCGCGGTCGCTTCTGGCGCACGAGTGATCGCCCACGCGGCGGAGCAGGCGCCCGGACCGCGTTCGAGCCGGCAGGTTGCGCATGGCCGCGCAGGTCGAATTCTGTTCGTGAACCAGTATTACTGGCCCGATCACGCCTCGACCGCGCAGCATCTGACGGACCTGGCCGAGGAGCTGGCGGCCCAGGGGCACGAATGCCACGTGCTGACCTCGCGCAATCGTTATGAGCCGGGCGCGGCCCAGCTCCCCTTGCACGAAGAACGAAACGGGGTGCGGATCCACCGCGTCTTCGCGACCACGCTCGGGCGCGGCGGATTCTGGCGGCGCATGACCGACTATCTTACCTTCTATGCCTGCGCGTTCATCCAGGCGCTCTTCTTACCGAGATGCGACGTGGTCGTCACGCTCACCACGCCGCCGATCATCGGCCTGGTCGCGGTGATGCTTGGCCGGCTCAAGGGATCACGCTTCATCTTCTGGAGCATGGATCTGCATCCCGACGCCAGTATCGCGCTTGGGCGGATGTCGCGCAGGTCGATGATCGTGCGCTGGCTGGATACCCTGGCGGCGTATGTGTATCGCCAGGCCGACGCGGTGGTTGTGCTGGGGCCGTACATGGCCGATCGCATTCTGCGCAAGGGGGTTTTGCCGGAGCGCATCGCGTCGATCCCGGTCTGGAGCCGCGGCGACGAGATCGAGCCTTCCGCGCGGAAGCCGCGGGCCCGCGCCCGGGCGCTTGGGCTCGAGGGTGCGTTCGTGGCGATGTATTCAGGGAACCTGGGTCTTGCCCATTCGTACGACGAGTTCCTGGGGGCAGCGCGCAAGCTGGCGGACGATCCCCGGATTGTTTTCCTCTTCGTGGGCGGCGGCCCGCGCACAAGTGCACTCCGCGCGGCTGTGGAAACCGAGGGGCTCACGAATGTGCGGTTCCTGGGCTACGTCCCCCGCGAGGAGCTGAGCGAGTCGCTGGCGATCGCGGATGTGCATTTGATCTCGATGCGCCCAGAAATGACGGGCATTGTGGTGCCGGGCAAGCTCTACGGCGTGATGGCGGCGGGCCGGCCGGCGATCTTCGTCGGCCCCGAGCATTGCGAAACGGCCGACGCGATCCGTGAGGCCGACTGCGGCTGCACGATCCCGTTCGGCGATTCAGACGCGCTTGCCGCGGCCATCCAGCGGCTGGCGGACGACCCCTCGCTCGCCCGCGCGATGGGCGAACGCGGCAGGGATGCGTTTCTGGCCGAGTACGAGCAGAAAACATGCTGCCGCGCCTGGAGCCAGCTCGTCGCCAGCGTGCTGGCAGGTGCGCCGATTTCTCCCGTGGAAAGCATCGAAGAGCCCGTGGATGAGCACGTGCGCTTCGCCGAAACGTCCCCCGTGATCTCGCCCGGTTGATCCGGGCCGGAGGCTACCCGTGAAGCTGCGCACAATGTTCCCGCTGGCCGTGACGATGGTCGTTGCCATGGGTGTTCGGGGCGATGAGCCCACGAACAATGTCGCGGCCATTCAGGCCCGGCATGACCACGCCCTGATCCGCGAGCTCGAGGAGTATCTGCTCAAGAATCCGCGTGCTCTGGATCGCGACCAGGCGCACGCCATGCTCTTCAACAAGGCCATCGAGCACGACTGGTTCGCCGAGACCGAGGAAAGCGCAGCACGCTATTTAAAGGCGGAGCCCAACGGACCGGTGCGTGCCCTGGCGCAAATCATCCAGACGATGGCTCGCGCGCACGCCGGCCAGTTCGACGTTGCGCTCAAGCGGTATCGCGAGCTCATGGAAGGGATTGGCCAGAGCGATCAGGAAGAATTCGCCACGAGCTTCTCGGAATCGCTGGCCCAGGCGGCTGTGGCGGCCGGGTCGTACAACACCGCACGCGAGGTCTTTCGCACGCTGGGGGCGAAGTTTGGCGAGAATCCCTCGGTCACGCGCAAGGTCGAGGCGGAGCTCAAGCGCCTCGACCTGGTGGGCAAGCTCGCACCCGCATTCGAGGTGCGGGACCTGGCTGGCAAGCTGCTCAAACGGGACGCGTTCCGCGGCAAGTACGTCCTCGTCGACTTCTGGGCAACCTGGTGCTCCCCCTGTATCGCGGAGCTGCCCCGGCTTCAGAAAGCCTACGAAGCGCACCATGCCGACGGTCTCGAGATCATGGGCGTGAGCCTGGACGAGTCGAAGACCGCGGTGCTCGACTTCGTCAAGGCGCGGAAGATCCCCTGGCCCCAGGTGCATAACGCGACCACGAATGCGGATCTGGTCGAGGCGTTCGCTGTGTTCTCGATTCCCGCGACTTACCTCATCGACCCCGAAGGCACGATCATCCGCATCGATCCCCGCGGCAAGGGGCTCGACCAGGCGCTCGGGGCGATCTTCAAGACCGCCGCTCGGCCCCCCGCGGCTAAGGCTTCACGCTAGCCGCTCGGCCCAGGCCGAACTGGTCTCCCACGGCAACCGGCTTACCCCCCGCGAAGTCGATCTCAAGCATCTTCTCGCTTTGCACCTCGCCGCCGTGCTCGTCCTTGAGTGTGGTCACAATCTTACGCGAGTGCGCTTCAATCACATCACCTGTAGAAGGATAAGCATAAGACCCGTCAATCGAAAACGTCACCCAGCCGGGCTGGTCGTGGAGTACGATCGACTGCACGAGCCTGGGGGGCGACGCCGTGGCGTCGAAGACGTGCAGGCGCGAATTGTGCGCGTCGGTGAGCCAGATTTCCGCCTCGTCCGGTGAGAGTGCGATGCCGTGGCTCGGGCAGCCGTGCCGCTTGGTGGGGCCGATCTTGAAACCGGGGACCTCGACGCGGGCGAGCTTCTTGCCCGTGGCGGCGTCGCCGATCTCGAAACCCAGAAGCCCGTTCAAGTTCACATAAACCCGCGTCCCTGCGCGGTTGATCGTGAACGGGCGAATCATGTTGGAGAATGGGCCGACCTTGATCACAGGTTTGAGCGTGCCAGTGTCGACGATCGTAAGGTCCGGCGACTTGAGCCCCGCCAGATAGGCGTGCTTGCCGTCGAGATCGACGATCGTGTTGTGTGCGCCCGAACGTGGGATGATTTGCGACTCCACAGCCCCCGTCTCGCCGTTCACGACATTCCACAGCACCCCTTCGAGCGAGGGCACGAAAAGCCGCTTGCCGTCGGGAGTGATCGACATGCGGTCGCAGCCTTCCTTGTAGGTTTTTTCCCAGAGCAACGACTCGTGAACAAGATCCAGACACATGAGCTGCCGCGTGGTGCTCACGTAGAGCCTGCCGGTTGCGATCGAGGCGCAGATCCCCTTGACGTTAAGCGGCTTGCCCGTGGGATCGAGCCCGGCGATCGGGATGCGCTTGAGGAATCGATGGCCGTGGTCGATGTCGTAGACGAGCACGCCGTGGACGCCGTACTCGAGATAGTTGCGAATGCCGGGCTCGGCGACGTAGAGCCGGCGTGCGGCCGCGGGGCCGTCGCCGGTTGCGCCTGGGCTCATAAGCAGGAGACAAACCGAAGCGAGGAGGGTGTTCATGTGAGTTCAAGTGCTCGGGGATCGGCCCCGGGCTCGAGCGGATGCGCGGGGCGCGCCTGCCGCGCACCCTGGCTGGAGAGCAGGAAGTCGCGCATCGCTTGCCGCTGGGCCATTGTGAGCAGGCTATTGAAGACGAAGAGGTAGAGCAAGGGGGGAACGAGCGCGGCGGCCTCGATCGCGGTCCTGGCGGCGGGTATTCCCGCGATGCCTCCGTTCGCCAGGGTGCCGACGCCGACGACCGGGCTCAGGTTGAACGCGATGAAGTGATAATAAGCACCACTGCCCCACGTCACGCCGAGGGAAAGGAGAATGCCCGCGAGAATCGGCAGGAGCCAGGTTACGAAGAGGAAGAGTGCGAAAAAGGTCGCTCCCATGCGGCCGAACTGGAGCAGGAAGAACTGGAGCGCGAGCGCGGTCGCGGCGACCGTGATGACCGCCACGGCGATCGCGAGACCCATGTTGCGATCGATTGTGCGGTTGCCGGCTGGATCAAGTACGTACGTGCTCCAGGTGCAGAGCCCCAGGACCATCAGCGAGACCGCGGCCACGAACCAGCGATTGAGCGCAAGATCATCCCAGGCGGAGAGCGTTTTCAGGCCGAGTTTTTGAGCGCGCCAGAGCCCCTTGAAGTACTCCGCGCGATTGGCGGTCACCATTGTGGGGAGCATCAGTCCGGCCAGCGCGAGCAGGTAAAGCACAACGACGGTCATCGTCCTGCGGTCGTCGGGATGCGGCGGGTTCGCGTTTGGCTGACCGAAGTCGCCCTTCCAGACCACCCCCACGAGCAGAAGCCCCACCGTGGCCAGCGCGAGCAAGCCCTGGATCTTGGAGAGCGGGTGATTCGAATCGGAGGCCATCTTGCGGACGGAGGCGAGGTACAGGATGAAGAGCAACGGCAGAGACACGAACACGGCAACGGCGATCCAGGGGAGCGAAAGGCCGAAGAACCCCAGCCTGAAGGGGATGTCCGCCAGCCTCCCGGACTGGAAGACGGCGAAGAACACGGGGGCGCCTATGAAGAGGAAAAGCACCGAAGCGCCCCCCACGAACGCCCTGGTCGACTTGCCGGCCGGCACGAGCAACCCGTTGAGAAGCGCGACCCCCTGCAGCAACCACGCCGCGAGAAAGAGCGCGACGGTGAGATTGATAAAGCCCAGGAACGTGGGCTCACCGAGGGCGATGCAATAGAAGACGAACGGGAGTGTGACCGCGTAGAGCACGTATTCACGGATCGGCGCACCGAGAAAGAAACCGATCACGAGCCGGCCGGGCGAGAGGGGAGTCACGCGATGGAAGTCGAGTATTCCGGAAGACTTGGCCTGCGACATGGCGGAGCCGACCTGCACGCTCCCCATGATGACGAGCAGGATCGTTTGGAGCATGAGATAGAGGGCGAAGGTATTGCCCTTCCGGTAGAAACCCTGCGGCAGCGAGGTCGCCAGGATGACCAGGCACAGGAGGGCGACGGCCCCCGCGCCCGCGCCAAGGGCGGGCGGGCGTAGCCGGGAACGAATGTGTTTGACCAGGATCGGATTATCGAGCCAATCGGGGATCTGCATTGCGAGACTCAGCCGAGCTCCCTGGAGCCAATTTTGAGGAAGAGCTCCTCGAGGTTGTCACGCCTGCGTTCGAAGGAGGCGACGCGCACGCCGTTCGTCACCAGTTCGCGCAGGAGGTCGCACGCGGCCTCGGCGTCGCCGCGGAAGCGGAATTCGTGCCGCGCGCCCTGTGTTGTAATCGGGCCGACGCGCGCGTCCTGGGCCGCGATGGCGAGGAATGGCTCCGGGCCGCCGACAAGCTCGATCGCGATCCAGGCGTCGCCCAGAATGCGGCGATGCAGGTCGCCGATGCGCCCGCTCTCCACCAGCCGCCCTTGTTCCATGACTGCCACCGACGTGCAGAACTCGTTCATCTCGGTAAGGATGTGCGAGGAGACGACGACGGTTTTGCGCTCGTCGGCAAGGCGTTTCAAGATGTGTTTGAGATCGATGCGCCCTTGTGGGTCGACACCGCTGGCGGGCTCGTCGAGCAGCAGAACCGAGGGATCTGGCACGAGCGTCTTGGCGAGCATGAGCCGCTGCCGCATGCCGCGGGAAAGCCGGGCTGCCAGCGTGGTGCGTTTTTCCTCGAGTCCCACGGTCTCGATCGCGCGGCCCACGACGGCGGGCCGTTCGCGCCTTGGGATGCCGTAGCTCGCCGCGAACAGATCGACGAACTCCCAGACCTGCAAATCGTCATACACCGGCGGCAAGTCCGGCATGAAACCCATCACCCTGTGCACATCCTCGGGCCGTTCCCGCACGTCGACGCCCAGCACCTCGATCTCGCCGTAGGTCGGCTCGATGAGGCCCAGGATCGCGCGCATCGTGGTCGTTTTGCCCGCGCCATTGGGCCCGATCAGGCCGCAGACCTCGCCAGGTCCGACCTCGAGCGAAAGGTCGCGCACCGCGCAGGTTGTCTCGTAATCGACCCGCAAATCGCGAACGCGAATCATGCCGCGTGCTCCCGGCCGAGGGGCTGTGACAGAAGTCATTATGAGGGTGCAGGCGGGAGAATTGCAATGAAAACCGTACTTCCACCGGCCGCGCGGGCTCGCGATCGTCCCCCGTCTGGCCGGATTCGGTTCGCCCGGCGTATGATGCGCACGCCTGGAATCATCCCTGGGAGCCTACGCCTGATGCACCTTTGCGAAAACCCAAGCCCGCTGCTCGCCGCGTTTCCGATCGTGATCGCCTTGCCTGTGCAATGGGGAGATCAGGATGCATTCGGACATGTGAACAATACAATGTACTTTCGCTGGTTCGAATCATCGCGCATCGCCTACATGGAGCAGTTCCGGCTGCTCGAGCGCTTGCGGACGACGCGGGTGGGCCCGATCCTGGCCGCGATCGGCTGCGACTACCGCGCGCCTTTGTTCTTCCCGGACGTGGTCGAGGTAGGCAGCCGGGTGACGCGGATCGGCCGCACCAGCCTGTCGATGGAGCATGCCATTGTGAGCCGATCGAAGGGGGTGCTGGCGGCCGAGTCGCGTTCCACGCTTGTGCTCTACGACTATGCGACCGAGAAGCCGCACCCCATTCCGGATGAGATCCGCAAGGCGGTGGAGGAGCTCGAGGGGAGATCGCTCGAGGGCGCCAGGACGGGGGAGGGCTAGACGCCGGCCGCCGGTCCCGCGAGCGAGAGTGAGCGAGCGCCCTGGCGTGCCAGATCGTCGTAATGGGTAGCGCGGTCGCGGCCTCTGCGTTTGGCGACGGTGAGGGCGTGATCGGCGTCGGCGAGGAGCGTTTCGCAATCCCAGGGGGCCTCGGAGCAGGTTGCGATGCCCATCGAGGCCGTGATCGAGCGATTGGGCCAGGCGACCACGCTCAACTGGTCGCGGATGCGTTCGGCGACGCGTTTCGCGGTTTCGCGATCGCAGGGGGAGAGGAGGATGGCGAACTCCTCGCCGCCGTGGCGGGCGGCGACATCGTTGCGGCGGACCACGCGTTTGAGGACGCCCGCGGTCTCGCGGAGGACCTCGTCACCGGCGGCATGGCCATATTCCTCGTTGTAGGAACGGAAGTAGTCGAGGTCGAGCACGACGAGCGAGATCGGCTCGCTGCGTCTGGCGGACATCGCCATGTAGGTATCCAGGAGCTCGAGAAACTGGCGGCGATTGGCGAGGCCTGTGACGTAATCCTTGGCGGCGAGATCGCGGAGCCGCTCGTCGCGCTTGCGGAGCTCGTCGGCAAGGCGGTGGGCGTCGACGGAGCGGGCGAGCAGCTCGCGCTTGAGCTCGAGGGTGCGCCTGGCGCGCTCGATGCGAAAGACGATCTCGGCGGGGGACAGGGGGCCAGTCACCAGGTCGTCGTAAAGGCTTGAGGGGAGTCCCGCGCCTGAGACGGCCTCGCTCACGACGATTGAATAGGTTGGAGCGCGGCTCGTGGTGCCGCGGTCCCTGCGCACGAGGTCGTCTCCCCAGCCGCCGTGCGTCGAGCGCGCGATGAAGACGATCTCAATCGGCGAGGAGTCGAGCGCGCGTGCGGCTTCCTCGAGGGTCATCGCCATTGTGCAGGAGTAGCCTTGCGATTCGATCATCCCAGCGAGTGCGGCGGCAAGCTCGGCGGCGTCGGCGGCGATCAGAATCGGCGACGAGCCGGGCATGATCGGCCGCGCGGACCCCGGCGCAGCCGGCTGCGGGCAGGACGCAGGCGCGGCCGGCTCCGCTTCGGGGCCTGGCTCGCCCGCCTTCGCGTACTGCTCGATCAGTTCGAGAAACGCCGCCACCACCCGCGGGTCGAAATGCGTGCCGGCGAGCGACCGGATGTGATCGAGCGCCTGCTCCGCGGGCCAGGCCTTGCGATAGGGCCGATCATTCGTGAGCGCATCCCAGACGTCGACCACGGCGAACAGGCGGGCGGCAAGCGGAATCTCGGTGCCTGCCAGCCCGCGGGGATAACCCTTACCGTCGAATCGCTCGTGATGGGCGTACGGGATCTCGAGCGCAGGCCGGAGGAACTCGATCGGTCCCAGAATCTCCACCGCGAAGGTCGGGTGTTGCCGCATCGCCACCCATTCTTCCTCGGTGAGCGGTTCGGGCTTGAGCAGGATCTTGTCAGGCACGCCCAGTTTGCCGATGTCGTGCAAAAGCGCCCCTCTGCGCACCTGCACGAGCTCGAGCGCGGAAAGCCCCATCTTGCGCCCCAGCCTGACTGTCAGGTCCGTGACGCGGCGGCTGTGCCCTTCCGTTTCATGATCTCGCAGATCGAGCGCGCGGGAGAGGCACTCGATGGTGGCGTCGTAGGCCAGGCCAAGCTGAGCATTGGACGCGCGCAGGCTTTCGAAGAGGGCCACGTGCTCGACGGCGATCGACGCCTGGCGTGCCAGAATCCGCAGGAAATCGAGCCATTCGGATTCGGGCCTGGTTGGGATTCGGTGGAAACACTCCATGACGCCGAGGACGCGGTCCTCGACCGTGAGCGGAATTGCGTGATAGGCGGTGAAGCCGGCCTGGAGCCACTGCGGCAGCCTGGGTTCGGGCGTGAGCAGGTGGGCCAGGTCGGGAACGTGGAGAGTGTATCCCGAGCGCACGACGCGCCTGGCGAGTCCAGTCGATCCCCCCTCGATCGCGCTTGTGAGTGCGTCCGGGAATCCGGAAGCGGCACCCAGCCGGAGCCCGCCCTTGTCGGAGTCGGAAAGCAGGATGGCGGCTGCGTCCACGCCCAGCTCGGTCCGGGCCTGCTGGACCACGACCGAGAGGATTTCGCCCAGGTCGCGCCCGGAGGCGATCGCCATGTCGATGCGCCGAAGCGCGTTGATCCGCCGCAGCCTGCGTTCGAGCCGGGCGTTCAGCACCAGGATCTCGCTTTGGGCGCGCATCCGCTCGGTGACGTCCCGCGTCACGGTGGCGAAGCCGCGCAGCTTGCCCTCTTCGTCCCGCAGCGGCGTGATCGACAGGTGCGCGAGGAAGCGCTCGCCATTGCGTCGGACACGCCAGCCTTCCTCGACAAAACGCCCGTCACGCTCCGCGATCGCCAGGCCCCGGGCGGGTTCGCCCCGCGCGTTGCCCTCCTCGGTGAAATAGCGCGAAAATGGCTCCCCCGCGACTTCTTCGGCCTTCTCACCGTAGAGCCGCTCGGCGCCGATGTTCCAGGAGATGATTCGCCCCTCGGGATCGAGCATCACGATCGCGTAATCCGTCACCCCCTCCACGAGCACCCGGTAACGCTCCTCGCTCTCCTTGAGCGCCCGCGCGCCCAGCTCCAGGTCGCGCCGATGCTCAAGAATCTGCCGTCGGAGCACACCTTGCCCCATCATCGTTTCGACGGCGAACGGCAGGTCCTCCTCAACACGCGTCTTGAGCACATAGTCCTGCGCACCCATCTTGAGCACGCGCAAGGCCGAAACCTCGAACTCCGGCTCCACAAGCAGAATGATGGGCAGCGATGTTTCTCCCAGTCGACGCTTCAGCTCGGCCACGAACTCGATCGCGTCGAGCCCGCGCGCGCCATGCTCGATCACCACACAATCGTGGAGATACTCGCAATAAAGCTGGCGGCCTTCTTCCTCGGTCTCCGCCTCGTGGATCACACGGCCTGCTTCACGGGCAAGCAAGCGGCACAGTCTTCCACGCTCGAGCGGCTGGTCATGGACGACCAGAATCCGTCGCGGCCCTCGCTTGTTATCCATGAAGCCCCTCGCTTCTTGCTGATGCGAGTCCTGGCACTCCGACCGTCCGAGTCGATCGATGCGTCGCCCATCCGGCCAGATCGCTGTCTCTTGCATCCTCGAGCAAACTCGCAGTGTGTCGCGGGCAGCGCCTTGCTCCCTGCATTCGCGTGGAGTGTCATCAACGGATAACATAGAACAGAAACCGCCAAGAGTGCGCTTCCGGGGGGTTGAAACCCTGGCGCGCAGGGTGCCAGAGTCAAGAAATCGCGTGCCAGCAGTCCCGATCGATGATCCGTTTGATCCGCGTATCGAGCCCTTCCGCGCGCTCAAGGCCACCAACGCCACGCGCGGGCGCAGCGAGTTCGTGGTCGAAGGGCGCAAGCTGCACGAGCGGCTCCTGGCCAGCGTGCATCCGCTCGTCGCCACCCTTGCCTGCGCGAGCGAGATCGCTCGCCTCGAAGCGCGGTTGCCGCCCGAGGCCGTGCTCTACGCGGCCCCCAGGCAAATCATCAGTGAAATCGTGGGGTATTCATTCCACCAGGGCGTGCTGGGGCTAGGCCGCAGAGGCGCGCAAGGCACGCTCGAAGACCTGGTTCAAGGCCAACCGGCAAGCCTTGGCCTGGTGGTCGCCCCGCGGCTCACGAATCCGGAGAATCTGGGTTCCATCGCCCGGATCGCCGATGTGCTCGGCTGTCATGGGCTTGTCGCTGGTCCGTCGTGCCCTGATCCGTTCTCACGCAGGGTGCTCCGGGTATCGATGGGGGCCGTGCTGCACCTGCCTGTCTTCACGTGCGAGGACCCGGCGAGCGCAATTGAGAGCCTGGCGCGATCATGCTCGTTGACTCTGATCGGGGCTGTCGCCCAGGCTGGCGCCAGGCCGTTTTATCTTGAGCCCGCACCCACGCGCTTCGCACTTGTGCTCGGCGATGAGGACCGGGGGCTCGACCTCGATTGGCAAGCGCGTTGCAACCAGCTCTGGACAATCCCCATGCGCGCGGGGGCGTCGTCACTGAACGTGGCGAACGCCGCCGCGATTCTGCTTGAGCATCTCACCCGACCTCTGCGCTCAATCACATCGGCTCGCGACTGAGCTCGGCTCCGCACCACGCTGTGCCGCGGGCAGCCACGCCCAGGCCTCGTTTCGCACCAGACGCTTGCGGATGATGTGCATCTTGAGCTCCACCGAACGCACCGTCCGGCCGATGAACCCGGCGATCTCGCCGCTCGTGTAACCCTCCAGTTTCCAGACCGCAATCGAACGCAGCTCGCTGGGAAGGTCGCGCAGCAGATGATTCAGCTCCTCGCCGATGATCATCTCTTCCAGGGGATTGCCCGCCGTGCGATCGGCGACGTCAAAGAGCATTGGGTTCGACGCGAGCCGCCCCGTTGGCCGCACCCGCGGCGAGATCGTCTCTCTGCGCACGTCCCGCCGGGCCGCCGTGTGCCGGTTCGCCGTGTTGATCAACTTGCACATCGTGATCCGCACCAGCAGCTTCCAGAGCTCCTGCCGACTCGCCGGCATCGTGCTGCCCCGCATCTGCCCTTCCCAAAAACTGAGATACATGCACTGTAAAACATCGTCCTCGTCCTCACGGCGGCGAACCCGGTCGTCAAGCCTGCGCCTGATCAATGCCCGCAGCCGACTCGAATACCGCTGCCAGATCACTCGAGCCGCTTCTTCACGTAGTTCTCGATTGGGTGATTGCAGGTGCTGGATGCATAGCGTGAGCGAGACGTCCTCGTTCATGATGCCGCCCTTCCAAAGCCTTTCGCGCCAGTGCGTGAATCCATTTCCCTGGGGGTTTTCTTCGCGTCGTCGCGGGAACACTTCGCTGGATGCCTTCCTGAGTTCCCACCAGGTAGATCAACTTCTGGCGCGTCGCGCCTCGCCGCCGCGCGGTTTTCTTGGCGGGAGCGTCGTTACGGATCGCAAAGGGAGTCCAGGATTGTGGTATCATCAAATATCTGGAAGATCGCAGGCTCGATCGCCAGGTCGTTTGCACCAATGCCATCCGCGGCGGAGCTCTCGATTCATGCCCGGCGCCGAGCTCAACGTTCCGACGCTTCAGGTTGTGGCCGGTCCTCTCGCCGGGCGGCGATTCCGTCTCGACCGTGATGCGGTATTGATCGGGCGTAACAGCGATTGCGACATCGTGCTCGATCCCAAGTCGGTCTCGCGGCGGCACGCGAGCGTGTTTCGCAAGGGACTGGTCTTCGAGCTGCATGACCTGCGCAGCACGCAGGGGACGTTTGTCGACGGCCAGCGGATTTCGGATCCGGTTGTGCTCCAGGACGGCATGACCGTGAAGATTGGCGAGGTTTTGCTCGCCTTCAGCAATCGAACGGTCCAGATCCACGACGAGTCGAACGATCAGTCCACGGTGTACGCGGCGATCGATCTCATCAATCAGAGCGACCTGAGCCCGCCGCTGGTGAAGCCGGAGGAGAAGCTGCGTGCGCTTCGGCTGATCAGCCAGGAGCTTGGCGGCGCGCTTGTGCTCTCGGAGGTTCTGGAGCGCGTTTTCAATTCGCTTTTTGCGATTTTTCCCCGCGCGCAGCGTGGGTTTGTGCTGTTGCGTGAGCCGGGCAGCATCGAGCTTATTCCGGAGGTCGTGCGATCGCGGACGGGCGAGCCGGGCGAGCTCTCGATTTCGAAAACGATTCTCAACCGGGCGCTGCACGACGGCCAGGCGATTCTTTGCAAGGATGTCTCCCAGGAGTTCCCCGAGAGCACGAGTGCATCGGACGCGAAGCTGCGGTCGCTGATGTGCGCCCCCTTGCTGGATCAGTCTGGGCGCCCCATGGGAGTGATGCAGATCGACACCCGCGATGGCCGCAACCGCTTTGAACAGGGGGATCTGGATGTTCTCGCCGCGGTGGCCAGCCAGGTGAGCATCGCGGTCCAGAACGCGCAGATGCACAAGGCGGTGATGAAGCAGCGTGAGATGGAGCAGGAGCTCATCTTCGCGCGGCAGGTCATGCAGTCGCTTTTGCCTGAGCGTCCGGCGGCGGTGCCGGGCTACGACTTCTGGGCGTATTACGAGCCCGCGCGGCATGTCGGGGGCGACTATTACGGCTGCATTCCAACCGGCGCGGGGGATCCGCGGGCGGCGGCGGAACTATGGGCGATCGCGATCGGCGATGTGGTGGGCAAGGGGATGCCGGCCGCGCTCATGACGGCCAAGCTCTCGGCTGAGATTCGGCTCTTCCTGCGATCCGACTCGGACCCTGTGCGGGTCGTCAGCATGCTCAACCGCCAGTTCGACGATCGCGGCTCGATTGATATGTACATCACGTTCTTGCTCATCGTGCTCGATACCCGCACGCATACGCTAAGGCTGGTCAATGCCGGCCACCCGCCGCCGCTCGTGCGCAGGGCGAACGGCACCATCGAGGAACTCAGCCGGTCCGTCTCCGGCCTGCCGCTTTTGATCATGCCCGACTATCCTTACGAATGTGCCGAGACTACGCTCGCGCCCGGCGACACTGTCGTCCTCTATACGGACGGCGTGACAGACGCCCTCTGCTCGTCGGGCGACCGCTTCGGCGATGCGAATCTGCGGCACGCGTTCGCCAGCTCGATGAGCGCAAGCGAGGCCGGCGATAAAATCATCAAGACGGTGCTGCGGCATGTTGCCGATCATCCCCAGTTTGACGACATCACTCTCGTGGCGTTCTCTCGAAAATGACAGCTCCCACGATGGAATCGGCCTTCGCGCTGCACACCAAGGGGCGGCTCGACGAGGCCGAAACAGCCTATCGCCTGATTCTCGAAGCCGAGCCCGACCATCCCCACGCCCTTGAGGGCCTGGGTGTGTTGCTCTTTTCGCAGGGCAGGGTGGCGCCTGCGCTCGTCTATTTCAAGCGCAGGGTCGAAGTTCCGCCGGTATCCGCGCGGGCGCATGCAAACCTGGGCGAAGCGTACCGCGTGCTTGGCCGCCGTGCCGAGGCGCGGCAGGAGCTCGCTCACGCGGTCGAGCTTGAGCCCCGGCTGGCACAAAGCTGGAACAGCCTGGCGCTCCTGGCGCAGGACGAGGGGCGCTACCACGACGCGGAGGCCGCCAGCCGGGCCGCGATCGCGCAGGACCCTCGCTTCGCCGCGGCCTACATCAACCTGGCCAATGCGCTGCGGTCGCTCGAGCGCAGGGCCGAGGCCGTCGGCACGCTCCGCACCGCTCTCAAACTCGAGCCAGGCAATGGCCTGGCGATGAGCAACCTGGCGCAGATCCTGGCCGACGTGGGTGATCGGGCCTATCTCGACGAGGCCGAGCATCTGGCGCGGCGCGCGATCGCTACCATGCCACGTTTGCCCCAGGCACGGATCAGCCTGGGAAGCGTGCTCCGCGTCAAGAACCGGCACGAAGACGCCGCCGCCTGCTTTCGCCAGGCCGTGGAGATGGCCTCACGCCTCATCCCGCCCGCGGCTGATGCTGCCACCGACGCCGCAAACGCCGACTCCAGTCCCAAGGGAAATGAGACCCTGGCCGATGCCTTCCACGGACTGGGGTTGGCTCAGGTTGAAATCGGCCGCCTCGACCTCGCGGAAACCGCGCTCAAGCAGGCGCTCGAAATCGATCCCAACCGCGCGATGACCTGGACGGTTCTTGCCAGGATGCACGCCGAGAATGGCGACTTTGAGCTCTCGAACCAGGCCGCGCGCCGCGCCCTCGAGGTCCGTCCCGAATCACCCGAGGCGCTCTGGCGGCTGGCGCTTAATCTCAAGGATCAGCTCCCCGAGTCCGACCTCGAAACCATGCGCGCGATGACGCGGTCGAACTCGCTGCCGATTGGACACCTGGCGTTCCTGGAGTTCGGAATTGGGATCGTCCACGACGCCCGGGGCGAATACGACCTGGCCGCCGAGCGCCTCGAACGCGCCAATCGGCTCCAGGCGAAATCCAAGATCGAGATCGGCCTGGGCTACGATGCGCCCCAGCACACCGAGTTCATCGAGCGCATGATCGCCGCATTCCCCGCCGGTTTTCTTGCCGGCCGCGAAGGCTACGGCAGCCCCGATCCCCGCCCCGTCTTCGTGGTTGGCCTGCCCCGATCGGGCACCACGCTCACCGAGCAAATCATCGCCTCGCATCCCAGCGCCTTTGGCGCGGGCGAGCTCGATCTCGCCCACCGCGTCTTCTACCAGCTTCCCGAGCTCGTCGGCGATCTCTCGATCGATCCCTTCACCGCGCTCGCGCGGCTCACGCCGGAAATCGCGCGACAATCGGGTGCCAACTATTTGAGCCGGCTCGACGCGGTCGCGCCCGGGGCAAGCCGGGTTGTGGACAAGATGCCCGACAATTTCCGCCTCCTGGGGCTCATCGCGCTGCTGTGGCCCCAGGCACGCGTGATCGTCTGCCACCGCGACCTGCGGGATATCGCCGTTTCATGCTGGCAAACCGGCTTTGAGCGAAACCCCTGGACGAACGACTGGAGCCATATCGCCCAGCGCTTTCAGGATTACCGCCGCATGATGAGCCACTGGAAGCAAACGCGCCCGCTCGAGTGGCTCGACCTCTCGTACGAATCGCTCGTGAACGACCTTGAGAATCAGGCGCGCAGGCTGGTGGATTTTGTGGGGCTCGACTGGAATCCATCCTGCCTCGATTTTCACCAGACGCGCAGGGTTGTGCGCACGGCGAGCCTTGTGCAGGTGCGCCAACCGATCCATACCCGCTCGGTCGAACGCTTCAGGCGTTATGAGAAGGCGATCGAGCCGCTCATGACGCTCCTCGCAGCGAAGGGTTTGAACCCCGAGCCCGAGATTTGACTGGCTTTTTTGGGGGCGTGAGCGGGAGTGCCCGCACGCGGCCCAGCCCGGCGGCGAGGCCGGTCGCAAACGAGCGGAACGGCGTCGCGAGGCCCGATTCCAGTTCGTCGTCCCGGTTGCAGAGGGGCAGCGGCAGCTCGAGCACAAGCCCATCTCGCCCGAGGAACCCCACAAGATAGGGGACCTCGGCGCTGGGCGACCGCCGCCGCGCCAGCGCGGCCCACGCGCGGTCGCGGGGCTGGTCGCTCCAGTACGCGAGCGCCCGCACGTCGTCTAGCAGGCCCGCGTCCTGGTCGCTGTCTGGATTGGCCAGCCACTCGACGAGGTCCGTCAGGTAATCGAGCTCGTTCGAGGGCACGAGCAAGAGCAGGCTCTGGGCGAGCGCCTTGAGCGCCCCAGGCGCGGGTTGGCCGCGCTCGGCGATCACCTGGCTGGGATCGGCCGCGTGGGCCGCAATCCCAAGAGCTTGCCAGCAGGCGTCGAAATCCTGGGCCAGCGGCGCCCGGCATTCGCCCTGGCAGCCCGCACAGAGCGAGCCCACGCGATACGGTGGCGCGTGCTCATTCCCTGGCCAGATCGGGGCCAGCGCCCGCTGCGAACCAAGCGCGGACTCGCAGAGCCGGCAGCGGCTTTCCAGGTCCGGAATCCGCGCGCCCGGCCCGTTCAGGTCGAGCTCAACGATCAGCTCGTATTTCCCCAGAAATTTCGCTTCCTGCTCGGCCGCGACCCAGTCCGCGTGATGGTCGCCGTGCACCCACCCGCGCCGAATCCACAGGTCATATGCCAGCCGGGCGACTTCGTCGTGGTTCCAGTCCATGAGCCAGGTCCGTCTCCTCGCGCCGCTCGAGCCCCCTCGAGCCGATCGGTCAAGCCTGTTCGGACCGCTTGCGCTTGGCCGGAACGCTCCGAAGCGCGGCGGGAAGGGTGGCCATCTTGGCCCAGCGATCATGCGGCCGCCGGGCTGTAAGCTGGCGCAGGATCGCACAAATCTCGTCCGAAAGCTTGGGCTTCACCACCGCCGCGTCCAGCGGCTCCGTGTTGATCCGCTGCAGCATCATGGTGGTAGAGTTCGTGGCATCGTACGGCAGGCGATCCGTGAGAAACTCGAACGCCATCACGCCAAATGCAAAAATGTCAATACGTTCATCAATCGGCTCGCGCCGCAGCAGTTCAGGCGCCATGTACTGCAGCGTGCCCGTGCGGTTGCCAGGCTTGCAAAACGCCGGCGTGTTCGGCACCGTGAGCCCAAAATCGATCAGTTTCACGTTCTGTTCACGATCGACCAGGAAGTTCCGCGGATTGATATCGTGGTGGATAAAACCCGCTTCATGAACCGCGGCCAGCCCCTCCGCCGCCTGCGCGAGAAGCTCAACCTTCTGCGCGGTCCGGGCCGCCTTCGTCTCACGCACATACTGCAAGCTCACGCCGTCGATGTATTCCATCACGACGAAATGCTCGCCCTGCTTGCTCTCCCCATACTCAAACGTACGCACAATGTGGGGATCGTGGAACTTGATCGCGATCGAGCCCTCGACCGGTCTGGCCTCCGTGCTCGACGCCCGGCTCACCGCGGCCTGATTCTTTTCCTTGAGCTGCACCTTCAGGCAGACCGTGCGCCCGGTCTCGTTATCAAGCGCCCGGAAGACGCGCGACATGCTCCCGCGCGAGGTCTCGGCGATCACCGTGAATCGCTTCTCCAGATTCACACGTCTGCGCGGGCCGGTTTGCGGGCCCGAGGGCGCGGAGCCGAAGATGTCGCGCAGCTTGCCAATCATGCGTGCTTCACTCGGTTTGAACGGCCTGGGAGGCTCGGGCGCGTCTCGAGATCGCGCCTTGCTGGGATCAGAAGGTCCTCGGCCAGCCTTGGGCTTGCCGATTGCTTATCCCGGTTTCGGCCTCGGCTCCGAAATGGTCCCAGTCCGGTTCGCAAACTTCCGCCGATCTCGAAACCTTTCCCAAGAAAAAGTATACGCTGACACCTGGTCTGGGTGACAGGAGAAAACCGCTCAGATCAGTTGGCCTGGATCGGCCGTCGGAGGGTGCGAGATGCGTGCGGGGGTGCGCTTAATCACGCTCGGCGAGGTCGCCGGCCGCAGGCTCCGGGTTCCAGACCGTCTGGCTGCCGGCGCTGCCGCCGAGCAAGGGCATCGGGCCGTCGGTCGTGCGCGCCAGCACGCGTGTTGCTCCCGCCTCGTCGAGGAATCGCGCCATTGGCGTGATTGGGATGGCGGAATCCGACCAGTTGTCGAATTCGGATTGGGAGAGCAACAGGAATTTGGACACGTTTTGAGGTTCGTACTTGAGAAACTGGGCGCTGTGAAGCTGGCGAATGGGACGCTTCAAGTAAAACGCGAAATCGGCGGGCCAGTCGTGCAGGGTGTAAACCGTCGAGCGTCTGGGGATCCACTGCGCGACCGCGCGGGACCACGGGCCCTGGCTTTGCCGGTAGTTCCACTCCGGGCCGTAGAAGCCGGTGTGAACCAGTTTCGTCGCCGCCGCGAGCAGCACCAGCAGCACGGCCGCGCGGCGCAGGTTTGCCCCGGCGAGCATCCCCCACAGCACGAGCGAAACCGCGATCGCCACAAACCCCATCATCACGCCAAAGGCGCGATAGTAAGGCATGCTCATCGTCCAGATATAGCAGCCGAAATCGATCCCCACCAGCCACACAAACGTGAGCAGGGCAAGCACCGTCAAAATGGCGACCTGGCTCACGCCCGTAATCCGCCTGGTCCACATGGCCTCGAGCACCAGGGCCGCCGCGATCGCCAGACCAACAAGCGCCAGCCCCCGCGCTGGCGTGCTCAATCCCGGCACCAGCGTGCCAGCAAGAATTGCCGCGATCCCGCACTGCACCCACGTCCGAGCCCAGGCGTGCCCCTCGGCCTTGCGCTCGTCGTGCACGGCCTTATCCCACGCGAAGAAGACGAGCGGGCTCCAGGGCAGGCCGATCACCATGACCGAAACCGCCAGCTTCCAGTCCAGCTTGCTCGAAAGCGGCAGCGTGAGCGCAGCGGCCCAGAGCTCAACCCCGCCGGACTGGATCGTCCAGGCAGACCAGGCGAACGCGGTGATTCCAATCGGCACGAGCGCCCGCCAGAGCGCAGGCTGGTTGGGGCGGCCGATGACGATGCTCGCCAGGGCCAGGAGCACGAGCGGCGGCAGCCCCCCGCAAAGAAACGCGAACGCACCCCAGCAGCCGAAGACGAAGTCGCGACCACGGTCGAGCAGCCGATCAATGGCGGCCACAACGCCCAGGGTTTGCAACAGGTCGAGCCGCGCGAACGCCGCGTGATCGACCACCCCGATCGAGCCCAGCCAGCAAACCGCCACCCACATGGAAAGCCGCGCCCCGAGCCGCTTCGATGCGCCCCGCCAGAGCAGCCAGGCGATCGCCAGGCTCGCGAACACGCCAGGCCACCGCACCGAGGCCGTCGTCGGCCGTGCCAGATTCTCGAACATCGCCAGGAACTTGCTGGCGAAGAGGGGCACGGGCCAGACGTCAGGCGCCCAGTAGCCGAACACCCGACCAAGCGGGCCCAAGGCCTCGCCCGCCGCCAGTCCCAACCTGGCCTCCACGCGATCCACCTCGACCGCGATCGCGCCCAACAGCCCAAAAAACAGCACAATCGCCCCAAAGCCCACCCAGTCCCAGCGGATCACTCCCGTCCGCGCACGCAGACCAGGGTGAGGCCGGATCGCGGTCGAAGGTTGCCACACTGGGCAAACCCGTGGCTCGATCGTTGGGCTAACGGCCATGTTCCCGCTCCATCCTGGATCCGCTCGTCACCTGGTTGCGATCCTCGATCATCGTCGGTGTCGGCAACGCGGTCGACGGCTTGTTCTTCGCCATCGCATACGTGTAGCCCGGCAGCAATCCGTAATGATACGTCTGCCGCTTCAGCTCCGAAGTCACATCCTCAAGCGACCAGCCGTCACGCTCGAGACGATACATCGCCACCGCCGCACCCGTGCGGCACGTCCCCCGGGCGCAGTGCACCAGCACCGGAAGACGCTCCGGGTCGTCCATGATCCGCAGAAACTCCCGGAACTCCCATTCCTGCCCCAGACCATCACCGGGCATCGGCAAATTCACAAAGTCCACGCCCAGCTTCTTCGCCAGCGCGCGCTCCGCAAGTGCCTCTTCACCAGGCATTTGCAGATTCACAACCGTCTTGATCCCATACCGCCTCGCCGCTTCCGTGAATTGCCGATCCGAAAGCTGGCCGCTGCGATAAAGCGCACCACGCTTCACCTCGTCCCAGTGATCCCACGTCAACCGGCCGTGGCGATCAAGCAGGATCAGACCCAAGGCGAGAACGGCTGCGCCGATCGGTACAAATGCGGAAAACACCATGCGCATCGAGCACGTTCCCTCGCGACTCGAGCCCAGATCGATGCCTAAATCGCCAAACTTGGCCTGCGAGCGGCGGCGTCATGCCGCAGTCTCCTCGCGCGGACCTTCCGTTCGTGCGAATCCTAGGGAGATCCCTTGATCGGGTCAATGTCAACCACGGGATCGCCTTCGGCTGGACCGGCCCCAGGCGACCCGGCTGGCGGCAAGCATCGCTGCCGCCGCCGATCCGTGCGCCTGGGCCTGAAGCGCTCCGAGCCTGGAGCCCTTGCCGCGTCGCCGGGAGGACCAGGCTCGAAGCCGCAAGGCGAACCGCTGTTCACCTGTCGATCAGCTTCGAGGAGCGGGTACATGCACTGTCGCCTGGTAGCTGAACGCCCCCGAACTTCCGAGCACAAACCCGACCACGTTGTTGCCGAAGACCGAATCGTTGCTCGTCAGCCCCTTTTCGCGTGGGTAGTGCAGGTCGAGCCAGTGGGCGTTGCCGAATGTTCCATTGTGATTGCGCTTCACAACGACCCAGGAGCCCTGGGTGAAGTTCGCCTTGCCAAGCTGGACCGAGTCGGCCGAAAGCTCATACACGCCAGGCGCGCTGCTGCTGATTCCCTGGAAATGCGTCAGCAAGTTCATTCCATTGGGGTACTTGAACGACTTCCAGTGAGAAAAATGCCCGTGCGCTCCCACCGCCGAGTTGTAATCGACCATGTAGGCCGTCCCGATCGGAGCGGACTGATCCTGCATGTTGTTCACAGCCCGATTGCTGAAACCGCCCACAATCGTGTAGCTCGTGCCGCCGTTGTACCAGATGCCGTACGCAGTGTTCGAAATCGACCGCGGGAAACGGATGTTCGTGACGAACTGGCTCGTATTCACGTTGTAAATAAAGGCGGTGCCAGGACCATACGGCAGCCCGTTCCTCGCTGGGCTCTCGGTGTTGCCCACCGCCAGGCCGCCCATCACGCTATGGACGTAGGTATATGGATTGCCGGGATACACGATCGGACTGTAGTTGCCAACGAGTGAGCCGCCCGACGTGGTCCCCTGGAACAGGAAGCTATCCACGTTTGTGGAATTCTGCGGTTTGTATGTGCCCACGAGCTGGAACTGGCCGCCGCCCAGGTTGTTTGGCCCGTAGATGCTCGAGTTGAAGGCTCCGGGATAGTTGACCGCGTAGCTCGTTCCCTGACCGTTGATCGCGCCAATGTAGAGCAGGCCCGACGTTTGCGAGGTCCCTGTGATCAGGTATTGCCCGGGCGCATCACCCCCACGGATTCCCTGCCAGCCTGACACGGGCAAGGTCGACTGGTCCGTTGTGTTCGCCGCGGGATAATAGCTGACCCTGGGCGCGTGTTTCTGCGTGAACTTCGAATCGACGTGCGCAGGGTGATGCGCGAGCAGCGAGTTGAGATGAACCTCATGAGGGGCAAGGCTTGAGAGAAGCTGTTTTTCCTCGAGCAGATCGAATCGGCGCGGGATCGCCCTGGGGGCGCTGCGCTTCCGCGGGCGAACGGGCCTCTTCCAGAATCCAGACACAAACCGCGTGAGAGAGCCCTGGATGTTCCTCATCGATTATCCCCTCTGTGCGACAAATCGCTGTGGCGACTCTCGCGACCGCTCATGAAACGGACGCATTTCCAGACGCCTCGAACCACGCGGGTGCTCCGCCGCCGGCGTGCTCCGTCGCCGCGCACGACGCCTTCGAGACGGCGCGGAAATGGGAATGCCAACTCCCTCCGACTCAAAGAAGTAGAACGGGAACGGGTCGAACGCAAAACTCGACCGCCAACCGCAGGCATGACGCGTTTCTCGGTCCTCGCTCCCGACTTCCTCAGCTCCCGCTTAAAAGTTCCCGCTTAAAGGACGCGCGAAGTGAGACGGCCCGCGAAGTGAGACGACCAGAAGCATGCATGCGCCTGGCCCCCATCCGCGTCCATTCAAAAGAGATCAAAGCAAGAACGCACGTAAGCATGCGTGGTACTTGCATGCGCCGCATCATCGCAGATTATCGCAGATTAACAGGACACGCAGATTAACAGGACATACAAAGAAGCTTCCAGGCAAAGCAGAGGCACGCTTGCGTGGTTGCATGCGTGAGCAATCAGATCAAGATCAAGATCAACAGGACATACAAAGAAGCTACCAGGCAAAGCAGAAGCACGCGTGCGTGGTCGCATGTGAAAGGAAACGGTGTGCCCCGGCCAAAGAATCATAAGAATCTATGGAGAAAAGAGTTGCGTAGGAAGAGGACCGAATGTGGAGCAGGACATTCGGAGTGAGCGGGTCTTGTTCGAGCGCGTGAAGCATGCGTGCAGGTACGCGTGAGGGCGTGCTGCCCATGGATGTCTTGAAGACGATTGCAGCAGCCGGATGAGGCCCTGAGCTACGCTGCGCAGGCATGACAACGAGACATAAGAACGGAGGGACATGACAACGCAGGACATGACAACGCATGTCCTGAATACTCCGTGAATACTCGCGTGTAGCATCATTGCGTGGGTGCGGTTGCGAGTCAGCAGGCACTCGGTGACGCACGCACGCATGGTCGCGTGTTTTGGCTTAATGTTCGAACCTGGGAGAACGCATGAACGCGGGCCTGCAGAGACGCAGGTGCTGATAGGGTAATGAGTTGCAACGTATGTGTGACGTACGCTTATTACATCGCATGTCCACAATAGTCGGGCTTACAACAACGCATGTCCTGAATAGGCGTGTCCTCAGTAGGTGTAGGCGCGTTAAGGTGTGTTAACGGGATTGGGAGGTCGCGAATGTCCTCAGGTGGGGTCTGGAGTGACGGTTTG
This sequence comes from Planctomycetales bacterium, assembly GCA_027451885.1. Classification (GTDB taxonomy): domain Bacteria; phylum Planctomycetota; class Planctomycetia; order Isosphaerales; family Isosphaeraceae; genus JAKBAP01. The sequence goes on from DAIDHX010000312.1 coordinate 26,785, forward strand.
GAGGCGGGAGGGCGGCCGGGATCGACTCGGCTCGCGTGGCATCGCGGAAAGTGAGCACAAGCGCAACGAGGAGGAGCAGCTCGGCCGCGAGAGCCAGGGCAAGAGTGGACGTGCCGAGGAACACGGGCTGGAGCTGTGCCAGATGCTCGAGGCTGGCGGTCAAGCCGCCGGAGGCCGCGGCGTAGGTTGGGATCATTGCGCCCCAGATTCCGACGAGCTCAGCCCACACGCCTGTCGCGGCGAGCAGCCAGGGTAAGGCTTCGCGGCAGCGACCCAGAGGCCAGGCCAATCCGCCTCGGGAGACGAGCACGAGAAACCAGGGGAGTGCAGGGCAGGCATACCATGGGCCCGTGGACACGATGCCCCAGGCAAGCTTCGACTGCACCATGTGATAGCCGAGCGCCGCCGTGTAGCCCAGCACGAGCACCACCAGAAGCCCAGGCGCGGAGGCTGCCAGGAACACGGGCGCGTTTGAGCGTCGAGCCGCCATTCCTGATCTGCGACGCGTGACCAGCCCTCCCAGACCCCAAACGATCCAGCCGGCGAGACCGAAGGAGACGAGCTTTTGATACGAGAGTGTCGCTTGCTCCGAGGTCTGGACGAAGCTCCAGCCCCCTTTGAAGAAAAGCCCGCGGGTCCAGAGACGGCCCAGTTCCTGGCTCCATGGCAGGGCTGCGGCCGTGCGCAGGAGGTCGAGCGGGGATCGCCCGTTACGGCGATTGACCAGCGTTTCCTGCATGGCGGCCGGGCTTGCGTAATGCTCAAGATTGAACCGTAGGTTGCTCGATTCGAGTGCCAGGAATCCGATCGCGAGCAACAGGCCGGCGAGCACGAAGCGCCCTGGATTGAGCCTGTGTTGCTTGTGCTCGCGCACGCCCCAGGCGAGCCAGCAGGCCGCGGCAAACGGGAGCAAGGCCAGATTGGTTGCCTTGGCCTGGGCAGCCAGACCGATCGCAAGCCCGAGCGCAAGCGCGCAGCCGAGCGGGCGTCGGCCCATCCGGCCGAGCCCGACGGCGAGGGCGATTCCGACGCCGACGGCCGCCGTCGCCATCAGAACGCCCAGGGCGTCGTTCGCCACGCGGACCGCATTGAGCAAAAACAGCGGATGAGCGGCAAGTGGTAGAGCGAGGAGCGCGGCGAGGCGCTCCGAACGCGTGATCCTGCGCAGAATGCCGAGCGTGAGCGCAACCGCCGCGGCCGTGAGTCCAACGTTCACTAGCCGCAGTCCAGCCACCGAGGCCCGTAGGTTGTTCATCCCCCCAAGCGCCGCGTAAAAAGGCGCGACGAGGCGATAATAAAGCGGGCCGTGCTGGGCCTGGTAGAGCCGCTCACTCCCTCCGCGGAAGCGCGGCAACGTGACGTGGGGCTGGCGGGGGTCGAATCTTGCCTGGAACTCCGCATGTCCTATTGCCCCAAACCGCGCCAGGCCACCCTTGAGCGCCCAGATGGGCTGCGGAAACGCCACGACCTGGGCCAGGAACTCCGGGGGAATCGTCGCCTGTTCGAGCACTGGCCGGCTTTCCCCTCGGTGCATCTTCTCGACGTACGCCACGTGCTGGTATTCGTCCCAGCCTTCGAACGGGGGTAACACACAGGCCGCGGCCACGCCCCGCGCAACCACAAGTCCCACCAGAAGCCAGCACAACCGCTGCCAGAATGACGATGGCCGCGGGCTCTGATTCACTCCTGTGGCGATCGCTTCATTCATGCCGCAGTCCTTTGCGACACAGGGGAGATGCGGGGCTTTTCTCCGCTTCAGCGCTCGCCAGCGAGCACTGGTTTGCGTGAAGGGCGATGGCACAGGCGTACCGCGCCGGGGTGTCAGGAATGGCTGCCTTACCGGACGCGTTCCATGCGCACGGCCTCGGCAAAGGCCAAGCTGCTTGCAGGTTCTGGATCGAGCGTTTCTTCCGTTGAACTTGCCTGGAAAGATTTCGATCTCAGCCCAGGAGTTCTTGAGTTCGGAATAGGGGGATTGTGCGGGCGAGGTCAGGCATCATCTCCCGGACTTGCAAACCGCGCAATCCATGGCTACTGTTAAACCGATATTAAACAATTTCTGGCGTGCGCTCGGCTCCGCGGACTGGGAGGCGGAGCGATGGACGCTGGGAGGGCTGGTCATGCTCGATGGAACCGCGGCGAGGGACGGCGGGCGTGCGTGCATGACGCGGAGGTCGCTCCTTCGGATTGGGGGGCTGGCTGGGTTTGGCGGGCTCAACCTGGCGCGGGTCCTTCGGGCGGAGGCGGAAGCGCCCGGGCGAGCGCGGGCGATTCGTTCCTGCATTGTGATCTTCCATTATGGCGGCCCGAGCCATCTCGACACCTGGGACATGAAGCCGAACGCTCCGCGTGAGGCGCGGGGAGAGTTCCAGTCGATCGCCACATCGGTGCCGGGGATGCGGATTTGCGAGCACATGCCCCGTTGTGCGCGGGTTGCGGATCGTGTTGCGGTGATCCGTGGCATGCATCATCCGATGACGAATCACAATTCCGCGGCGTTCACAGCGCTCTGCGGGCGCAACCCACAGAAGGGGGATCTTGAGCTTCTTGGCAACGACCGCAACGACCCGCCTTGCCTGGGCTCGGTGCTGTCGCGCCAGCTTCCGGAACGGCCGGGTATGCCCACGTTCGTCGCGCTTCCCCATGTGATGTATAACGTGGTCACGCTGCCGGGGCAGGTCGCGGGGTTTCTCGGATCCGCGCACAATCCCTTCCAGCTTTCGAGCGATCCCAACGCGGACGATTTTCACCTTTCTGAACTCGAGCTTCCCGACACGGTGTCGCTAGAGCGGTTGGACGATCGCCAGTCGCTGATGCGTGCGTTCGACGATCCGCTGGGGGTTGTGGAATCGCCGGGCGCTGGCGCGCTCGATGTTTACAACGAAAAGGCATTCCGTCTCTTGCGGTCGCGTGAGGTCAGGCTGGCGTTTGACCTGAGGCGTGAGGATCCGCGGTTGCGCGACCGGTACGGGCGGACCAAGCTCGGCCAAAGCGCGCTTCTGGCCCGGCGCTTGATTGAGGCGGGGGTGCGGTTCGTGACCGTGCACGACGGCCAGCACAACGGCCAGGTTGCCAACTGGGACTCGCACGAGAACGTGTTCGGCCGGCTCAAGAACGACCTGTTGCCGCCAGCGGACCTGGCGACGTCTGCCTGGATTGAGGATCTGGAATCGCGCGGGCTGCTTGAATCAACGCTCGTGATCGTGATGGGGGAGTTTGGGCGTACGCCCAAGATCAACGGCAACGCGGGCCGGGACCACTGGCCGTATTGCTACAGCGTGGTGCTCGCGGGCGGCGGCGTGCGCGGCGGCATGACCTTCGGCGCGAGCGACAAGCTGGGCGCCTATCCGGACCTGGACGGCGTGACCCCCGGCGATCTCGCCGCCACGCTCTTCGAGCGCTTTGGGATCGAGCCCACGACCGAGATTCAGGATCTCACCGGGCGCCCGTATCGCCTTGCGGACGGCCGGCCCATCCGCGCACTGTTTCCCAGTTAAGCCGCATCGTTTCCGAGCGGGCACGCCCGTTTTCGCCTGGGATGCACACTTGTTTCCGAGAGCCTGAGCACGGGTCAATCCGCCTCCGCCGCCGGGTCGATCGTCGCCAGCGAGGGCCAGGAGGAGAGCAACTGGCGGTGCCGTTGGTCGCAGGCGAGTCGGTTCAAGACCTCGGCCACGGCCCGGGGATGATCCTTGAGGGCGGACTGAAGATATGCGAATGAGTCAAATGTTTGCCCCGTGTCCTCGTTCACGAACATTCCGTTCAGGATGAGCACATGGGCCATCGGCGGCCCCTCGACGTGCGCGCCCCGGAAGTTCTGCCAGGTTGCCCGGAGCTGCTGGGTGCGAAACCCCTGCAGGCTCACGATGGCCCAGACCAGGCGAATCAGCATGATTATGCGGTGCAGTCCTGGCACAATGGGGATGCCGTCGAGCGAGGTTGCCCCGATCAGGTTGCACGCGATCCCTTCACGGTAGCAGCGGATCAAGGGCGCGGAAAGCGCCAGGATGTTGAAGCAGTTGAGCACCGCGACAACCAGCATGAAGCCGCCAATGGCCAGCAGCGGAGGGCCGGCATCTGTCCTGGGCTTGCCGAACGCATCTCTCAGCAGGCCTGACGAGGCAACGACGCCCATGATGATTCCAAGAACCCCGAAGAGCCCGGTAAAGAGAAACTGGGCCCAGAAGACCCAGGTCTTGCCGAAGAACCGGGTGCGAAACGAGGTGTGCCCTGCCAATTGAGTTCTCCTTTCATGTTCCGAAATTGCGTGGCCTTGGATCGGTCGTGGAAGGGCTCGGATTAAACAGGCTAGCACAAAAAACATGCGCCGTTGATTGTGGTACGGGGAGATCACTGCGACCGTCTCGCCCACGGACGGCCGATCCGGGCGCTCGTTCCGAGCTAGATTGTCGCGGGACGCGGCTGATACGCTTGCAGGCTCAGGTTCGCGCAGCGATCTCCGAGCCAGAGACGGGTGCCATGACTGAGCGGCCCGACATCCCGGTCTACGTGGAAGCGCTCGCATCGCGCGTCGGCGGCAAGCTGCACGAAGGGGTGCGTGTGCGCAGTCCGTTTCTGGTCCGGACATTCGACCCACCGCTTGCAAGTGGGTGGGGCAAGCGCATTTTCTCGGTGCGACGGCTGGGCAAGCGGATGATCCTAGACCTTGAGGGCGACCTCTGGCGCGTGCTCCATTTATCCCTGGCTCGTGCTCCATTTCCTGATCGCCGGCCGGCTGCAAATGACCACTCGTTTGCCAGTTCGTCTGCCGCGTCCTGTTTGATACCGCGTCCAGGTCCCTGGGCGCGCGGCGGCGAGGAGACCGTTTTCTCCCCATGCTTGGATCTGGGATGCCGAAATGGCTGAATGTGTGTCCGACCCAGGCGTTCCGGAGCGTGCCGACTGCTTGCGCGGGCTGGCGGACCCTGCTCGGGTTGTGGAGTCTGCCTGGGCGTTAGGAACCCTGCGTTTGAAGGCGGATGGGGACGACCGGGGCGCGCCGGGCGCGTTGCTGAGAGACCCATCGCGGCTCACGCGTGAATATGGACCCGCGCTTGCGAGTCTTGATTCCGAACTCGATCGCCTGATCCCCGCGTGGGTTGCCCGCTTTCTGGAAGCGATCGAGAAAGTCAGGCGCTGGAGCGAAGACTTGGCCCGGGCGCTCCGCGAAGGCTCCAGGAATCCGGCCGGCAGCGAGGGCGCGATCAAGTCGAAGCTTGAGTTGAAGTTCGCGCTCCAGGCGGTGGGTGAGCGGATTGATCCCCACGCCGGCCCGATCGTGGCCGCGCTCGGGACGCTCGATCGCGATTGCGATGAGGACCTGTGCGAGTCGCTGCTTCACGCCGGCCCGGCCATCTTGTCGGCCGTTGCGCCTGTGATCAGGCTGCTGGAGGAGCGCGGGGTTTGGCGGCAGCCGTCTGGACCGCTGCGTGTCCTTGCCAGGGCGAGCCAGTTCGACACGGGGGTGTCTGAGAGGATTGGCTTGTTCCTCAGAAGCCCCGAGGAACGAACGCGAGTCGCGGGGCTGCTTGCGCTTCAGGCGATTGGGCCGCCGGCGCGGGGGCTTGTGCCCGAGATCTTCGCGCTTCGCGCGCGGAGCGAGGAGGAGCGCGTCTGCGCCCTGGTCGCGCTTGGCAAGCTTGGATCGGGGACGTCTGACGTCCTGGCTGCGCTCGAGTCAGCCCTGGGCGACCCGAACGGCTATGTGCGCAGAGCCGCTGCGCACGCGGCGGGGATGCTCAAGGCCGAGCCCGACCGATTTGTGCCGCTGCTCGTCGCGGCCTGCGACTGGACCGAACCGCTCCACGACGAGAGCTTGCCCGAGGCCGCCGTGGCTGCACTCGGTCAGTATGGTCCGCGCGGGCGCTTGGCGCTGCCCCGCATGAGGCGGTTCCTCAACGGGCCGATTGCCGAACGGACGGTCCCGGCCGAGTCTGTGCGCAGGGCGATCGCGGCGATCGATCCGGCGGATGCGGCCGTGCTCGAGCAGCCCTCACTCAAGAAACGAACCGCGCCGCTTGCTCCCGACGAGCCCCTGTTCGCTGTCAGGCAAAACGGTCGGCTCTGCTACATCGATCGCGAGGGGGCGGTCGCGCTCGAGACGCGCTACCATTGGGGAACCTTGTTTGTGAATGACCGCGCGGTCGTCCACGACGAGGACGAGCGAACCTTCGTCATCGACCGATCCGGGCGGGACGTGTTCGCGAGCCGCTGGGACGAGCTGAAGTGCTACTCCGAGGGCCTGGCGGCGATCCGCGCAGGCGACCGGTGGGGCTTTGTGGATGTCGAAGGCAAGGCGGTGGTTGAACCGGCCTTCGCCGCGGTGAGCGACTTTTCCGAGGGACTTGCCGGGTTTGAAGTCGGTCGAACCGTGGAACTGCGGGGCGATGGGTTTTCCTGGATTCGCCATGGAACGCGGGGTTTCCTGGACCACGAGGGGCAGGTGGTGATCCCCGCACGGTGGGCCTGCGCGACTCCGTTTCGCGAAGGTCGGTCTGTGGTCGGATTGCCGGGGGATGAGCCCGCGGCTCATGGGATCGCCCATCACGGGCGCAAACTGGGCTGCATCGATCGCTCGGGCCGGCTGGTGATCGAGGCGCGCTGGGGATGGATCGAGCCGTTCTCGGAAGGGCTGGCCGTGGTCAATCAGGTCCTTCCAACCCGCGACGACGAGTTGTACGGCTACATCGACCTGGTGGGAAGCGAGGTGATTGCGCCCGCTTATAAGATGGCGAGCGCGTTCGCCGGCGGCCTGGCCCTGGTGCGTCCGCCCGGAGAGGACTGGCGCGGCAAAACCGTGCTCATCGACCGCGCGAACCGAGTCGTCTCGGTTCTGCCCTGCGGTTTCGTGGACCGGTTTGCCGAGGGACGGGCCGTCGCATGGGCAGGAGAGTCCTACGGGTATCTGGACCACGACGGCGCCTGGATTGTCGAGCCCCAGTTCGATGAGGGAAGCGATTTCTGGAACGGCCTGGCTCGCGTGAGCCGCGGCGACTGGCATGGGCTCATCGATCATGCAGGCCGGTTCGTCTGGGGACCAACCACTGAGCCAATTCCCGACTGGGCTCCCACAGCCGCCTGGAGGGATTAGCCCCAGGCAGCATGTCATGATGGCAATGCGTGCATGCGTGCGTTTTGATTTTGTTCTGTACCCGATCTCACAGTTCGCTCGGGTTGACTTGTTCACCCGGGTTGTGGGCGCTACGATAAGACAGATCTTCCGAGCGGGCCGGTTGATGGTTCTCGAGGAGTAAGCCATGGTACTGGGTAAGTTTCGCGGCCGATTTGCCGCGATGCTGACGATTGCGGGGCTGGTTGCATGTGCCGCGTTGGTCAGCGTATCGCAAGCCGATGAGCCGAAGCCGGCGAAGAAGGATTCGGGCACGTTCGCGCGTCCCAGGAATGCGGCGTTCACCACGTCGGTTGAGCCAGCGCAGGCGAAGCCGGGCGAGACGGTGGTGTTCAAGGTGACGGTCAAGCTCGAGCCGGGCGCGCATATTTACAAATATTCACGTAAGCAGGGTCCGGGTCCGATCAATACGAGCTTTGACTTCTTTGACAAGGGGGGGCTGGAGCCGGATGGGGACTGGACACCCTCGCGTGAGCCGGAGGCGCACAAGGACCCAGCGTTTCCTGACATCGATGTCGTGGAGTATTACGAGGACGAGGTCACCTGGAGTCACAAGCTCAAGGTTCCGGGCGACGCCAGGGAGGGTAGGGTGCGGCTGCGTACGCAGGCGCGGTACATGGTGTGCACGGAGAAGAATTGCAGCTTCCCGGGCCAGTGGACCTTGCCTGCGGCGGAGCTGCTGATCAGCGGCGTGGCGGGTACATCGGCCGCGCCCAAACTGGCGGATGCGAAACCTGTTGGCACCGCGACTGCGACGAAGGGTCCCGAGCCGAAGCCCGCGGCGCCGGCGCCGGCTCCCACGGCTGGCGATTCGGCGGCCGTGCCCGCGGCGAAAACACCGCCGGCCTTGACGGCGGCCCTGGAGGGGGCGCCGAGTATTTCTCCCACGACTCTCAAGGAGACGCCAGCGACTGAGGCCGCGGGCCAGGTCGAAAGCGAGATCGCGAAGACGGCGAAACAGGGGATCGTGCCATTCCTGATCGCATCGGCGTTCGGCGGCCTGTTCGCGCTCGTGATGCCCTGTGTGTGGCCCATGGTGCCGGTGACGGTGAACTTCTTCGTCAAGCAAGGGGCGGGGCCTGGTGGGCGCAAGCGCACGCTCGAGCTGGCGATCGTGTACAGCCTGTCGATCATCGCCGTGTTCACCGCGGTCGGCGTGTTCTTCTCGTTTTTCTTCTCGGCGTCGTCGCTTCAGAAACTGGCCAACAGCGCCTGGCTGAACTTCGCGGTGGCCGGCCTGTTCCTGATGTTCGGCGCCAGCCTGCTTGGCCTTTTTGAGATCGGGCTGCCGGGCTTTCTGGCCAATGCGTCCTCGAAGAACGAGAACCGCGGCGGCCTGCTCGGCGTCTTCTTCATGGCGCTCACGCTCACGATTACCTCATTTACCTGCACGTTTCCCGTGGTGGGCGGCCTGCTGGTCATGGCCTCCGCCGGCGATTTCTTTTACCCGATCGTCGGCCTGGCGACCTTTGCCTCGGTGCTGGCGTTCCCGTTCTTTCTGCTGGCTCTTGCGCCCAACCTGATCAGCCGGATGCCCAAGAGCGGCGACTGGATGAACGCGGTGAAGGTGGTGGGGGGGTTGATCGAGATCGGCGCAGCGCTCAAGTTCATCAACACGGCCGAGCTGGCGTTTGTCACTCCGGACAACGCGTGGGTTGACGCCCAGGTGGTGCTCACGGCGTGGGTGGCGCTCGCGGCGGTGTGCGGGTGCTATTTGCTGGGCTTCTTCCAGACCGATCACGACTACCAGGAAGTAAAGGTGGGCGCGGGGCGGATGATCTTTGGCGCTGCGTTTTTGGGTCTGGCGCTTTACCTGGCCCCTGCGCTTTTTGGGAACCCGCCGCGAAGTCTGGTTTGGGATCGATTGATCGTGGGGATCTTGCCCCCGGACGTGGGTGAGCTTTCGCAGGGGGTGCGGGTCGCGGCGGCCGAGGGGGGGCTTGCGCCCGTGAAGGCGGTCTCGACCGACCCCGATCAGGCTGAGCGTGAGGAGAAGACCGTCCACGGCGTGCAGTGGGGGATGAGCCTGGCTCAAGCCAGGGAGATCGCGGCCGCGCAGAATCGGCCGATCCTCATCGACTTCACCGGCGTGAACTGCTCGAACTGCCGTTTGATGGAAGCAAGGGTGTTTCCCAAGCCCCAGATCGTGAGCTTGCTCAAGCAATTTGTGACGGTGCAGCTTTATACCGATTTCGTGCCGATCGCGACGCTCACGGCCGACACGCGTGAGGCCCGCGCGGCCATCAACCAGAAGATCCTCTTCAACATGGCGAAAGAGGTAACGAACCCGTTTTACGCCGTGCTTGCGCCCGACGGCAAGCTCGTGAGCGCGATCGGCGGCTACAACGAGCCCAATGTGTTCCAGGAATTCTTGACCAGGGCGCTTGAGCGTACTTCGCCGAAGGTGGCCTCGACCACGCTGGGCAACTGACCGGCTAGGCGTAGAGCGGAGGTAGGCCGAGCTTGCGCCTGGATTCTTCGACCAGGCTGGGGTCGTTGACGGGGAACTCGGGCCGTTTGCCCGCGAGCACACCCAGCACCTCCTGAACCACGGTAAGCGCCATGGCGCGTAGACCCTCCTCGGTTTGCGCGGCACTATGGGGCGTGAGCAGAACATCCGAGCGGCCGATGAGCGGGTGCTCTGGCGGCGGCGGTTCCACGGTAAAAACGTCCGCGCCATAGCCCCAGAGCCGACCCGAGTCGAGCGCCCTGGCGACCGCGGGCTCGTCGACCACGGGGCCGCGGCAGGTGTTGATCAGGATTGCATCCCTGCGCATCAGGGCAAGCTGATCCGCGCTGATCATCCGTCTGGTCGTGGCATCGAGCGGGACGTGCAAGGTGACGTACTCGGGAGTGGAAAGTGCCTCCTCAAGGCTGACCCTGCGCGCACCGGCGGCGTTTTCAACCTCGGGCGGAGCTGGGACGATGTCGTTGTAGAGCACCTTCATGCCAAAGCCATGATGCGCGATTTTGCCAACCTGGCGGCCGATGCGTCCGAAGCCGATGATGCCGATCGTCTTGCCGGCGATTTCACGCCCGGTGATGCTTGTGCGTGCGTGGTAATTCCCGGCGGCGAGAGCGCTTGTCATTCTCGGGAAGTGTTTGGAAAGGCTAATCAGAAAGGCGAAGACGTGTTCGGCCACGCTCTGGGTGTTGGCGCCTGGGGTGTAGACGACCTGGATTCCGCGTTCGGTGGCGGCGTTGATATCGATCTGGTCGTATCCCACGCCGTGGCGGCCGACGACCTTGAGTTCGCGACCGTGATCGAGCAGGGGGGCGTCGACAACTCCGCCGGTGCGGATGATGAGCCCCAGAGCGCCCACGACTTCCTTGCGGAGCGTGGCGGGGTCCAGGGCGCTTGCCATGCGGAGCTCAGCGCTTGCGCGGAGCAGGGCGAGCCCTTCCTGATGCATGCCGGTGAGGGAGAGAATCTGAGGGCGCGGGTTCATGAAGCGGCTCGCGATCGGTCGGATTTGGCAGGGACGTTCATATTGTGGATTATACATGGACGGGGCGGACGGGTCTGTTGCTTTACGAAATGGACGCGGGACGATGCCGAAGGTTCGGATGCGATCGCTCACGCTGGCCGTGGTGCTCCTGGCGGTTGCGGTCCGAGGCGGGCTGATGGCCGCGTCGGGCTGGCGATTCGACGATCGCGACAATTACGCCCCGCTCGCACGAGCGATTGCCGAAGGGCGTGGTCTCGAGCTCCGCGGCCGCCCCACAGCCTATCGCCCTCCGCTCTACCCCATCATGCTGGCGCCGATCGTGGCGACCCTCGGTGATCGTGCTGCGCCCGGCATCGCCATTCTGCATCTTCTACTCGGCGGCGGCACGACCTGGCTCACCGCCGCGGCGGCACGCAGGATGGGGCTGGGCGATGCGCGGGCGCTCGGCTCGGCCTTCATTACCGCCTGCGACCCAGTGCTCGTGGCGCAAAGCCGATCGATCATGACCGAGACCCCGACCGCGTTCTTCCTCATCCTTTCACTCTACCTGCTAACCTGGCCTGGACTCCCGGGTGCATGTTGCGCGGGGGTTGCAAGCGGCCTGGCCGCGCTCGTGCGCCCCAGCAGCTTGCCGGGCGCGGGGCTTGTCGCGCTGGCGTATGCCGTCCGCGGGCCAGGGCTGGCACGCGCAAGGCTCGGCTGGACGGCCGTCTTCCTGGCATCGAGCCTGGTCACGCTCTTTCCCTGGGCCGTCCGCAACCGCATCATGCTGGGCGAGTTCGTTTGGACCACGACTCACGGCGGCTACACACTCGCGCTTGCGAATAACGAGACGTACTACCGCAACGTCCTCACCGCACCACCGGGCACGGTCTGGACCGGCGAGGAGCAGAAGG
>DAIDHX010000313.1 GCA_027451885.1 Planctomycetales bacterium
CCAGGATCGTCCTGTCGAAAAGCGCCCGCATTTGGCCGACTCCAGGCCCAGGCCGAGCGTCCAAAATCAAACCAATCCTTGAACACAGTACGCACCGCCGCGAACTTCGTGAAGCGGCCATGTTTCTGTCCCACAAGGGGATACGGCAAGGAAAGAACGCCTGGCGGGCTTCCAGCGCGATCCGAATCAATTCATTTTAAAGTTTGCCTAAAGCGTAGAATTGCTACAACCGATAAAAAGGGTACGTTGCGGGCCTTTGGTTTGACCCGGGGCTCGGGAGCGCTAAAATGCGTCGGAAGCTCAGAATGGGCAACCGGCATCGAACCGGAGTCCCGCCCTGGGTGTTGACCCGGGGGTGGCTGGATTAATTTTTTCGGAGGTTGGTGCTCGCGGCGGTCCTGGTGATCCCCGGGTACGATCCTTCCGCGGTGACGGCTGCCGCGTCGGTTCTGGTTCAGGCGAAAGGCTTGCCAGAGTCAAGGATGCGCGGACATGTTCCCCTCAATCGGTTTCGTTCATTTCTCGTTGAGAGCGCAGGGCGCCCGGCCTTTCCTGTTTCTGGCGCATGCGTTTGCTCGATCCGCCAGCGGAGCTGAGTCGGAGCTTTCCTTGAAACGTGATATTCGGGTCCGGGCAGCGCGGGTGGTCGCGGCCGGCCTGTTGGCGATTGGCATGATGGGTTGTGCGACGACGCCGGGTGCTCGTTACGTCTACCAGGACGGCGAGTTTGGCGTGATTGCGATTCCTCGGAACACATCGTTCGACAAGGTTGACTATCGCGCGCAGGCGGATTCGCTCATGAAGCGGCACTTCCCCCAGGGTTATGAAATCATCCGTGCCGAGGAGGTTGTGGAAGGCCAGCGCACGCTGGATCGGTCGCAAAAAATGCAGATCGACGCGGGTCCCGCGGTCTCAGGCCCGACGCAGGCGATCAAGCTTGGCAATGTCGGCGGGATGCATTCGTTCGAGGAGAAGGACCAGCTTCAGCTTCGCGAGAGCCGGATCATCTACCGCCGCAAGCGGCCTGGTACAGAGGGTCGATCAGGCCAGTTTTCGGCCGTTGCCTCGATCGAGCCGCCGCTTTACCTCGATCCGAACGAGCCCTTGCGGCAGAATGCGGGGAATGCGCTTATTGCCAAGCTGATGCCCGCGGCCGCGGCCGCCGCGAGCATCACCCCTGCGCCTCCGGCCGCCCTGGTTCCGTCGGTGGTCGCGGCTGCGGGGGTGCAGCAGGCAACGTACACGCCTCCCGCTGCCGCTGTGCCCGCGGCTGCCTCTGCGCCCGCGGCTGCCTCTGCGCCCGCGCCTCCCCCTGGGCATTGAGCGCATCTGGGGCGTGGTTATTTAGCCTTTGTTCTCGCCGCGCTGAGCGCGCATATTGGCGGCCATCTCGTCTGGTGTAAGATCTCTGAGGTGAGTCGCGAACGACCAGACGTGGCCGAATGGATCGGTCACCGCGCCGTAGCGATCGCCCCAGAACATATCCGCGACCGGCATCAGGATTGTCGCGCCCGCGTCGACCGCGCGCTTGACCGCGGCGTCGCAATCTTCCACATAACGGTGGATGGTCACCCCAGAGCCGCCCAGCGCCTTCGGTGAATACGACTTGCCGCCGCGATATTCGGGGAAGTCATCGACGAGAAAGAAATGGTTCTTGCCGATACGAAGCGCGGCGTGCATGAGCTTCTTGCCGTCGGGCATGGCCTGGCGGCTGAGCTCCTCCGCGCCGAAGGCTTTCTTGTAAAACTCAATGGCCTCGCTGCAAGGGTCGCAGACCAGGTGCGGAATCATCCCTTCCATGCCGGCGGGAATCGGCGGGACAGGTTGGCTCATGGTGGATCCTCGAAAAGATGGTGACAGAGTCCGCGGGGCGAGCGCGATCCCGGTTGCGCCGAAGCCCCGTCTGTTGAGGAATTCTGGTCGGAGAACCCGAATCGGCACGTAAGCGAATTGTAATGCAGGTCGTGCCGTGAAGCGATCCGGCTCTGGTTTTGGGGCGGAATGCGTGGAGTGCAGAGGGCGCGAGCACGATCTTGCCCGTGAGCCGCGCCTGGTTTTCAACCAGGTGGTGGGCGCGAGCGGCGTCGGCGAGCGGCAGCACGTGGTCGGCGCGGGGCTAGAGCGATCCCGCCACGGCAAGGCGGTTGATCTTCTCCGCGGCGTTCATGCAGGATTAGCTCGCGGCGGAAGTAGCATTGGTATGCGCGGGCATGCCAAGGTTGCGCAGTAGCTCTCGCGCGGAATCGAGCGCGATGGCGTCCTGCGTGGCCGCGAGGATGTTCGCGGCCTGGGCGGCCAGTGCGCGGGCCTCGTCCAGGTCTCCGGTGGAGGCGCGGAGGCGTGCGAGATCGGTGAGCAGCAATCCCTCTCGGCGATGATCCCGATAGTCGCGCCAGATCGCAAGGCTCGAGGAGAATGACTCAAGTGCAAGCGCGTGCCGGCCCTCCTCGAGCGCGATCTGGCCGAGGAACCGGAGCGCATCGCCTTCGTCGTAGCGATTGCCGCTTTGGCGGCTGAGCTCGAGGCTCTTGCGATACGCCGCTTCGGCCTCGGCGTTTTGCTTCTGGGCGCGGCGGATGTTGCCCAGAAACGTGAAGGCCTTGGCCTCGCCCACGATGTCAGACGCGCGCCTGAGCAGCTCAAGAGCGTTCTGGCAGGCGGTCTCGGCCTCGGTGATCTGGCCGTTCTTGAGATAGAGGCCCGCCAGATGTTTGAGCGCGTTCCCCTCGCCGCCTGAGTCTCCAAGCGCGCGCCAGGCTTCGAGGGCTTCGCGATGGCGTTCCTCGGATTCCGCGACATGCCCCTGGTATTCCGCCAGGCAGCCGAGCCGGTTGAGCGTCATCGCGCGCTGGGCGGGATTGCCAGCCTGTGTCGGCGCCAGGAGGGCCAGTCGATAAAGCTGCTCGGCCTCGGCCCAGTGGCCGCGCACCTGCCAGAAATTGAAGAGCGCGGCCGAGAGCTCAAGCACAGCGCCCCATTCTCCCGCGCGCGCGGCGAACCCCGCGCAAACCAGCAGGTTCCGCCATTCCGCCTCGCACCAGTCGAGCGCGCGTTGAATCGAGGCCGGGTCGACCTGACCTGACTTCGCACGCTCCGCATACGCCTTGATCGGTCGCGTTACCCCCACGCCCGCGGCGCGCTCGGCCTCGCCACGGGCGGGGCCAAGCTTCTCGAGCGCGAACTGCCGCACGAGCGGGTGCAGCCGGTAGCGCCTGGCCTCGAAACGCCAGAAGGAGGCTTGCACCAGTTCCTCCGCGGCGTCTTCCCACACGCTTGAGCCCAGCACCGCGGAGATCACCGCAGGCCCCGCACCATCGGGCAAGACGCTCAGCCGCAGGAAAACCTCGCGTGCGGATTCTGAGAGATGAGCATATGATATTTCGAAGCAGGCGCGGGCGCTTTTGTGGCGGTCTGGCAGGGCGACATCGCGAGTGCGCAGGACCTCGAGGCCGCTTTGCAGGCGTTCGAGCAGCAGGTCGAGGGGCAGGCCTGCTGCGCGTGCGGCCAGCATGCGGATCGCGAGCGGCTGGTCGCCGACGGCCTGGCAGAGGGCGTCGATGTGCGCGGCGGCGTCGGCGC
>DAIDHX010000314.1 GCA_027451885.1 Planctomycetales bacterium
CCAGGATCGTCCTGTCGAAAAGCGCCCGCATTTGGCCGACTCCAGGCCCAGGCCGAGCGTCCAAAATCAAACCAATCCTTGAACACAGTACGCACCGCCGCGAACTTCGTGAAGCGGCCATGTTTCTGTCCCACAAGGGGACACGGCAGGCTCCAGCCGCCTTGCTGCATTGAGAGCAACCCCGGGGCCGATCGCCCGTGCAAGTTGCGGCACCATCGTGCGTTTTGCACGGTGCTGTGCGCGCGATTAAGCGACAGCCTTGCCAGATCCTGGTCTGCCACCACGACTTTGGTGCACATGCAGAATCTGGCGCGCGGTTTGCCTTGTCCATGAAATGGTCGATTGGATCGGGCGGATCCCGGTCGCGGTGGCGAGGCAAGGCTGTGGTCGAGCCATTTCAATCTCTCCAGCGCCTGACGGCTCCGGTGACCACGCCGGATTGGAACTCGTGAGGTTCTCGGCGCTCGCCGAGGAGTCTTTTGCAAGCTGACAACCTGTATTTCGTAATTCCGACGTATCGCCTCCGCGACGTCGGCGAGACCGTCCATCACTACGACGAGCATTTCTGGCGGAACGGGCATTCACCGACGCTCATCGTGTTCGACGATTCCAGCCCTGTCGCTCAGGAAAAGTACTACCCTCTGCTCGAGCAAACCACGACCCACAACGAGCTTTACTATGTGGGCCCGCGGGAAAAGGAGCAGTTCATCGGCTACCTGAGCCGGCGTCTCCGCGACAAGCGAATCGATGGGCTTGTCAAGAACCTCTTCCGTCCGAGCTACGGCGGCAATCGTAATCATACGCTCATGCATACGCTGGGCGGGCTCATGATCTCGTCCGATGACGACATGCGCCCCTACGCGCTTATGGAACACAGCCTCGAATCGCTGGGAGCAGGCGAGGTCTGCCGAGGCTGCCTGCACCGATCCGGGCATGACGGCTACACCAGGCGGGCCTTTGACATCGTCGGCTCGTTTCTCGACGTGCTTGGGAAGAAAACCTCCGAAGCGCCTTCGAACTACGAAAAAGGCGAGGTCCTGGTCGACACGGCGATGGATCTCGAGACCAACGCCACCAAGGGGCTTTCGAGGGAGAACGCGCTTCGCCTGGAGCGCGGCGCCGTTCCCGCCGATTCCGTGGTGAAGATGGCGCAGACCTTCCGCTCCGGAACCAACGACATCGACGCAATCGATTTCGCCGACCTTTTCCTGGAGGACGAGGAGCAGGTCGATCCCGATGGGTTAAACGAGCTCTACGTGCTCGTCAACTTTCGCCCGGCTGTTACCAACAAGAACTGGCGGATGGATTGTGGCGTGGCGGCTTACGACAACACCTACGGCCTGCCGCCGTTCTTCCCCACGCGCCTGCGTTTCGAGGATTACATTTACCGGCTCTGGATCCAGCAGGAGGGCATCGCGGCAGCGCACGTTGACGCCGCTCAGAATCACATCCGCTCGAACTACATGCGCAATCCGGTGGCCTCGGAGATCTTCAACGAGGAAGTGGCCAACCTGCTCAAGACCAAGATCAGGAACACGGTCACCCGGCTCGACGAGCTGAGCATCGCGTTCGATTACGACGGCGAGGTGACCGCGGACGATGCGCGGGCGATCCTCGATAAGGTCGCCGCGATGTACGCCCGCGCGCTCGAGGCCGCGGATCGGGCACTCAAGAGCGAGCGCAAGGAGGCGCTCCGCCTCTTCGCAGCCAACTTGCAAAAGGCCTTCTATTCCTTCGAGCCCGATTTCTTCCAGCAAAACCTGCTGCGGATCGTGGATGACGTCGTCACCACGATCAAGGGCTCGATCGAGCTCTGGCCGACGCTCGTGGAAATCTGCTACTTCGAGAGAAACCGCCGGGGGCTGCCGCGGACCAGGGTGAACAATCGCCGCGCCTGACCTGCCGCGCTTAGGTGAAAGAAGCAAGACATGAGAATCGCACAGGTTGCGCCCTTGTTCGAAACCGTGCCGCCAGAGCTTTATGGCGGCACCGAGCGTGTGGTGTCGTATCTCACCGAGGAGCTTGTCGCGCAGGGGCACGAGGTCACGCTTTTTGCAAGCGGCGACTCGAAGACCAGCGCTCGGCTGGTCGCGGGCTCGACGCGCGCGCTTTGGCGCACCGAGGGATGCCGGGACGCGCTGCCGCATCATGCACGCCTGGTTGAGCTGGTCGCGCGCGAGGCCGAGCGCTTCGACATCATCCATTTCCACCTGGATTACCTGCATTTTCCGGTGGTCGATCGCTTGCCCTGCGCCACGGTGACCACGCTTCATGGCCGCCTGCGCCCCGTGGACGACGCCCCGTTTTTTGAAACCTACGCCCACGTGCCCCTGGTCTCGATCTCGGACAATCAGCGGCGGCCGATCCCAGGCGCGGGCTGGCAGGCCACCGTGTACCACGGCATGCCGATCGCCACGCACACCTTTCGCGCGTCGAACGGCTCATACCTGGCCTTCCTGGGCCGGACATCGCCCGAGAAAGGGCTCGACAAGGCGATCGAGATCGCACGCAGGACAGGCATGCCTCTCAAGGTCGCGGCCAGGATTTACCCCGAGGAGCGTGAAGATTTTGAGACGCGAATCCAGCCGCTTTTCCAGGCGTCCCCCAGGGTAGAGTTCGTGGGCGAGGTCGGTGGTGCGGCCAAGGACGTATTCCTGGGCAATGCCCACGCGGTTCTCTTTCCGATCGAATGGGCCGAGCCGTTCGGCCTGGTCATGATCGAGGCCATGGCCTGCGGCACGCCGGTCGTGGCCTTTCGCCGGGGTTCGGTGCCGGAGGTGATGGTCGACGGGCTGACTGGGTTCGTGGTCGACAATGTCGAAGAGGCCGCCTGCGCCGTGCTCGATGTGCCGAGGCTTGATCGCCGCGAGTGTCGTCGCCTCTTCGAGGAACGCTTTAGCTCAGCCCGCATGGCACGAGATTATCTCCGGGTCTACCGCCGACTGATTCACGAGCGGACTGGGCGGACAATTCGTGCGTTCGGGATCGAGTCGCCCGCCGGTCCCAGGCCGCAGCCTGATCTGCGCCCAGGCGCGCGAGCCCATTCGCCTCTCCTGGGCGCCCTTCCCTTTGCCGAACGAAGCACATGCGCGTAGACATTCGAACGCCACTCCTGCCTGCTCCGGGTTCGGGCGACGATGCCGCCCATCACGTGGTCGCACCTTCGTGCGTGGCCGACGAACGCACGCGCGTGCTCAAACATGGCGATACTTTCCTTATATGCGACCACGGAGGCAACATCCTCCGCGGCGGGCTTGGCGAGGAAGGGCTTTTCCATCAAGGCACTCGCTACCTCTCGCGCTTTGACGTCGAGCTCGACGACCTGCCTGCCTTCGTGCTCGGCTCAACAGTGCGCGACGAAAACGACCAACTCTCGATCTCCCTCACAAATCCAGACCGTATCAAGAATGGCCAGGTCGAGGTGCCGCTCGGCAGCTTGCACCTGGCGATTCGTACCTTCCTCTGGCAAGGGGATTGTCATTGGCGGCTCGTGGTGAGAAACCATGGGGCAGGGTCCGCCTCGGCCAGGATCCGCATTGGTTTCCAGGCCGACTACGCTGACATTTTCGAAATCCGAGGCATGAAGCGCAAGGCCCGCGGAAGCGACCTTAAGCCGGAGTGGACTTCCGATTGCGTGACGCTTGGCTACCGCGGCCTTGACGACGTGTTGCGTCGGACCGCCCTGCGGTTCACGCCGGCGCCTGGTCTTCTCGCGCCAGACCGCGCGGAGTTCATGCTGGTGCTCCACCCCCGCGAGTCCGCCGAGATCGAGGTGGCGATCGCGTGTCTCCGGGGCGAGGACCTGCGCGTACCCCTTCGTTTCGATCACGCGCAGGCGCAGGCCGGTTCCGCGCTCGAGCGCTTGAAGACAGGCTCGTGCCGCGTGCGCGCGACGGATGGTCGTTTCGACGCCTGGATCCGCAGGGCCGAGTCTGATCTGAACATGATGACCTCGCAGCTACCCACGGGACCTTATCCGTTTGCCGGCATCCCCTGGTTCAATACGCCCTTCGGCCGCGACGGAATCATCACCGCGCTCGAGTGCCTCTGGCTCCGCCCCGAGCTTGCCCGCGGCGTGCTGGGCTTCCTGGCGCGGACGCAGGCCCGCGAGCACATCCCCGCCCAGGACGCCGAGCCCGGCAAGATCATCCACGAGACCCGCAACGGCGAGATGGCTGCGCTCGGCGAGATGCCCTTCGCGCAGTATTACGGCAGCGTCGACGCGACTCCGCTGTTTATCCTGCTCGCGGGAGCATACTACGAACGCACGGCCGATCTCGCGGCTGCCCGCGCGCTCTGGCCTCACATTGAGCTAGCCCTCGAATGGATCGACAGATACGGCGACCGCGATGGCGACGGTTTTGTGGAGTACGAGCGGCAGACCCCCACCGGGTTGCTGCACCAGGGCTGGAAAGATTCGGACGACGCCCTCGCGCATGTCGATGGAACTCCCGCACGCGGGCCGATCGCCCTCTGCGAGGTCCAGGGATATGTCTACGCGGCTCGGCGCTCCGCCGCGATGCTCGCCACCGCGCTCGGCATGCCGGAGCGTGCAGTCAAGCTCGAGCGCGAAGCCGAGAGGCTGCGGGAGCGATTCGAGTCG
>DAIDHX010000315.1 GCA_027451885.1 Planctomycetales bacterium
GGCGGGGTCGTTGATCCTGATCCTGCTGGGGCTGCTGGCCACCGGGATGCGGTCGAACACGATGTTCAATATCGACTTCACGGGCGGGACGCTGGTGACGATTCGTCTCGACGAGAGCGATGCCACGGTGCGTTCGAAGGGGGAATCCAACCGGGCTGAGTTCGTGCGCGAAAAGGCGAGCGCTTTGCCCGACGTCACGGTTGAGAGCCTGCGAGTGGGCAACGACACCACGTCCACCCGCTTCAACATCCGCACAACGAACCAGGATCCGGAGCAGGTAAAGGCGAAGATTCTCGAAGCCTTCGGCTCCGCGCTTGCCCGGGTGCAGATGACGGCCTCCGAGGGCAAGCCGATTTCGCCCCCGCCCGCGGGCGCTGCGGTCGCCCGGTTCGTCGGCGGCCGCGAGTACGAGCTCACCTTCAACACCACCGCGTTCAACAGTACTCAGCCGCCAGACAAGGTTGTCTCGGCCGTCTTCGCCGGAGTGCTCGAGAAGGCCAGGATCGCCAACCCCACGTCGCGGTTTGAGATCACGCCCGAGCGTGCTCGGGCGCAGGAAACACCCGCGGCGTCCGCCGGAACCAAGCTGGTTCTGAAGACCGATCTCGAGCCAGAGGTGGCCAGGGCTCAGCTTGCTCAGCTCGCGCAAACCCTGGCGAGCGATCGCGACCTGCTCTTCGAGCGGATCACCAACTTCGGCGGCACGGTGGCGGCTGAGACCCGCAACCTCGCCTTGATGGCCACCTTCGCAAGCTGGGTGATCATCATCGCCTACCTTTGGTGGCGATTCCACTCGTTCACATACGGCCTGGCGGCCGTGCTCGCTGTCGTGCACGACGTGCTCATCACCCTGGGTGCCATCGCCGTGAGCTACTGGCTCGCCCAGATCCCCGGCCTGAGCGCCTTGCTTCAGATCGATCAGTTCAAGATCGACCTGCCGATCGTGGCCGCGTTCCTCACGCTGATTGGCTTCTCGGTGAACGACACGATCGTGATCTTCGACCGGATTCGTGAGATCAAGGGCAAGACCCCGAACCTCACCACCAAGATGGTCAACGACGCGATCAACCAGACGTTGAGCCGGACGATCTTGACGTCGTTCACGGCCTGGCTGGTCGTGGTGATTCTCTACTTCTTTGGCGGTGAAGGTCTGCATGGTTTTGCGTTCGCGCTTGTGGTTGGGTTCCTGAGCGGAACTTATAGCACGGTGTACATTGCGACGCCGGTCCTGATCGACTGGGTCGCGTCCAGGCCTGACGCCAAGGCGGCGGGCAAGCAGCTTGCCACAGCGCGTTAGAGGTTTTGTAGTGCATGCTTCAGAGAGGGCTCGTCTTGTGGGACGGGCCCTCTTTTTTGCGCGGAGGGGCATGCGCAGGCCTGCGCCAGGGCAGCCTAGCGCCTGACGCGCCCGGCGACGACGCGCTCGCGCCCGCGCGCGGTTTCGACAACAAGAGCACCCGCCGGGTCGATGCCGCGCGCGAGCCCTTCGATGATTCTGCCTGGTTGCTCGACGTGGACGTACTGGCTGGAGAGCAGGTCGAAACGAGCCCAGTCGTTGGCGAGTGCATCGTCGCGCGCGGCGAGCTGCCGGAGTGCTCGTGAGATCGCACGAATGACCGCATCGAAGATCAGCTCAGGATCGAGCGTGATTCCGAGAATCGTGTGCAGGCTTGCGGCCATGTTGCGGACCTCGATCGGTGCTTCGCCCAGGCTGGATGAGAGGTTGAGACCCACGCCGATGAGGATGCGCCTGCCGTGTGTGGTCTCGATTGACTCGGCCAGGATGCCGCCCCATTTGCGTCCATTTGCCTCGAGATCATTCGGCCAGCGCACGCCGAGCGAGGAGGTGTCGTGCCCCAGGCTTGCGACCGCGCGGATGACGCTCACGGCGGCCGCGAGTGCGAGCCGCGGCTCAAGATCGCGTTCGATGGCGGAGGCTCGTGGATCGAGGGCGAGGGTGAATGTGAGACTCCCCTCGTCCGACCACCACCGATTCGTGCGCTGACCACGCCCCTGGGTTTGGCGTTTGGCCCGCACGGCGAACGGCAGCCGCGTGTTGCCCGCACGCGCGAGCTGAGCCGCGTGCGTGCTTGTGGAATCGACTTCATCGAGCGTGACCACGGCCGCGAGAAACGATGCCTCGATCCCGGCCCGTCTCCGCGCGTCGAGACAATCAGGGCTGGCGATGGTGAACGCGCGGCATGCCTGCGGCCGGAGCGGATGATGGCGGCACTTGCGGGTTGCTGGGTCGTACCACAGGCAAGGTGAGCCATGCGAAGGAACGCCGGCTTCGCGTCTGGCGGCCTGGTGGGTGAGAATCTCGGCGACGAGCGCGGGATGGGCGCGCTTGAGCGTGTTCCACGCTTCCTCGCCGTCGCCGTCGAAGACGCGGCGAAACGGCGGCTCGGTGACGACCAGGCAGCAGGCGCCGCAGTCGTCGCAGGAGCTAAGAATTGGCAGCGGGTTCATGGCGCACGCGCGCTGGGGTACGGCCAAACGCGCGGTTATTCCTCGGGGGTGAGCCGGATGAGCAATTCGCCGGTCTTGACCTGGCGACCGACCGCGGCGAGAACCTCGGCAATGCGCCCAGAGCGCTCGGCGTAGAGCGTCGATTCCATCTTCATGGCCTCGATCGAGAGCAGCTTCTGCCCCTTGCGAACCGGGTCGCCGGCCCGCACGGCCACGCCAACGATCAGCCCGGGCAACGGCGAGGCGACGTGCGTGGGGTCGTTCGAGTCGGCCATGGGGGCCTCGCGCACCGACGATGCCAGCGAGCGGTCGGTGACCTCCACCTCACGGGGCTGGCCGTTGAGCTCAAAGAACACGGTGCGCTTGCCGTCTTCGTGCGGCTCGCCCACCGCAATGAGCTTCACAATCAGCGTTTTGCCCGGTTCGATCTCGACTGGGTTTTCGACTCCCGGCTCGGGTCCAAAGAAGAAGAGCGAGGTCGGCAGCATCGAGGTGTCGGAGTAGAGGCGTTCGTGCGCGGCCAGGTCGGGGAACACGCGGGGGTAGAGCAGCAGCGAAAGCGCATCGCGGCGGGTGGCGTCGCGCCCGAGCAGAGAGGCGGCTTTGTCCCTGGCCGCGGCGAGATCGGCCGGCGGCAGGTTTGCGCCTGGGCGTTCGGTGAGGGGCTGCTTGCCCTTGAGCACGCGCGATTGAAGCGCCTGGGGAAATCCACCGGGGGGCTGGCCCAGCCGGCCCTCGAAGAATTCCTTGACGCTGTCGGGGAACGCAAGCTCGCGGCTGGGGTCAAGCACGTCCTCGGGCGTGAGATTGTTGGTGGCCATGAAGAGCGCCATGTCTCCCACGACCTTGGAGCTGGGCGTTACCTTGACGATGTCGCCGAAGAGCTGATTGACCTGGGTGTAAGCCTTGCAGACTTCATCCCAGCGCGGGGCGAGGCCAAGGGCCTTTGCCTGCTGGAAGAGGTTGGTGTACTGGCCGCCGGGCATTTCGAGGACGTAAAGGTCTGAGGCGGGTGCGCGGGGGCCGGATTCGAAGGGTGCGTAGAGCTGGCGCACGCCTTCCCAGTAGCGGCTAATTTCGATGAGCACCTGGGGATCGAGCCCGGTGGCGCGGGGCGTGAAGCGGAGCGATTCCACAATCGCGTTCAGGCTCGGCTGCGAGGTCAGGCCGGACATCGAGGCCACCGCGCCATCGGAGATATCGAGGGCAACGTCGGCTGCGCGGAGCACGCTCGCGACCTGGGCGCCGCCGATGTCGTGCGTGTGGAAGTGGATCGGCAGCCCAACTGCTTCCCGGAGCGCCTTCACGAGCCGTTCGGCGGCAAGTGGTTTGCAGAGCCCGGCCATATCCTTGATGGCGATCAGGTTCGCGCCCCGCTTTTCAAGCTCGCGGGCCATCGAGACGTAGTAGCCCAGGTCGTACTTGGTCCGGCTGGGGTCGAGGATGTCGCCTGTGTAGCAGATCGCGGCCTCGCACAACTTGCCCGATTCACGCACCGCCTCGATCGACCGCGCCATGTTCGGCACCCAGTTGAGCGAGTCGAACACGCGGAAGACGTCGATGCCGGCGGCTGCGGCTTCATTGACGAATTCGGCCACAACGTTGTCGGGGTAGCTCGTGTAGCCGACCGCGTTCGAGCCCCGCAGGAGCATCTGGAACAGGATGTCGGGAATGCGCTCGCGGAGCTGGGCCAGGCGATCCCAGGGATCTTCCTTGAGGAAGCGCATGGCGGTGTCGAAGGTTGCGCCTCCCCACATTTCGAGCGAGAAGAGCTGCGGGCAGAGGCGGGCATAGGCATCGGCCACGCGGAGCATGTCGCGGGTTCGCACCCGGGTGGCGAGCAGAGACTGGTGCGCATCGCGGAACGTGGTGTCGGTGAGGAGCAACGGCGCCTCGTTGCGGACCCACTGGCAGAAGCGTTCAGGCCCGAGCTCGAGGAACCGCTCGCGCGGGCTTTTTTCGGTTCGGGGCGCGGCTTTCATCGCGGGGGGCGCGGGCTCTGCCATGGCGGTGTAATTCGCCGGGCGGGACACGCCCGCGAAGCCATTGACGCGGATCTCGCCCAGGTAGGTGAGCAGCTTCGTCGCCCGATCTTGCCGCACGGGGAAGACGAACAGCTCAGGCGTTTCGTCGATGAATCGCGTGGTGCTCGAGCCCGAAAGGAAATCAGGATGCGTGAGCACGTTCAGCAGGAACGGCACGTTGGTCTTCACGCCGCGGACCCGGAATTCCTGAAGCGCCCGCTCCATGCGTCTGGCGGCCTCTTCAAACCGCCGGCCGGAGGCGCAGATCTTCACCAGCAGCGAGTCGTAATAGGGTGTGATGATCCCGCCGGTGATCGCCGGCCCGCCGTCGGTGCGGATTCCCACGCCCCCCACCGAACGGTAATGTGTAATCCGGCCATAATCAGGTGTGAACTTGTTCTCAGGGTCCTCGGTCGTCACCCGGCACTGAACCGCGAAGCCCTGCACCGTGACATGGTCCTGCGACCTGACGTCGATCTCGGGATCGTCGAGCGGGCGCCCCTGGGCAACCACGATCTGGCTTTTGACCAGGTCGATGCCGGTGACCATCTCGGTGACGGTGTGTTCGACCTGGATGCGAGGGTTGACCTCGATGAAGTAGAACTTGCCGGTCTCGACGTCGAGCAGGAACTCAACGGTGCCGGCGTTTTCGTAATGGACTGCGCGGCCGATGGCGAGCGCTGCTTCGTGCAGGGCCTTGCTCACGGCGGGATCAAGGTGGGGCGCGGGAGCGATTTCCACGATCTTTTGATGCCTGCGCTGAACCGAGCAATCGCGTTCGTGCAGGTGGACGAGATTGCCGGCCTGGTCGCCCAGGATCTGGACCTCGATGTGCTTGGCCTTCTTGATGAACTTTTCCAGGAAGACGTCAGGCACGCCGAACGCTGTGCCGGCCTCGCGGCGGGCCTGGTCGAGCGCTTCGTCGAGCTCCTCCGCGCGGTTGACCACGCGCATGCCGCGGCCGCCGCCCCCCATCGACGCCTTTACGATCACCGGATAGCCGAGCTTCGCGGCCAGGTCGTGCGCGCCTGGCCCGGGGAGCACGGGATCGTCGCTGCCTGAGAGCACGGGCACACCCGCGGCACGCGCCAGCTTGCGGGCCGAGACCTTGTCGCCAAGCGCTTCAAGCGTATCCGGGCGCGGGCCCACAAACGCGATCCCCGCCCGGGCGCAGGCGCGGGCGAAGGCCGCGTTCTCGCTCAAGAATCCATAGCCGGGATGGATCGCGTCCACATCCTTCGACGCCGCCAGCTCGACAATCCCCTCGATATCGAGATAGCTGCGGATCGGCTCCCCGGGCTTGCCTACCTGGTAGGCCTCGTCGGCCTTGAGCCGGTGCGTGGCGAACCGGTCCTCGTGGGAATAGATCGCCACGGTCCGGATGCCGAGCTCGTGCGCGGAGCGGAAGATCCGGATTGCGATCTCGCCGCGATTGGCGGCCATCAGCTTGCGAAACACCTTCATCAATTCGTCCTGGCGCTTGAGATTGGTGGCTGGCTTCGGGGATCAGGCGTCGTCGTCCTCGGGCTCGGTTTCGGCGACGACGGGGTTTTCCAGCGTGCCGATCGAGCCGACCGTCGCACGCACGCGATCACCCGGGCGGAGATACTCGCCGGTGGCCGAGCCCACACCGGCCGGCGTGCCGGTCGCGATCACATCGCCCGGCTCGAGCGTCATCAGCTCGGAAAGAAACGCAACCACCGCCGCCGCGGGAAAGACCATCTCGGCCGTGGACGCATTCTGCTTGACCTGCCCGTTCACCGAAAGCGTGATCGCAAGCGCTTGCGGATCGGGCACCACATCGGCAGAGAGGATGCACGGGCCCATGGGGCAGAATGTGTCGTGCCACTTGCCGTGCATCCAGTCGAAGAACTTATCGCGCTCCCGCGGCTTGCGCCTGGGGTTGGGCTTGTACTCGCGGTCGCTGATGTCGTTCACCACGGTGTAGCCTGCCACGTAGCTCAGGGCCTCGTCTTCCTCGACATGGCGGCACCTGCGGCCGATCACCACCCCGAGCTCGCATTCCCAGTCGATCCTGTCGGGCGAGACGCGGGGAATCACGATCGGCTCGCCGGGGTTTGTGAGCGTGGTTCCAGCCGGTTTCATGAACACATAGGGAAACGTTTCTTCGCGCTCGGCGGTTGAGCCTCCGCGTTCGACGACGTGCTTGGCGTAGTTGCCGGCCAGAAAAAGCAATTTTGGGGGCTGGGCGATGGGCGTGAGGAGCTGCACCTGCGAGACGGGGATGAGAAGCTCGTCGCGGGCGACCAGGTCGAGCCCTTCGATCCAAAGTGCGAGGGTGCGAGCGGTTTCGTATGACTCGCCGTCGGGCGGGAGCAGGTCGAGCAGGGTCTCGGCGGCGGGGATGGGGAGTGAATCGTCGACGTCGCGGGTATAGGCTTCTGCGGCATGATCGAGCGGAATGACATGCTCGTCGACATAGAAGCCGAGCAGTTCGAGGTCGTCGTATCGAAAACGGCAGACGCGCATTCCAGGCTCCCTCTAGGCTTCGACCGGGCCGGGCGCGGCGTTGCGTGTTGGCAACGGGCGCGGAGGGTGCTCGGTCGGGGACGCTTGATGATGACAAACGGAGGCGAGCGCGCCCAGAAGAGGTCGATCCAGCTCTTCGGGTACGGATCGGAGGTCGAGGAGCAATCGGCCGCGTTCGATGCGGCCGACGACGGGCGGATCGCCGGCGCGGAGCGCGGCGGCGAGGGCGTCTGCTGCTAAATAAGGGCTGGGAAACGGCGGCTGAAGCGCGATCGCGCGAGACGCCACGGCCTGCCCGGGTGCGCTGCCGCCGCCGACAAAAGCCTGGGATTCGACCACCGTGGCGTTGAGGGCAAGCTCAGCGCGGGCCTGGGCGGCAAGCGCGTGTGCCCGCCGCTCGAGATGCTCGGCGGGCGCGGCGATCATGGCCCAGAGCGGGATCCGCGCGCGGCCAAGCTCAGCGTCAAGCGCCAGCTCGAGCGTGGCCTCGAGCGCGGCGATCGTCATCTTGTCGAGCCTGAGCGCCCGCATGAGCGGGTCGCTTTCCACCCGTTTTACGGCCGTCTGTGTTCCCGCCAGGATGCCGCACTGCGGGCCCCCCAGCAGCTTGTCGCCCGAAAAGAGCACAAGGTCGGCCCCGGCGCGGATCGACTCGATTGCGAGCGGCTCATCCCCCCTGTGCGGCGGCCGATCGGCGTCGATCGCGCCCGAGCCGATGTCGTCGATCGCGAACAGGCCATGTTCGCGTGCCAGGGAGACGAGCTCTGGAAAAGGTGCGTCCTCGGTGAAGCCGACGATCTGGAAGTTCGCTCTGTGCACGCGCAGAAGGGCTGCGGTGTTCGGGCCGATGGCACGGCGGTAATCGGCCAGGC
>DAIDHX010000316.1 GCA_027451885.1 Planctomycetales bacterium
GGCCCCGACGGCACGATTTACGGCTTCGCTCAGTACGAGGTGCTCGATCCACGCTGGTTCTTCGCGCTCATCAACCATCTGATCACCGTCGGTCTGGGACCAGTCAAGACCACGGTCAACCCGCCGCCCGTGATCCCCCTGGGCGCGCCGGGCGCATCCTCGATCACGATCGCGCTTGTGAGCGACTGGGGCACGGGCCGGTATACGCTGGGCCTTGATCTCAAAGGCCCCGCGCTCGACGTGATGAACCAGCTCATGTCGCTCAACCCCGATTACGTCATCCATCTGGGCGATGTCTATTACTCGGGCACGCCACGGCCGGAAAGCATCGAGGATCGGCTGCTCATTCCCGAAAGAGAAGAGATTCATAACTTCCTCAACAACTGGCCCCGGGCAAACGGTAAGGGTGTTACAGAGGGCTGGTCGTTCGCGCTCAATTCGAATCATGAGATGTATGCCGCGGGCGCTGGGTATTTCCTCGATGCGCTTGGCGACACGCGCTTTTCCGGGCAAAGAAACGGCAGCTCGGCATCGAGTCTCTTCGCTCTTGGCTTCGGCGGCTGGACCATTCTGGGGCTCGATTCCGCGTACTTCGACCAGTCGCCCATGGTAATGGTGGGCAGCCTGGGAGGCGCGCGCTCTGCCCAGGCGCAGTGGATCCACAGTCTTGGCCTCGACCCCACGCGCACGATCGTGCTTACCCACCACGCCCCAATTGACTATAACGCAACCGGCCTTACCACCTACACCAACTCCGGCACAACCTACGGCCTCTGGCCTGAGATTACCTCACCCACCGCGCTCGGCGCGGGGCCCGCGGCCTGGTATTACGGCCACCTCCACAACGGCATCATCTACAAACCCGGTCTCACGGCGACAGGATCGAGCCCAGCTCTGCTGCGCTGCCTTGGCAACGGCGCTTTACCCTACGGCGCGGCCAGCGGGCTCGCCGGCAATTCCGAAATCGCAACCTACTATCAGACGCCAAATCCAGGCGATCCCACCGGCCTGCGGATCATGAACGGCTTTGTGTTGCTCACGATTTCGTCGCAGGGCGAGGTGATCGAGCAGTTCTACCAGCAAGGTACAGCGGGCAATCCCACGCTCATCTTCTCCAATTCTTACAGTCTCGGCTCCTGAAGCAGGCCGCCGCATCCTGCCCAACCGCCACAACGAACCCTCACTCCGCTTGACTTTGCTTGAAACACTCTGTATCGTAAAGTGAATTCGCTGCGATTTCGAAGCACATCAAGGGGAGCTGATCATGGCGGTGGTTCTGCGAATTCTCGGCTGCTCCTTGTCCCTGGCCGGTCTGATTGTGGTCCTGGCGCATTTGCTCTTGGACTCGGGCCAGGCGATTGCCGCGTCCATTCTGCTTGGGCCCGTCGGGGCGATCGTGGGCGCGGTTGCGGGGGCAGCCAGCGAGATCGTCCGCGCCCAGCGCCTGGCCACGGAGCTCCGGTTGCTCGAACTCAAGTCCAGGACGAACGACGCACTCGAATAGCCCCAGCGCAAGACGTGACTGATGAGAACCGCGCAGCACCCACGCGCAACCGGTACGCTGGCCGCTCACCGCGACCCAGGACCATTCCGCCGAATTGTCAAGGAACGTGATCAGGTTCGCACCCTGGGCGTTTGCCTTATCGCTTAACTTCGAGTCGAGCAGATCCCGGTCACGCTGTTCGCTCCATGCCGATCTTGATGGCCAATTCCGCATGCGACGATCCTGCGGATCGAGCGGAAGTTGAGACGATCGTCGCTTCGCTCCGCCGCATGCTGGCTTTGCTTCGCATGGGCCGTTGGCTTCGCTTCGCAGGGGCCGTTGGCTTCGCTTCGCGCGGGACGTTGGCTTTGCTTCGCGCGGGCCGTTGGCTTCGCTTCGCAGGGGCTGTTGGCTTCGCTTCGCGCGGGCCGTTGGCTTCGCTTCGCGCGGGCCGTTGGCTTCGCTTCGCGCGGGCCGTTGGCTTCGCTTCGCACGGGACGTTGGCTTCGCTTCGCGCGGGCCGTTGGCTTCGCTTCGCACGTGATGCTTCTCTCGTGATGGCTTCACTTTCTGACGAGAACGGGTCCGGTCTGGCGCCGCGGTTGGGTTCGGTTTGCGGGAGCGGTTGGCTTCGGTTTGCGGGAGCGGTTGGCTTCGGTTTTTCGGAGCGATTGGGTTCGGTTTGTCGGAGCGGTTGGCTTCGGTTTTTCGGAGCGGTTGGCTTCGCTTTCTGGCGAGCCCGGATTCGGTTTTGGAGGGGTGCTGGGTGCGCAGTATGGCGCGCGGTTTCGGCGCGGGTGGGGTTGTTTGAAGGCAGGGGTGGTCGATCCGCCAAGGGCGTCATAATTGTCGGATTCGTCAAGGGCTGCGCAGCGCGAGCGGTTCTT
The DNA here is from genome assembly GCA_027451885.1 of Planctomycetales bacterium. Taxonomy (GTDB): domain Bacteria; phylum Planctomycetota; class Planctomycetia; order Isosphaerales; family Isosphaeraceae; genus JAKBAP01. Next base: position 2,371 of record DAIDHX010000316.1, read on the forward strand.
ACCAGACTGTGCGCTTCGGGGTGTGGATGCCGTTGGTGTCGATGTGCCTGGGCGAAGGATCTTCGAGCGTGGGTGGTGGCCTGGAGGTGCTCGCCTGGGAGAGGACGCGACGGGTTCAGGCGGCTTTTCAGATTACGCCCCATGTTACCTTAACGCACATTCAGACCATTGGAATCCAGGGAGCCCTGATTTGTGCTCGCCTGATTCAGTCTGCACAAGGAGTGAGGATCGTAACGTTGGTGCTCGGTCTCGCTGGGCAGGGCTTACGAGCCTGCGCCTGCGCTCCATGCCCGCGCAGCTCCGGGAGGCGCAGCACGCCGTCGTCCCGGAGCCGCGTCGTTACTTCGACCTCACTCGTCGTACTTGAGCAGGAACTTCGGATTGATGACCTTGAAGCTGAGTCTGCCGCCGACCTCCGCGTCGAACTCCTCGACCAGGGGCCGCATGACGATCCCCTCGCGCTGAATCCTGGGATTCAGGACGCTCGAACCCTCGGCGAGCGCGACCAGCTCGTCGACGGTGTGCTCGAGCACGACGGTCCCAAGCTGTGGCACAGGCTCGAGCCCCAGGTCCCCCAGAAGTGTGAGCATCGCGCCATGGTCGAGGAGCTTGTAGGCACTGGTGTCGAGGACGCTGAAGACCCGGAGCGCGACCTTCGGCAACGCGTACTTGTTTTTCTGGATCCCTGGGCCGATGACCTCCGCCTGGATCGCAACGTCAAATCCCAGTCGCTCCCGCGCCCAGGATAGTTTGTGATCGAGCCGTGCACCTTGCGCAACCTGGACGAGCACGTTGGTGGTGTCGGACTCGTCCAGCCAGAGGTTGCGGCTGCAGATGCCGAATTCGCCCTGATGCACAAACGCTGTGAATGACGTGCCGTCGAGCTTCTCCGTAAGATAGAATGTCTTACCGCGATGCCGCTCGAGCACCCCTTCGAGAACCTGCACCCGCGTTTCGTCGGTTCTGGGTAAGAAGGCAGGGAACGCACCCTTGACGCGCCCGCCCATCCCCACTGGAAGTGGCGGCTCCCATTTCACGATGCCGAGCAGGTCGGTCACATCCGCTCCCTCTTCCGTCGGAGCGCCCGGCGGTAAGATCGAAAGCGGGAAGCAAATCCCTTGCGAGACCTGGCCGCGAAGCCGCAATGTCTTGATACGGAACCCCGCCCGCAGGAGGATCTCGCCTGCCGGGCTCTCCTGCGCGGGCTTGAAACTGCTTGCGCGCAGAAACTCGAACTCTGCCCGCTCGGGCAGAAGCGAGTCGATCTCGCAGTAGACGATTCGGTCGCCGACCTGATGCTCGCCTTTCTTGACCACCACCCACCAGCCGAGCACCCGAATCTTCTCGATCGCATCGGCACCTGGGATGGGTTCCACTGCGCCCACCGTTTGGATGCTCGCGAGTTTGCGCATCATCGCCTCCTATCCCGTGATCTCTGATCGACACGGCGGACGCATCGAGGGTTCAGCACTTTCCAGGAGAATCTGCCGCAACCGATTTTACCGATCGACCTTACCTGAAACGGAGCGCGTTCCGCGTGAGCTTGGAGCTCCTGGCACCCCTGCGCGTGACGCGCGATGCGGGTGGACCCTTCGCCCGTTTCCGTCCAGGCGCCCTCGGCCGCTTCCGCGCATGCCATGCGCCCGCGAGACCGCGAGGATCGCGCACCGGTCCCGCGCTCGCGAGGAGGATGAGCGTCCATCGGCCAATTCTTGCGCGGACACTCGCGTTCTCAGGGCGGATCTGATAGCAGATGAACGTCAGGCGAGCGCGGTTCCGCGAGCGATTTCGTCCCGCGGATCGGCTCGAGCCGCGCGGGTGTGATCCCCGGGCATGCGACGCTCTCCGGCAGTCTCCAGGCCCGGTTGAGGAAGGAGTATCGACCATGCAGCTCAAGATCGTCACGATCGAGAAACCGGACGAAACCAATTTCATTCTGGGCCAGGCGCACTTTATCAAGAGCGTCGAGGACATGCACGAGGCACTCGTTGCCTCCGTCCCGGGCATCCGATTCGGCCTGGCGTTCTGCGAGGCGTCGGGCAAGTGCCTCGTGCGCTGGTCGGGAACCGACCACGCGATGATCGAGCTCGCGAAAAAAAACGCCGCGGCCATCGGGGCAGGGCATAGCTTCATGATCTTCCTGGGCCTGGGCTTCTTCCCGCTCAACGTGCTCAATGCGCTCAAGCTGGTCCCGGAGGTCTGCCGCATCTTCTGCGCAACGGCCAACCCGGCCGAGGTCGTGCTCGCCGAGACCGGCACGGGCCGGGGAATCCTGGGGGTGATCGACGGCTTCTCGCCCCGGGGCATCGAGGACGATCACGAGATCCAGGAACGCAGGGATTTTCTGCGGCAGATTGGCTACAAACAGTGACGGAGCCCCGCGCGATGACGATTCTCTTTCTCCACGGCTGGCAATCGGTGCCTGGCGGCGTGAAGCCAACGTATCTCACCAATCAGGGCCACCAGGTGATCAACCCCAGCCTGCCGGACGAGGACTTCGCGGCAGCGGTGCGGATCGCCCAGGCTGAGCTCGACCGGCATCAGCCGCGGGTGGTGGTGGGCTCGAGCCGCGGCGGCGCAGTGGCCATGAATCTCAACCTTGGCGACGCCCGGCTCGTTCTGCTCTGCCCCGCCTGGAAAAAGTGGGGAAACGCCCGGAGCGTCCGGCCGGACACGGTGATCCTGCACAGCCGCGCGGACGACGTGGTCCCCTTCGCTCACTCCGAGGAGCTGGCGCGAACCAGTGGCGCAACCCTGATCGACGTCGGCACGGATCACCGCCTGGCCGATCCCGAGCCCCTCGCGGCATTGAACAGGGCGTGCGAGGGGTTGCTCTCATGACCCACCACGAATCCGCGGGAGTGCATCTTTCTTATCTTATGCTTGACATGTTTGCACATGCACACTGAATAGCATTGTGAGACGTTACACTCGATGTTTTCCGGCTGGTGATGGCCTGGTCGGTATCCGAGTTGCTTGCGTGTGTCAGACAGCGGTGATGGAATGTCTGACGCGCATCTGGTCGTAGGAGATACGAATGGAACGCATTAACGTCAGAATTGATGAACGGCTCAAGAAGGAGCTGGAGAGCGAGGCCAGTGAGAAAGGCGTCAGCCCCTCGGCCGTCGTCCGCGAGGCGCTGACAGAACATATGCGCCGGCGGGCGCCGCGTGAATCGGCCTATGACATCGCCAAACGCCTCGGAATCATCGGCGTACACAAGAACACCCCACCTGACTTGAGTACAAACCCCGAGCACATGGAAGGATTCGGGCGTGACTGAACGGCGCATCCTTCTCGATACTGGTCTACAGGTCGCCATCCTCGCCGATCGATGCCGGGAGAGTTGCGAGGCCGCCCCAGTCACATGCAAGCATCGCTTGTTGCCCAGAACCCCCGTGCGCGCGGGTCCTTCACAGCCCACACGAAGGTCCGCTCGCTTCCCGGGTCGGGTTGTCTCAAGGTCGCTCGACTACTTTCGCGCCTTGAAAACCCGTTTCATCCGTTGGACTCATTGAAAGGAAACTGAATCTTTCGCGTCTCAGCGATGAGTGACCGTCCATGGCCGGGTTCCCTGTAAATAGACGGTTACGATATCCTTGGCTACACGTTGTCCAAGGTAATTCTTTTTCAACCTGGCAAGCTCCAGCACATCCCGAGCACCAGGGCGCCTCGCGCTGTCCAGGCAGCGGTTCGGAGCCAGTTGGTCGCGACCAGGCGGCGGTGGGTGCTGGCGTCAAAGCCCGCGGCCAGGCGGTCATGGCAGGGGACCTGAACGAGTGCGGTCGAGATCCAGATCGGGGCCAGGAGCCCAAGCCCCGTCCAGGCTTGCCATTCCGCCACACCCGCGGGATGAAGCCAGAGGAGAAGTATCGCGGAGGCCGCCTCGACCAGCATCGGCGGCCCAACCACCCACGTGGTCCGCGCAGCGTGCCGCGATTCATACTCCGCAAACGCCTCCCGGCCGACGCCGTCGAAGAGCGGATAATGCACGACCTGCACGAACCAGATGAGCCCGGCCATGAACCACGTCGACGCCAGGTGGGCCAGGAAGATCAGCCGATCAGGCGCGAGGCTCATGGCTGCGATTTACCCTCGGCCTCGACCCGCTTGCGCGTGATTTCATGTCGATATGCGAACATCCGGTCGAGTTTGCGGCGGAGAAAGCCGCCGCCGAGCGTGCGGCCGATCATGCCGAGCGGGGGCAAGTATTCGACCTCGTCGCGCAGGATGGTGCACCCCTGGCCGTCGTCGAGGAACCGGTGGCGGTGGTACCAGTAGGCGAACGGGCCTGATTCCTGGCGGTCGGCGAAGAGGTGGGGCGGGGCATACTCTGTGTGGATCGCGACCCACTCGACCGCGAGCGGGCCGACACGCCCGCGGAGCACGACCTTGCTGCCGGGCGCAAGCGAGCCGGGCGATTCCACAACGGCCATCGATTCCCAGGGCGGAATCAGCGCAGTGAGCGCCTGGGGGCTCTCATGAAAGCGAAAGACGTCCGCGGGTGCGGCGGCGATCCGGCATTCCCGCACATACGTCAGGCACGACCCGGGCTGGATTCGGGAAGCGAGGGTTCGATGCTGGGCGGCATCGACCAGGATCATGACGAACGGCACCCACCAGATGAGGTCGTTGGTCAAAATCGTAAGTCCGAAGAGCGGGGGAAAGACGCCGCGTACAAGCGCATCCGCGAAGCCGATCGGGCCGAACGTCTTGCCCAGCAGACCCACGAGAACGATGGGCCAGTGCCGGCGGGAATCGCTGGCGGCGATGAGATAGCCGACGCCGTACACGCCCACGATCATCCCGACGCCTTGCCAGATCTCGGGATAATTGCAGCGAGTGATGCCGGTCCAGTCGAAGAGCAGGTGGGGAAAAAAAATCGTCGCTGTTCCCCAGGCGAGGTTATAAACCCCCGCCGCGAGCAGCCACCAGACCGTCCAGGCCGGGGGCGCCTGGGGTTTCGATACCGAGTTCATGCCATGCTCCAGCAGGCCGCGGGACGAACCGGCTCGAGCATGGTCGAGCCTGGAAACACAAAGCCTCGTCGCCTTCCTGGAGCAACATTCGCCCGCGTGGGCCCACGTACCTGTTGTAGGGTCGCGTGCCGTGGAGTCAAGTGACCAGCGCTGATCGAGCCAACGAGGGCGCTCAAGCGCGTGCAGCAGGCAGGAAAATCGCTCGCTTTTGCGGAGCTTGAGCAATATTCCTGCCGCGGCTTTTGCGAAGAATCGCAGTGCACATCCACGAACTACCCGACTGGCCGCGATTCCCCGGGATCACGAGGCGATCTCGCCGCGGTCCCGCGCAAGGGGCGACTCTGGGAGATTCACGCGGGAGCGACGTTCCACAACCGCCAGAGCAAGTTCGTTAACCAGTGACTCGACGGCTTCACACGCTGGAGAGCGGTTCGTTTGAGTCGCCGAACTGTTTCAGGTGCACATCGGCCTTGTCGAGCAGCGCGAGGAAGAGGCTGCACATCTTGCGGTTGGGGTCGTTCATGTGGTCGAGCACGCGCCCGCCCTTGATTTTGCCCCCCGCGCCGCCGAGCAGGACGACCGGCAGCTTGGTGGCGTCGTGGCCGCCGGTCAGCATGCTCGAGCAATACATGAGCATTGAATTATCAAGCGCTGTGCGTTCGCCTTCCTGGATGGCGTCGAGCCTGGCCGCGATGTAGGCAACCTGCTTCAGGAAGAACTGGTTGACCTTGAGCCAGTCGTCGGTGTCGCTGTGCGAGAGCAGGTGATGGATCATGTAATCGACGCCGAGGTTTGGGAACCGCAGCGAGCTATGGTCGTTATTGAGCTTGAGGGTGCAGACGCGGGTGGTGTCGGTCTGGAACGCGAGCACGAGGATGTCGCACATGAGCCGCATGTGCTCGCCGATATCCTGGGGGATGCCGTCTGCGGGGCGGGGGATGTTGGGCTTCTCGAGCGTGGGTCTGTAGCCCTGGAGCTCGCCGCGCTTGCCCGCGCGCTCGATGCGCTGTTCGACCTCGCGCACGGAATCGAGGTATTCATCGAGCTTGCGCTGATCCGACGTGCTGATCGCCCTGCGCACGTCCCTCGCGTCCTCGAGCACCGAATCGAGCACGCTCTCGTCTCCCTGGCGCACCTCGTCCTTGAAGAGGCGGTCGAAGGCGAGCGCGGGGAAGAGCTCGAGCGGCGTGGGGGTCGTGGGCGATGTCCAGGAGATATGCGACGAATAGAGCATGGAGTAGTTTTTATGCACGGATGGGTTTGACTTTTCGCAGCCGAGGACCAGGCTGGGGACCTTGGTGGATCGGCCATGGGTTTGCGCCAGGAGCTGGTCGAAGCTGGTGCCGGAGCGGATCTCGCCGCCGGAGGCCAGAGGCGCGCCTGAGAGCAGGTTGCCGGTCTGGGAGCTATGGATGTTGCCCTTGAGGGCCTCGGCGTTATAGAGGCCCTTCAAGAAGAGGAGCTTTTCGCGGTGGGGGTGAAGCGGCGCGAGGACCTTGCCGAGCTCCATGTTCTTGCCAGCGCCCCTGGCCCACCACTCGCGTGAATGGAAGCCGTTTCCGGAGAAGAGCACCGCGAGCCGCACGGGGGCTGCGTTGGGGCGGCGGAGCGTTTCGCCGCCCCACACATCGAGCGACTCGAGCCACGGCAGGGCCATGCTCACGCCCACGCCGCGAAGAAACGTGCGCCGCTCGAGAAGGGTGTTGCGATCGATCATGCTCGGCCTCGGAGGCTAGAGAATCAGGTATCGGTAAGAGGGACCACGGCGCGGGGGTTTGCGTACGGGCTCAGGGAGTCTGGGCGATCATGGCCTCACGGCCGCGGATCTCACGGAACTGGGGGCTGCGGACGATGGTCTCGATCAGGTCGCCGATGCGCCCGCCGCTGGCAACCTGCCGGGTCATCACGTCGAGCAGGGGATCGTCCGAGAGGGCGACTCCGCGCCCGAGTGCGTAACCGAGCAGCTTGCGGCTGAATTGCCGCGCGACGGCCTCACGGCGTTTGGTGAGCAGGTAGGTTCGCAGTCCTTCGAGCCCTTCGAAGTTCGCGCCGTCGAGCGTTTTGGCCTTGGCGTCGATGGGGTTGCCGTTCAGATCCCGGGCGCGGCGGCGGCCGATGGCGTCGTATGCCTCGAGCGCAAAGCCCATGGGATCGATCCGGGCGTGGCAGGTGGTGCATTTGGGGTCTCGGCTGTGGCGTTCCACGAGGGCGCGCATGGTCTGGCCGCCGGTGGACGATTCATCCTCGGGCAGCAGCGGCACGCCGGGGGGTGGTTTGGGCAGCTTTTCGCCCAGGAGCACCTCGGAGATCCAGTTGCCGCGGAGAATGGGGCTGGTGCGTGACGCGCCCGACTGTTTCGCGAGCGTGCTCGCGAGGCCGAGGATACCGCCGCGGCCGTGGGCCTTCACGCCGTCCACCCTGCGCCAGTCGTTGCCGGTGACGCCTGGGATACCGTAATGCTCGGCGAGGGGGGCGTTGACGAAGGTGTGGTCGGAGTCGAGCACGTCGAGCACGGGGCGATTCGTCTGGCAAAGGTCGGCGAAGAAGCGGATTGTTTCCTCGTACATCGCAGCGCGCAGGGCGTTAAAGGTCGGAAAGTGGCGTTCGCTTTTTTCGTCGAGGGAATCGAACTCGTAAACGTGCAGCCACTGGCAGGCGAATTCGGTCGCGAGGCGGCGGATCTTTTCGTCCTTGAGCATGCGTCTGGCCTGCGCGGCGGCGGAGTCTGGGTCGTGCAGGCGCCCACTGGCCGCCAGGTTTCGCAGCGTGTCGTCGGGCGCGGACGACCAGAGGAAATAGCTCAGGCGGCTGGCGAGCTCCCAGTCCGACACCGGAGCGGGTTGAGCGCCTTTCGCGGCGGCCTCGACGCGATAGAGAAACGCGGGGGCGACGAGCACTCGCGCCAGCACGAGCCGCCAGGCATCGGTATGCGGCAACCCTTCGCCGCGGAGCTTGCGATAAAGCGCGCGGAGCGTGTCCGCCTCGGCCCCGCGTAGAGGCCGGCGATACGCCCGCTCGGCGAATGCGATCACGGCCTCGAGCTGGCGGGGCTCGGCGTCGACAAGCGCCTGGCGAAACGCGGCCGCGCGATCCAGAATCGGCTTGCGGAGCGGCTCGAAGATCCTGGGATCTCCGTCTTGCGAGGCGTATTCCAGCAGTTGCTGGAACGCGTCAACCATCATGAGCGCATCCTGGCTGATGAAACGCAGCTCGAGCCAGAGCCGATCGAGCCGGGCGGCCGCGGCGTCGTCGAGCATCAGGCGGCGGAGATTGTCGTCCTCGCGATAGAACAGGCTGAGGGTGATGACCTCGTCGACCGGGACGATCTTGGAATAGCAGAGCACGGGTGGAAACAGGCGGCGGAAATCGGCAAACGCGGTCTCGAAGCGGAGCTTGGCGGGGCCGGCTTTCGCGGTGACGACCGGCCGCGCTGGGTCGGCGGCGGGTTTGAGTTCGGGCCTGGCGGTCGAGATCGCAAGCTGGGCGCTGGCCTCACCCGCGGAATCGTCGACGCGCCCGGTGGTGACGAACTCGCAGCCGGCGGCGAGCTCCGCGGGCAGAGTGACCGCGATTGCGGCGGGTGTCTGCATGACGAGGTTCGCGGGGTCGGTGGCGCGGCCGTCCGGCAAGCGCCCGAACTGGCCGGGGAGGAAACGGTCCGCACCCGCTTGCGGCTGAGCGGTCTGTTTTCCCGCGGCGCTCCGCCAGGAGCGAAAGAGCGGCCCGCGGAACGAAATAAGCTGGCGGTAGAGCTCTGCGTTGGGATCGTTCTTCGCCGCGGCCGTGCCCGAGATCAGGAGCGCTTGCAGTTCGCGTGCGAGCGTTTTTTTCGCGCTGGGATTCGTCGCCGACTGCCAGCGCGCGAGGATCGACCCGGCGGGAATCACGGCGTCGGGCTCGCCCCCGCTTTCGGGCTCGGTGTAGAAATGCCAGACGGCGGGATGGCCCTGGCGGTCGGCGTGGGGATTGCCGGCGAGAATGCTGGGCGAAACGTCAGCCGCCAGATCCCACTTGCCCGCCGCACCCTCGAGCGTGAGGTCGACGGCCGTGAGGTCGCAGGAATGGTCGCCATTGCGCGGCCCGAGCACGATCGAGACAAGATCGCCGGGCTGGACCGGGATCGATTCCAGGGGCCCGATCGTGTGGATTTGCGGCCCGTGCGCCACACCGGCCGCGAGCCTTTGCCGCGTTGCGCCTCTGCGCACCTCGAGCGACCAGGTGACGCCGTTGCCGCATTCAGGGTGTGCATGCTGGACGCGCCCGGAAATCCGCATCACGCCCGCGACCGGGCTCTGCCAGCCGGCCGCCACGCGCAATGTGGGCGAGGGATGCATCGCCACACTGTGCGGGCGCAAATTCCCGGGCACCCGCACGTGCTCGTCGGAAGCATTCGCCACGGCGTTCGGCGTCTCGCCCGGGCCCCAGCCATTCACGAAATCGTAGCCCGAGGCCTTCTCCATTTTCCCCACCAGATGCGTTCTGATGGTGACGCCGCGCTCGCTGAGCCCCAGATAATCAAACCACGCGGAGAGCACGTCCTCGGCCACGCCGTGCTTGCGTGCCAGCGCGGCCCGGTCGATCGCGCCGCGGGCCAGAGACGCCTCGTCAGCCGCGGCCAGGCATTGCGCTGCGCTCGCGAACACACGCTTTCGCCTTTCAACAAGCGCCTGCGCCAGAGCGTGAAGATCTTTTAGAAGAATCTCGGGCATCCCGGGCGCGGCCAGGCGCGGCCGTTCCCAGACGACCACGTCGTGCGCGGAGCCGTCGCCCGCGGGCGTCGCGCTCAGGTAAAGCGTGACGTCCTTGCCCGGTTCAGCCTGGATCGGGACACGGAACTCCTGGCGCTCGAGCAGCGGCGAGACCGGCTCGAGCCACGACTTCGGGCCATTCAGCTTGCCGATATGGCCCACGCTGTTGAATTTCCACAGTCGCGCCTGCCAGCCCGCGACCGCGATTGCGAGCGCGTGGGCATCGCCGCTCTTGGCCGACCGGAAGCGCGTGCGCAGGTCGTCGAGCAAGAGCGAGGGGGCGCGGTCGCCAAGCGCGTCCCAGAGCAGGGCCAGATACTTTGGGCTGAGCTTGTAATCGCGGGCGACCGCGGCGATCGATTTTTTGCCGTGTTCAAGCGCGTCGCGCTCGGCGAGCGTGGCGGCCAGATAGCGCTCGAGCGGGAGCCTGCCGCCGTTGTTGGTATCGAAGACGATGCCTTGCAGGTTGACCTGGGAACCGCCGCCGGAATCGGCGTATTCGGCGTAGAGCGCGCGGATGCTGGCGACGGCCTCGTTGGTCCAGTCGCGGCGGGTGACGCTGGGTGAGAACCGCATGCCATCGGGCAACGGCACGGCATGCGCGGCGACTGACTTGGCGGCGTCGAAATACTTGGTGAGCAGGGCGGGGGACATCACAAGCGCGTTGCCGGTGTTGGTGAACCCCTCCCCGGCCGCGCCATCGACGGGAAACTCCCGCGCTGGGTCGAGCGCCACGCCCGTGAGGTCGCGGAGCGTGTAGGTATACTGTGCGTTCGAGAGCCGCCGGATGATCACCGGCCCCGGATCGCCCGCGCTGGCGAGCGCTTCGGCCTTCAAATACTGCGTGACCCAGCCGCGCAGCGACCGCCGCTCGAGATCGCTCGGCTTGCGCGCGTTCCTGGGGGGCATCTCGCCGTTGTCGAGCATCTCCGCGACCTTGAGCCACACCGAGGTCGCCTTGCGAACCTCGCTCAGCGTGGCGAATCGCTCGAGATCGAGATCCCCCTCGGCTCGCTTCGTCGAGTGGCACTTCAGGCAGTACTTCGCCACCAGCGGCATGGCCGTGGCCGTGTAGTCATGCGCGGCCCGCTTGAGCTCGGGCGTATCCGCCGCGCCAAACGCCACAGGCGATCCGAACACGAGCAAGACAAACCCCGTCGCCAGGCCCAGGGCCTTCATCCGGCTCATGACGTTTCTCCCCTGCTTTGATTACGGCCGCCAGAGTCGACCCGGGCGGTCGATCGGCGGGTTGCGGTGGGCTGCGCTTCGCACAGACGGCAGCACGAGCCTGCCTGGCGATCCGAGCATTGTCAAACACATTTTAAACAACAATCCCGCTTTCCGAAACAGCAAGTCGCCGGGGCGGCCTGAAACCCGGAGCAGACGGTCGCGACGGCGGCCTGGGCTCGTTACAGTGCGGGAACGATCGAGCTTGAGACGGGTCGATGCGGGCTCGACGATGCCATCGCCAACGACACCCGGAGCGCGTTTCCATGCCTCGGCTTTTTGTGCGTCTTGCATCGGTCGGAGTGGTGTTGACCGCGGGGATCTTCGTTTGCCTGGCCGCGGGCGAATCGGGGCGAGACAGCGCTGTACGCTGGCGGCAGCATGACATTCACCGGCCGAAGCCCGCGGTGCTCGAGCCCTCGGACGATCCCGCGAAGCCGCCGCATGGAGCGGTGGTGCTCTTCGACGGCACGACGCTCCGCGGCTGGAAGTCGGCCACGGGGGGGCCTGCCGCGTGGAAGGTCAAGGATGGCGTGCTCGAGACTGTTCCGGGGGCGGGTCCGATCGAGACGCGGGCCGAGTTTGGCGACATTCAGCTTCACGTCGAGTGGGCCGCGCCAAGCCCGCCGCGCGGGCGCAGCCAGGATCGAGGAAACAGCGGCATCTTCCTCATGGGCCAGTTCGAGATTCAGGTTCTCGACTCCTACCAGGCCGAGACCTACGCCGATGGTCAGGCTGGCTCGATCTACGGCCAGTATCCGCCGCTGTTCAACGCCGCGCGCCCGCCCGGCACGTGGCAGACTTACGACATCGCGTTCCGCAAGCCGCGATTCGATTCCGCGGGCAAGCTCACGGAGCCAGCGCGGATTACTGTGTTCCACAACGGCATCCTGGTGCAAAACAACGAGGCGCCGTTCGGGCCGACCTCGTGGCTGCGCTGGCAGCCTTACCAGGATCGCGGCGGGCGCGGACCGATCAGGTTGCAAGATCACGATCACCCTGTGCATTTCCGCAACATCTGGGTGCTCGAGCTCCCCGATCGACCGCGGCCTACCGCGGCAGACGTTGCGCCGATTCACCGCGTGAGCCTCTCCCCAGCACAGCTCGACCGTTACGTGGGCGCGTACCGAATGGGGGACATCCCAGCCGCGCCAACGGCCAAAATCGCCCGCTCGAGTGATCATCTTGAGATCACATTGCCCTTTCGCCCGGGAGCACTCGAGCTGGTGCCGACCTCGGATACCGAGTTCGCCATGCCATACACCGACGGGCACTTCACCTTCAAGCGAAATACCGAGGGCAAGGTAACGGGTGTGATCTTCCGCGTGGCGGATGGCGAGCGCGAGCTCAAGCGCGCGGATCCTTAAAGAACTCCGCGTGGGATGCGCCCCCCGCGCTTCCCGGCGGCGGCGTAATGGTTTAGGATAGGGGCACGGCCGCGAGGCAAGGCCGCACCCGCCTTATTCGATCGGACCTGACCACGCTCGTCGCCTGCCCGAGGGGCCAACCGAGCCGGCGCCGCAGGACCCCGCCATGATGCTTCGATTGACCTTCCGGACCGGGTGGACCGTAGCGATTTTCGCTGGCCAGTTGGGGGCTTTCGCACTTTGTGCGGCAGGCGAAGCCGAAGCCGATAAATCCCCGCCCGCCGTGCCTGCGCGGATCGAGTTCAACCGCGACGTCCGGCCGATCCTGGCCGACAATTGCTTCCTCTGCCACGGGCCCGACCAGAATCGACGCAAGGCCGATTTGCGGCTCGACATTCGCGACGATGCGCTCAAGGCCGAGGCGTTTGTGCCGGGCAAACCGAGCGAAAGCGAACTCGTGGCGCGGGTTGAGAGCGCGGACCCGGCCGAGATCATGCCGCCGCCCAGGTCCAACAAGAAGCTCGACGCCCGGCAAAAGGAGATCCTCAGGCGCTGGGTGGGCCAGGGGGCGCAATACCAGCGGCACTGGTCGTACGAAAAGCCGGTCAAGGCGGAGATCCCGGCCGGTCAGAACGCGATCGACGTCCTGGTAGGCAGGCGGCTCGATGCGCTCGGCATGAAACCCGCGCCCGAGGCCGACCGCCGCACCCTCATCCGCCGCCTGTCGTTTGACCTGATCGGCCTGCCGCCCACCCCCGAAGAGGTGAGCGCCTTCGTGGCCGACACCGCCCCGGGCGCCTACGAGCGGCTGGTCGACCGCCTGCTCGCGAACCCGCATTACGGCGAGCGCATGGCGCTCGGCTGGCTGGACGTCGTCCGCTTCGCCGACACCATCGGCTACCACAGCGACAACCCCAGAAACATCTGGCCCTACCGCGACTGGGTGATCAGGAGCTTCAACGACAACAAGCCGTTCGACCGCTTCACCGTCGAGCAGATCGCCGGCGATCTGATGCCCGGCGCGACGACCGAAACGCGGGTAGGCTCGGCGTTCAACCGGCTCCTGCTCACCACCGAGGAAGGGGGCGCACAGCCCAGGGATTATGAGTCGCGCATGCTGACTGATCGCGTCCGCGCGATTGGCGCGGCGTGGCTCGGCCAGACAACCGGCTGCGCGCAGTGCCACGATCACAAGTTCGACCCGTTCACGATGCGTGACTTTTATTCCCTGGGCGCGTTCTTCGCCGATATCCAGGAGCCGATCATCGGGCGCAGGGAAGACGGCATGATCGTCGCCTCGGCCGAGGAGGAGAAGACGCTCGCCCGGCTTGACGCCGCGGTTGCGGAGGCCCGGAAGCGGCTCGACGCCGTCGCGCGCGAGCTCGACGCCGCGCAAACGCAGTGGGAAGCCGACGTGGCCCGCTACGCGATCACACTCCCCGAACTGGGCCGCGATTCGAAGGCAAGTCCCGCCGAGAAGGGAACCGCCACCGCGGTGCAAGCCGCCCTCACGAAGACCGCCGGCGTGCGCAATCGCCGTGAGCGCGAGGTCATCCGGTCGTACTTCCGGGACAGGATCACACCGCTTTATCCAGCCGAGCGTGCCGCGTACGCCCAGGCCGAGCAGGCGCGCAGGGAATTCGCTGAGCGCCTGCCGCGCTGCCTCGTCAGCGTCCACACCGAGCACCCGCGCACGGTGCGAATCCTGCCGCGCGGCAACTGGATGAACGAGACCGGCGAGATCGTGAAGCCCGCGCTGCCGCATTACCTGTCCCAGCCGGAGCACAGCGGCCGGGCGCTCACCCGGCTCGACCTGGCCCTGTGGCTCGTCTCCCGCGACAACCCGCTCACCGCCCGCACCGTCATGAACCGGCTCTGGAAGCAATTCTTCGGCCAGGGCCTCTCTCGCCAGCTCGACGACCTGGGCGCGCAGGGCGAACCGCCCGCCAACCCGGCGCTCCTCGACTGGCTGGCGTGCGAATTCATGGACAGCGGCTGGAATGGGAAACACATGGTGCGCATCCTCGTCACCAGCAACACGTATCGCCAGTCCTCGACTGCCACGCCCGAGGTCCTTGCCGCCGATCCGCTCAACCGGGAGCTCGCGCGGCAAAACGCGTATCGAATCGACGCCGAGCTCGTGCGCGACAACGCGCTTGCCATCGCCGGCCTGCTGGTGACGAAAATCGGCGGGCCGAGCGTCAAGCCGTATCAGCCCGAGGGATACTGGGAAAACCTCAATTTCCCACCACGGCACTACGTCGCGGACACAGGCGACGCCGAGCACCGCCGCGGGCTTTACACCTGGTGGCAGCGCACGTTTTTGCATCCCAGCTTGCTGGCCTTCGACGCCCCCAGCCGCGAGGAATGCACGGCCGAGCGGACCCGCTCGAATATCCCACAGCAGGCGCTTGTGCTTCTGAACGATCCCACCTACGTCGAGGCCGCGCGTGCCTTCGCCGCCCGGATCCTCCGGGAGTGCGCGGGCCGGCCGGAGGATCGTCTCACGCGCGCCTGGCAGCTTGCGCTTCAGCGCACGCCGCGGCCGCCCGAGCTCGCGACCGTGACCAAGCTGCTCGCGCAGCACTTGAAAGATTACCGCGCGCATCCCGACGCCGCGCGTGCCCTGATCTCCATCGGCGTCGCACCCGCACCCGCCGGCATCGACCCGGCCGAGCTCGCCGCCTGGACCCACGTCGCCCGCGTCCTCCTCAACCTCCACGAAACGATCACAAGGTCGTGAACTTATGAACGAGCGTTTCGACCGCGCTGGCGTGCCGCTCGATCGCCGGGCCTTCCTGGGCCGATCCGCGCACGGGCTCGGCACGGTCGCGCTGGCGTCGCTCCTGAGCCCGTCCCTCCTCCGCGCGGGGCCGGAAAACCCAGCCGCGCACGAACCCGCGCTCACCCTCCCGCGCCAGGCCAGGCGCGTCATCTGGCTCACCATGGCCGGCGGACCCTCGCAGTTCGAGACCTTCGACCCCAAGCCCGGTCTCGCCCGCGCTGCCGGCCAGCCAATGCCCGAGTCGTTCACCCGCGGCCAGCAGCTCGCCCAGCTCCAGGGCGAACGGCTCGTTTGCCTGCCGCCCCTGTTTCGATTCCGCACGTACGGCAAGAACGGCACCGAGATCAGCGAGCTTTTGCCCCACATCGGGTCGATCATCGATGAGATCTGCCTCATCCGCTCCATGACCACCGAGGCCATCAACCACGATCCAGCTCACATGTTCATGAATACCGGTTCGCAGATCGCCGGCCGGCCGAGCATGGGCGCCTGGGTGACCTACGGCCTGGGGAGCGAGGCCGAGAATCTGCCCGGGTTCGTGGTGATGGTGTCGACCGGCAAGGGACGCTCGCCGCAGCCGATCGCCGCGCGGCAGTGGAGCAGCGGCTTCTTGCCCGGGCGCTACCAGGGCGTGCCCGTGCGCGGCCAGGGGGAGGCTGTGCACTACCTGAGCCGCCCGCGCGGCGTCTCACGCGACCAGCAAGCGGCCGACGTCGCCGCCATTCGCGCGCTCAACCACAACCATGACAGCGTCGCGCACGACCCCGAGATCGCCGTGCGCATCGCCCAGTATGAGATGGCCTTTCGCATGCAGACCGGCGTGCCGGAGCTGACCGACCTCCGCGGTGAAAGCGCCCGGACGCTGGCGCTATACGGCTGCCAGCCTGGCGACGGCTCGTTCGCCTCCAACTGCCTGCTCGCCCGCCGCATGGCCGAGCGCGGCGTGCGCTTCATCCAGCTCTATCATCGCGACTGGGACCATCACAGCCTGCTCCGCGAGGAGCTGCCGCTCCGCTGCCGCGAGATCGACCAGGCCTGCGCAGCGCTCATTCTCGACCTCAAGCGTAGAGGCATGCTCGAGGAAACACTCGTCGTCTGGACGGGCGAGTTCGGGCGCACGCCGATGTCGCAATCGAACAAGGGGCCTGTCGGCCGCGACCACCACAACAAGGCGATGTCGATGTGGCTCGCCGGCGCGGGGGTGAAGCCAGGGTTCGTCCTGGGCGCGACCGACGAACTGGGCTACGCCGCCGTCGAAAACGTCTGCACCGTCCACGACCTTCACGCCACCATGCTGCACCAGCTTGGTATCGATCACAACGCCTTCCGTGTCAAATTCCAGGGGCTCGACGCCCGGCTCACTGGCGTCGAGGGGGCGAAGGTCATCAAGGATATCCTGGTCTGAGCACGCACGAGGTCCTACCCGCCATGAATCGCCACGCCGATCCCGCACTCACCCGCCGCGCCTTCCTGGGTAAATCATCGCAAAGCCTGGGGGCAGTCGCGCTCGCGTCGCTCATGGATCCAGCCGGGCTCCGTGCCGAGGCCGAGCGGGGCGTTCTGCGCACGCTCCCCTTGCCCCAGAAGGCCAGCCGCGTGATCTGGCTCACCATGGCCGGCGGACCCTCCCACCTGGAAACCTTCGACCCCAAGCCAGGGCTCGCCGCCATGCACGGCAAGCCCATGCCCGAAAGCTTCACCCGCGGACAGCAGCTCGCCCAGCTCCAGGGCCAGCCGCTCAAATGCTTCGCCCCACAGCACCCGTTCCAGGCATTCGGCAAGGAACGCACCGAAATCTGCGCCCTCTTCCCCCACATCGGCTCGGTCATCGACGACATCTGCCTCATCCGCTCCATGACCACAGAAGCCATCAACCATGATCCAGCTCACATGTTCATGAATACCGGTTCGCAGATCGCCGGCCGGCCGAGCATGGGCGCCTGGGTGACCTACGGCCTGGGGAGCGTGGCTCAGGACCTGCCCGGCTTTGTGGTGTTGACGTCGCTTGGCCAGGGGGGCCAAAACCAGCCGATCGCGGCCCGGCAATGGTCGAGCGGATTCTTGCCCAGCCGCCACCAGGGGGTTCAGCTTCGGGCCAAGGGCGATCCCGTGCTCTATCTCAACAACCCGCCCGGCGTCTCCTCGAGCCAGCAAGCCGACGACGTCGCCGCGATCAGCGCCCTTAACCACCAGCACGAACGCGTGGTCCACGACCCAGAAATCGCCACCCGCGTCGCGCAGTACGAGATGGCCTTCCAGATGCAGGCGAGCGTGCCCAAACTGATGGACCTGAGCGGCGAGAGCCGGAGCATGCTCGAGCTCTACGGCTGCCAGCCGGGCGATGGCTCGTTCGCCTCGAACTGCCTGCTCGCGCGCAGGCTCGCCGAGCGCGGCGTGCGATTCATCCAGCTTTACCACAAGGACTGGGACCATCACGGCGGCGTGAAACAGGGCGTCGCGCTCAAGGCCAGGGAGATCGACCGCGCCTGCATGGCGCTCCTGACCGATCTCAAACAGCGCGGGATGCTCGACGACACCCTGGTCGTCTGGGCCGGCGAGTTCGGGCGCACGCCAATGTCGCAAGGAGGCGACGGCCGCGACCACCACAACAAGGCCATGTCGGTGTGGCTCGCTGGCGGAGGCGTGCGCGGAGGCATCGTCCATGGCGCATCGGATGAGCTCGGCTACGCCGCCGTCGAAAACATCTGCACCGTGCACGACCTGCACGCCACCATGCTGCACCAGCTTGGCATCGAACACGAAGCCTTCAGCGTGAAGTTCCAGGGCCTCGACGCCCGGCTCACTGGCGTGGAAGGCGCAAAGGTCATCAAGGGAATCCTCGCCTGATCGCGCTCCACCGCGCAGGGATCGCAACTCGAAATCGGAACATGCCCATGCGATTAATCCAACGCAGCGTCCCGCCAGCCGTGCCGAGCGCCACGCTCCTGCTGATCGCGCTCTCGTTTGCCGGCGGACTGTCCTTTAACGCATGCGCAACCGAGCCGGCCAGGCGCCCAAATATCGTCTGGATCGTGGTGGATGACATGTCTGCGAACTTCTCGTGCTACGGCGAGAAGGTCATCCAGACGCCCCACGTCGATCGCCTTGCGCGTGAAGGAACGCGCTTCACCCGCGCGTTCACCACAGCGCCTGTGTGCTCGCCATGCCGCTCGGCCCTGATCACCGGCTGCTACCAGACGACCCTCGGCGCCCATCATCACCGCAGCGGCCGCGGCAAGCTCAAGATCCACTTGCCCGCGGACGTCGTCCCGGTCCCGCTCCTGTTCCAGAAGGCAGGTTACTACACCTGCATCGGCGGCCCCATCGCAGGCCGAAAAACGCTCGGCAAGACCGACTATAACTTCGAATGGGACCCAGCCATTTACAACGGCAACGACTGGTCGGGGCGCAAGCCGGGCCAGCCGTTCTTCATGCAGGTGCAGCTCCACGGCGGCAAGTATCGCGGTCAGCGCCCCAACCGGGCATGGCAGGAACGCGTGCGTAAAGAGCTCGGATCCAACACCAGCCCCGGCGCCGTCACGCTACCCCCCTATTACCCCCGCGACCCAGTTCTGCTCCAGGACTGGGCCGACTATCTCGACGCCTGCCGCTATACCGACCGCGAAGTCGGCGACGTGATTACCAGGCTCGAATCCGAAAAACTGCTCGACGGCACCGTGGTCTTCTTCCTCACAGACCATGGCATCAGCCACGCGCGCGGCAAGCAGTTTCTCTACGATGAGGGGATCCATGTTCCGCTCATCGTGCGCGGGCCAGACATCGCAAAGGCGCTCGTCCGCGACGACCTGGTCCAGCAGATCGACCTGGCGGCGACGTCGCTCGCACTCGCCGGCATCGAAATCCCGCGCTCGATGCAGGGGCGAAACATCCTGGCAGCGCATGACAAACCACGCGAGGCCGTGTTCGCCGCCCGCGACCGCTGCGACGAAACCATCGACCACATCCGATGCGTGCGCACATCACATTATAAATATATACGCAATTACATGAATGATCGGCCGCTCCTCGCGCCCTGCGCTTACAAGGACGACAAGGCGATCCTGCAGCGGCTGCGTGTGCTCCACCAGGAGAGCAAGCTGAGCGCGTTGCAGGAAGAGCTCCTGTTCGCACCCAGGCGTCCCGCCGAGGAGCTTTACGACCTTGCCGCCGACCCGCACGAGCTTCACAATCTTGCGTCTGACCCTGCGCACGCCGCAACCTTGAAGGCCATGCGCACCCGGCTTGAGGAGTGGGAAATATCCAGCGGCGACGCGGGGCGATCCCCCGAGCCGGCCGCAATGTACGACTCCGACATGGAGGTTTATCTTGCCCCCATGAAGGGCGTGAAGCGCGCGGAGCTCTTAAAGAATATCCAGCTCAACAAGGACTGGCCGCGCCGAGAACAGCGATAACGACCGGCCGAGCGTCGTCGCCTGACTGCGGACAACGAACCCGATCGGATTTATCACAACGTCAGCGAGGATTTGATGCCCATTCACCGCCACGTGATCGCTCTTGCCATCCTCGCGGCCGCGCCCGCGTTCGCCCGCGCTCAGGCTCCTGAAAAGATGAACGTGCTGGTCATCGTCTCCGACGACCTCACAGCGCGTGCCCTGGGCACATACGGCGGGCCCCAGCGCACGCCCAATCTTGACGCCCTGGCCCAGCGTGGGGTGCAGTTCGACCGGGCGTACTGCCAGTTTCCTCTCTGCAACCCCAGCCGGACCAGCTTCCTCACCGGTCTGCGGCCCGACACCACCCGGGTTTACGAGAACTCCACCCAGTTCCGCCAGAACCTGCCCGACGCCCAGAGCCTGCCGCAGACCTTCCGCAAGGCAGGATACACGGTCGCCCGCGTGGGCAAGCTCTACCACTACGGCGTACCTGGGCAGATCGGCACGCCCGGGCTCGACGATCCTCCAAGCTGGGATCACACCGAGAATCCCCGCGGCCGCGACAAGGACGAGGAAGACCTGATCTTCACGCTCGCCCCGCGCGCGAGGGGCTCAGGACGCTTTGGCGCGACCTTGAGCTGGCTCGCCGCAGAGGGGAAGGATGCCGAGCAGACGGACGGCAAGACCGCCCAGGCGATCGCCCGTCTGCTGCGCGAATACCGGGATCGGCCTTTCTTTCTCGCCTGCGGATTCTTCCGGCCGCACACCCCCTACGTCGCACCCAGAGCCTACTTCAGCCAGCATCCGCTGTCGGAGATCGTCCTGCCAACCGTGCCGGCGGATCATCGTAAGAGCGGCCCCGCGGCCGCCTTCGCCAGCGCCAAGCGCGAGCAAGATACAATGAGCGACGACCTGCGACGCCAGGCGATCCAGGCCTACCGCGCCAGCACAAGCTTCATGGACGCACAGCTTGGAATCGTGCTCCGAACGCTCGAGGAGCTCAAGCTCGCGGACAAAACCATCGTGGTCTTTCTCAGCGACCACGGCTACCATCTCGGCGAGCACGGCCTCTGGCAAAAGATGAGCCTGTTCGAAAACGCCGCGCGCGTCCCCCTGATCATCGTTGATCCCCGCAACCCCGGGCGCGGCCGCCATTGCCTGCGCACCGTCGAGCTCGTCGACCTTCACGCGACCCTCGCCGATCTCTGTGGTCTCCAGCCGCCAAGGACCGACGGCACGAGCCTCAAACCGCTGCTCGACGACCCCAAAAGCGCCTGGGATAAACCCGCCTTCACCCAGGTTTCGCGAGGCACGCCGATCATGACCGGTGAGACAACCAAGGGCAGGCCGCGCTGGTTCATGGGCCGCAGCATCCGCACCGAACGCTACCGCTATACCGAATGGGACGGCGGCAAACGCGGAATCCAGCTCTACGACTACGACACCGACCCCGACGAGCTCAAAAATCTCGCGAGCGACCCCGCACACGTGCCCGTGCGTGAGCGACTCTCACGCCTGCTCAAACCCGCGCCCAAACATCCGTGAGAACCGATCGCCAGGCGCCCGCAACCAGCGCTCCAACCGCTGCGCTTTGGAATTCGCAGGCACGACCCCAGGTCGCGCCACGAAGCAACTTGCCCTGCTCAGACATCATTTCTATACGCGCACGTTCATACTTTCCGGCGCGATTTTATTCACATATATTCTTGTTATGATCGCTCGGCGTCACCCACGCTTGACGACATCAACCAGATCACGTCGCAATCCCGAAGCACCACCGAACTCCGCCCACGCACGCCTGATGCGACGCTCCTGAGCAATCGCGAAACGGGCCACACCACCGAAATGCTTCGTCCTGTCCTGAATCAGCCGCTGCAGTCCGTTAAGAACGCGTATGAACTAGTCTTAAGAGAAGCGTCTTAGATCATTAACACACGATCTGGCCGGCGCATTTTCGCATTTTTAAGAATTCTTAACACGACATTGTTTCCGACTTCACATTCGAGCGGACAATGACGGCTCGCCAACGTGAACACCAGGGGCGCGGCCATTCACCCTCCAGCAGGATCTGGGACATCGTCTCTGGGGATTCCACTTTCAAGGCTGACATTTCATGAACAGGTGTTTTTCCATGATTCGTTTCGGTCGATCGAAGCAGGCGGGCTTTACCCTGATCGAGTTGCTCGTCGTGATCGCGATCATTGCTGTTCTCATTTCACTTTTGCTACCCGCGGTCCAAAGCGCCCGCGAGGCGGCAAGGCGGATCCAGTGCACGAATAATCTCAAGCAGCTCGGCCTGGCGATGCACAATTACGAGAGTTCGAACGGGGCATTCCCGCCTTCGGGGACGTACTCGTTCGTGGGGGGCCAGTTTTTTCTTGGTAACCAGTTCAGCCCCTCAGCTCGGATCATGCCTTACTCCGAGCAGGGAGCGATGTACAACTCGATGAACTTCAGCCTTGAGTACAGCGATCCCAGCAACGCCACGGTGATGGGAACGCGTGCCGCGTTTCTGATGTGCCCGAGCGAGGTCTATCCCATGGGCACGCTTACCGGCGATGGGTTCTTCTATCCCACGAATTATGGCTGGTGCATGGGCGACTGGTTCATCTGGGGCGGGATTCCCGGCAACGCGGGCTCGCTGCCGTTTACGACGCGGAGCATGTTCTCGATCAATCTCTCGCGACCGATTGCCGCGGTAACCGACGGCACGAGCAACACACTGTTCGCGGCCGAGTGCAAGTCGTACGCACCCCAGCTCAGGCACTGTTTCCCGGCCGGCACGGGCGCTCCTGGGATTACTTTTACCAGCTATCCCACCACCACGGCCGCGGGCGTCGCCTACATCCAGGCCAACTCCTCGACTTGCAAGCAACTGGACGTCGGCCACAGCCGCTGGAATGACGGCGGATCCTACTACGGCGGCTTCACCACGGCCCTGACGCCAAACGCCCACGTGGGCGTGCTGGGGTCCAACATCACCCTGAATCCCGCCGGTACGAACTACGTTGGCGGGTATCTCGACTTCGACTGGCTGACCACCGACGAAAACGACGGCGGCCCCACCCTGGGCGCACTCACGGCCCGCAGCTTCCACCCAGGCGGCGTCAACTCACTCTTCGCGGATGGCAGCGTCCATTTCGTCAAGGACACCATCGCGCTTACCACCTGGCAAGCGCTCGGAACCGTGGGTTCGGGAGAGGTCATCTCCAGCGACCAGTATTGAACCGACAATTGTGGATTCCGACACGGCTTCCGTTCACTGGCTTGCACCGGGACGGAAGCCGTCGATGCGGGCGCGTCGGTAAAAAAAACCACCTCTCCCCGACACGGAGAATCCGATTGAACATGAGAAATCGACCGAGCTTGCTCCCTGGACTTTTCCTTGCTGTTCTCGTGAGCTTGAGCCTGCTTCCAATCGGCTGCCAGAGCTCCATGTCCGAGGGCAAGGGAGTGGAGGTCGCGAAGGCTGAGCTTGAGAACCCGGACGCGATCGCGACTTGCCTTCCAGCCGGGATCACAATGGAAACGAAAACCACGGACAAGGAAGGTGACGCCTCTGAGACCGTGAAGGACACCCTGGGTCGTCTCAAGGCGACCGCCAGGGGAGGCAAGCTTTATGATCTCAACAAGCGCGAGATCCACTTTTACAAACCAACCAGCAAGGGATTGGCGATTCTCAAGGAACCGGAATACAAGAAGCTCGCCAAGAAATACACCCTGGTCATGGTCACGGATTGAGCCTGCGACGCCAAGGCGCCGTGCCGCGAACCGCGGACCCGCGCAGCCGGCGCCTGCTTGAATCGGTGGCAGGGCGTTCGTGCACCGCGCTGAGATCCCTGTTGCGCCAATCCTGCGCTTGTCACCACCGCCGTTCCATTGGGCGAACGACCAGTCGAGCCACTCCTGACGCGGAGGCGGATCCAGGCAAGCTCGCTCTGTCCATCCCGCGCCTGCGCGCTCGCTGCCCCCTGATCTCCCTGAATGACTTCGGCTAAGCTAGGGAATCGCAACGCCCCTCGGCCAGCCGAAGCCAGGACGAGGGTGCGTTCGCGGCTCTGGAGGCAGGTTGGATGTCATCGATCGAGCGCGGTGTGGGATTCCTCGTTTTCACCCTTCTGGCCGTTTGCGCAACCCCAGCGCTCGAAGCAGGTGGAACCGCGGCGCGGCAGCCGAACATCTTGCATATCCACGCGGACGACTTTCGCCCGGACGCGATCCACGCGCTCGGCAACCCCGCGATCCAGACACCCCACCTCGACGCGCTCGTTGCTAGAGGACACGTGTTCACGCACTGTTATACGCAGGGCTCCATGGAAGGAGCAGTGTGCTTGCCAAGCCGAAGAATGTTGCTCACCGGCCGATCCTGGCTGCGCACGGCCGCGGCCACCGATCCGCGCACGTTCTTGCCAGGCGTGCTCCGAAACGCGGGTTACGAAACCTGGCACATGGGCAAAAGCAGTAACGAATTCCGGGCCGGAATCGCCGCGTTTGACACCAACCTGGTGGACAACGCTCCCGCGGTCGCGAATGGTCCGCAGAGCCGCGCCGGCGCCAGTCGCCGTCATGCTGATGCCGCGATCGCGTTTCTCCAGTCACGCAGGCATGATCGGCCGTTTTACATCTACCTTGCGCCCCCAGTGCCCCACGACCCGCGGATCGCCGAGCCGCAATTTATGAAGATGTATCGACCCGAATCGATTCCGCTCTCACCCGCCTTCATGCCGCTGCACCCGTTTGACAATGGCGAGATGACCGTCCGCGACGAAACCCTCGCCCCCTGGCCACGCACGCCGGACGATACCAGACGCCAGGTTGCCGAGTACTACGCTTGCATCACCGCGCTCGACCACCACGTGGGCCGAATCCTGGACGAGCTCAAACGCTCAGGAACGCTGAATAACACCATCGTCGTCTTCAGCGGCGACAACGGCCTGTCGCTTGGCGAACACGGCCTCTTCGGTAAGCAAAACCTCTATGAATATGGCGGCATGCACGTGCCACTCGTCCTTGCCGGGCCTGGCATCCCACACGGTACAAGCCACGCACTCGTTTATTTGATGGATCTGTTCCCGACCTTCTGCGATCTTGTGGGAGCGGACATCCCAGGCACCGTCGAGGGCAAGAGCCTCGTGCCGATTCTCCAGGGCAAGCAAACCGCGGTGCGTGAGGTGCTGTATACCGCCTACCGGGAATGCCAGCGTTCCATTCGAGACGACCGCTACCAGCTCATCCGCTATCCCCTCGTCAACGAGACACAGCTCTTTGATGTTGCAAATGACCCGCACGAGCTCACGAACCTTGCGGACAAACCCGAGCACGCTGCCAGGGTGAAAACGATGCTCGCGCGGCTCAGGCGCGAGATGGACAACTACGGCGACCACGCGCCGCTGACGGTCGCCCATCCCAGGCCAGCCAGATGGACGCCCCCCGCGCGCGGCTCGGCGGGCAAGCATTAAGGCGTGCGGATCCGCTCACAGGGGTTGGTTCGCCTAGACCTCGATTTCGAACCCCTTGCGGCGTTCGCGAGAGAGCAGCGCCTGGGCTTGTGAATCCTCGATCACCGCCTCCGCCGCGGGATTCCAGCGGACCGTACGCCCGAGCCGCGCGGCGATGCCAGCCAGGTGGCAGGTGGTCAGCGCGCGGTGGTGGCTCCAGACGTCGGAGATCGGCTCCTGGCGCGAGACAACACAATCGAAGAAATTGCGAATATGATCAACCACCGGTCGATTCTTGTAGACCTTCTCGAGCGCGCCTGAGGGCAGGGGCCTGGTCTTGAGCTCATCGACAGCCTTGCCGCGGAGCACACCCCGGCTGACGAAGATCTCCCCAAGGGTCCCTTCGAGCCGGATGCCGTTCTCGCCGTCGTGGCGAATGTCGAGCTCGAGCCCATCAGCGTAGCGCACCCGGATCAAGAACGCCGTGGCTGTGTTGTATCGCGATGGGTCGGTGGGGTAGCCGTCCTTGAAGGGGACGGGATGCTCGATCTTGAGCGGGTCGACGCTCACCGGCCCAGTTTCGCATTTCTCCATCGCCCAGGTTGCGATATCGACGTGATGCGCTCCCCAGTCGGTGAGCTTGCCGCCGCTGTATTCGTACCACCAGCGGAATTCGTAATGGCAGCGTGACCAGCTTTTGGTTTCGCCATGTTTGCCGGCCAGGTAGCGAAAATCGACCTGGGGCGCGGGCCCAAGCCAGAGGTTCCAGTCGAGCCCCTGGGGCGCAGCGACCACGGGAAGCTCCGGGCTCGTGTCAGCGCCGCCGATCGCGCACGTCGCCTTCTTGAGCTTGCCGATCCGCCCGTCGCGCACAAGCGCGATCGCCTTCAGGAACGTGCGCTCGCTCCGCTGCTGCGTGCCGATCTGGACGACCCGGCCCGTCTGCCGCGCCACGGCACACATCTGCCGGCCTTCGTCGATCGTCAGCGTCATCGGCTTTTCACAGTAGACGTCCTTGCCCGCCTTCATCGCCTCGATCGCGATCTTGGCATGCCAGTGATCTGGCGTGGTAATATGAACAACATCAATATCCTTGCGGTCGATGATGACTCGGTAATCCGCCAGCACGTCGGGGGATTTGCCGCTCCATTCCTTGACGAGCTCGCTGGCCTTGTTTCTGCGAAACGCGTCGGCATCGCACACGGCCGTGTAGTCGCCGAGCTTGCGAAACGTGGGCGCGGTGCCCCAGGGTCCGTTCAGCCCCGTGGCCTTCTGGCACCAGCGGCTTCCCGTACCGATCGCCCCCACGCGGGGTCGATCATTCGCGGCCACGAATCCAGGCGACCGCTCCGTTCGCCCAAGCGTAATTGCACCCGCCCAGAGCAGGGACGTCTTCAGAACATCACGACGGCGGGGTTCGAACTGGCTCATGGAATGACTCGGCACGAGGGTTGGCGAGCGACTTCACGCAAGACGTTCACAATAGCGCGCCAGCCGCCTCAACGAAAGGTAGACGCGGCCCGTCCGCGCGGGCACAGCGCGGCGAGCGCAAGGCGGATCTTACGTCAGGACCGGTTCGAGATGCCTCAGGATCTCAGCCCTCGACCTGAGGCCAGCCAGGCGATCAACCTCGTGACCCGCCACCAGGACGACGAGCAGGGGGATCCCACGCGCCTGGAACCGAGCCGCGCTCACCGGGTTCTCGTCCACATTGAGCTTGGCGATGCGAACCCGTCCCGCAAGCGCGCCGGCGAGCTCGTCGAGCACAGGCGCAAGCATGCGGCACGGTCCGCACCAGGGCGCCCAGAGATCCAGAAGCACCGGCAACCGCCAGCGATCCACCTCACGCGTGAAGCTTGCGTCGGTCACGGTCACAGGCCGCACGTCGATGGGCATGGGCGCCTTGCACCGACCGCAAATCGGGTTCAGCCCCGCCCTGACCTTCTCCAGCGGCACTCGATTGCCAGCGCCACAGGCAGGACAGCGGATCACGGGTGTGTCCATGTATACCTCATTAACTCGTAACAGCTCGGGCCGTTTCCCAATTTCGAAACCGTCCGCTGGGAATTATCCTCTTGTAAGGAATCGTCAGGAGGATTCGCAAGTCACGGCTCACGCTCGGAATCCCCTGGTCGATCCCGCGCCGAATGCCTAAACCACTCAAGGATAGACGGACCACGAAACGCGATCCACCAACTCCATCCAACTCCCACTGTACGTCCGGTAAGGGACTCGCTCACATGAAATTGAGCTCCGTCTTCTTATTCATGCTTTGCGCCCTGTTTTCACCGTGTTCCAGCATCATGGCCATGGCGGCAGACGGCGACCGAGTTCTGTTTGATTTCAAGCAACCGGAAGCAGTCAAGGCGTGGGTTGCGGTGAACGACGGCGTCATGGGCGGCGTCTCCGATGGGCGATTTTCGATCACCAAACAGGGGACCATGGAGTTTTTCGGCACGCTTTCACTGGAGCACAACGGCGGCTTCACCTCCGTTCGATCACGCTCCACCAAACTCGCTCTCAGGGAAGGCGATGTTCTCTTGCTTCGCTTGCGTGGGGATGGGCGGCAGTATTTGCTCAATCTCTACGTACCGACTGTTCAGATGGCGTACTCGTACTGGGCCGAGGTTCCCACCAGGGCCGGCGAGTGGACCGAGGTTCGCATCCCGCTCAAGGCGTGCTATGCAACCTCATTTGGCAGGCGCGTGGAGCGCGCAGGCCCGGTGAATGCCGCACGTGTGAACGGCATCGGGTTCATGCTCTATGACAAGAAGCCGGGGCCGTTCAAGCTGGAGGTCGACTGGGTCAAGGTCGTATCAGAGAATAATCCCGGCAAGTGACCTCTAGCGCTCCGGTTTTCCATCCGGTTCAAGCTCTGCCAAACGGTCGCGTACCTGATGGACAAGATCTGCTCGGGTCAGCTCGGCGAGCAGGCGTTTGAGTAAGCTGGCGGCGGCGGTGCGATTTTCGCGATCCTCGTCCAGAATGTCCGCGAGCAAGAGCCCTGCGCGAAATCGCGCGAATTCGATTTTTTCGCTTGCGAGCGCAGCACGCAGGAGTGTCTCGGCCTCGCCGGTTTTCTGATGATCGCGGAGTAGCTCCACGCGTCGGCCAAGAATTGCCACTCTGGCCGTGATGGGTAGTGGCTGGCGTGCGAGCTGTTCGAGCGTGACCGGCACCTGCTCCTGGTCCTCAGTTTCCGCGAGGGCGTCCAGCAGCGCATCGAGCTCATCCTCGGAATCACCCACGGATTCCTTGATTCGGGTGATGAGCAGGCTGCGTGCGCGGCCAGCCTGTTTTTCGCGGCTGAGCATCGACGCGGCCTGTAGCAGGAGCTCGAGCCGGTCGTCGCGATCGAGGTCAGGGAAGTCGGTATCGATCGCGGTCAATGCGGCGATGGCGGGCGCCGACTCACCGCGGCGCAGGTCGCGCAGGGCGCGGAGCACGCGCTTCCATCCCGTCTCAAGCGCACTTGCGGGATCAAACCAGCGCTCCATCCAGAGGTCGGCGTCGTTGTCGCGGCCGAGCGCGACCAGGCAATACGCGCCGGCGTAGCGAACCTCAGAGATACCCGAGCGATCGGTGGTTTCTGCGACCACGCGTTCGCAGTAGGGAAGACACGCGGCGTAATCGCGCTTTTCGTGAAACAAAACATCCACGATCTGCGCGGCTGCCTCGATCCGCCAGGGGGACGAAGGATACTTCTCGAGCAGCCGCTTCCACGCGTCGAGTGCGCGGTCTGTGCGGTCCTGGCCGCGATACGCATGGCCAAGCTGGAGCAGGGAGTCGTCGGCCCATTTATCGCCCGCAAGTGCGTTTTCGAACGGCTCGAGCGTACCGGCCGCGTCGTCGAATTCGCCCTCCTTGACGAGCGCGTAACCGATCCAGAATCGTGCTTCAGATGTCCGCGGATCGTCCGGCGCCTGGCGCAGAAACTGGCGGAAACGCTCGATCGATTCGCTCCAGTGTTCCTGGGTCGAGAGTGTCTTGGCCTCGCCAAACAGATCCTCCTGGGGCGGTTGCTGGGCGTGTGAACGATCGACCAGGAGCGCGGCGAGCAGCAGCCCCAGGAGCGGGTGACCAATCACAAATCGCCGCGGCCGTGACATGGGCGCCTCCTTAGGTGAAGGGTGTTTCGCGATGAACTCAAATTCCTGGGGTACGGGTGCGGGTTCGCCTCGGGTGCCGGTCGATCCGCACGCGTGTCGAAGTCGACCCGCGCTGCACGATCGCCACGGTTTCGAGCTCGGGGACAGCGGCCGGATCGGCATTCGCGAAGTCGAAGGCCCGGATCTCCACCGCGGCCTTGCGCTTGCCGAATCGGCCGCTCGGCAGCACGATCGCCGAGCGCTCCGGCTGAACCATGCGATCCTCGCGCCCGCCAGGGTTTGACGCTTCGTGGAATGGGCGCGCGGCGGCCGATTCCAGGGTATGTGGCCGCGGCTCGACCCAGCCTCGCGCCAGAATCACTGCCGCGATGCCGGCCGCCACGCCGGCCGCTGCGATGCGCCAGGAGCGCCTGCCCAATCCCCAGGCGCTGCGCACGTCTCGAGCAAAATGCGGCACAACGCATCTTGATGCGTGCGCGCGTGCCAGGTCTCTCAGCCGGCCGAGCTGCGCAAGATAACGCGCCGCGGCTTCTTCCTCGGCGATGATCCGCTCGACCTCTGCCCGCCGATCCGTCGCAAGCACGCCGTCAAAATAGGCTTCCAGCTCCTTGCGCGTGTGATCGTTCATGGTAGGAATTCCTCGAACCGTTCGCTGAGCGCCTCGATCAGCCTGGCTCGAGCGCGGTGCAGGCGGCTCATGACCGTGCCCACGGGGCACCTGAGCTTGACCGCGATCTGCTCATAGCTGAGCCCGTCAGCCTCATGCAGCAAGAACACCGCGCGCTGATCGGGCGTGAGCTGCTCGAGCGCACGCGCGTAGGCCGCCTCGAGCTGCCCCTCGCACACGCTCGCGCGGTCCGTGACCTCTGGAATCGCAGATTCGGCAAGCGGCTCGCTCGGGCGTCGCGCGCGAATCCAGCTTCGCGACACATTCACCGCGATTCGCGTCATCCACGTGCCCGGACTGCTCTCGCCGCGAAACCGGCCTAATCCCCGCCAGGCGCGGAGATACGTCTCCTGCACCAGGTCGTCCACATCCGCCGTCCGGCCGCAGATCCGCCGCACAAGCCGCTTGAGTGCAGGCTCGGAAGCCTTCACCAGCTCGGCAAAGCCGTCCGGATCGACCGCGCGACCGACCTGCGCTCGATCCGACGGCTTGCCCATGCACGCCTCCTCGATCCCTGCGACACCAGCCACGCGGAGCGACGACCTCAGATGCATCGTCCACTTTTTCCCCGAGACTCACCAGCGCACGCGGGTGCAAATTCAGAACGCTCCCTGTCACAGCGCGTCGTCTTCGTCGTCCTGCTCGACCTCGACTTTCTGGCCGTCGGGCGAGACCAGAACAACTCGATCCTCACCGTCTTCTTCACCCTCGAACCGATACGATTGGACCCCTTTCTCCGTGAAGAGCTCAACCGAGCCCGCCTCGAAATCGGGTCTCTTCGCCTTGAGTGCATCGACCACGGCGAGCGGCACCTCGTCCATCTCAAGCTCGGTTCGCGCAGTCGTCTTGCCGTCGCTTTCGATCGCGACCGTGACCTCATGCTCCTTCGCGTCGACCCCGGTCGCCTCCAGCTCTGTTTCCTCGCCGTTCTGCCGGGAGATCGCTCGTTTCCACGTGACCCCCGAGAACGGCTTGATGGCATCCGCCAGACCCGTGGGCAGATCCTTGAAATCGAGCTCCGATTCAACCTCGACTTCAACCTCCACGCGGATCGTAACGTCGATCTTGCGACCCTTCGCGTCGGTTCCCAGCAGATGATACTGGGTCTCGTCGTCCTCGGTGCGCAGAACGGCGCTGGTCCAGACCGCGCCCCGGGCCGCCGACTCCGCCGCCTTGAGAACCGGCGCGGGTAGACCCCGCGATTCTTGCAGCTCGAGCGCAGTCTCAACGCGCTGAACTTCACCTTCCTCGTCGATCGCCGCCTCCACACGCGATCCCTGGTCATTTGTTCCCTTGAGCAAAAAGGACGTGTCGTCATCCTCAACCCGAAATACGGCCGAGGTCCATTTGACGCCCCTGGCCGCTCGATCCGCGGCCTCACGCACAAGCTGGGGCACATCCTTGAGATCCACGGTTTGCTCGTCACCGCGCGAGGCCAGCGGAACCAGGCCCAACCAGGCCAGGGTTGCAAGTTGTGCAAATCGTCCCGAGCGCATGCCGTTCCTCCCTCTCAAAACCAGGATCGTTGAATGCGTTAGCGAACGCTGACAACAGATTGGACTCGGCTGCGGGTGGATTATTCCCGGGAACTTTTCACCGCTCGGATGTTGTCACAAACCTCCTGCTCATACCGAACTTGCGCCCTCGATTGTGTATCTTGTTTGAAATGAGGGCAGGGGAGAAAGTGTTGAGCACGCTCGGGCGGCTGGCAAATCTGGGGCTGTTGAAACCGCCGTGGATCGATCAGGACGCCTGGCACACCAGTACCAGCGGGTCGAAGCCGGCCGTAGCGACCGCGACTTCGGCGTCTGGAGCCAATTATGAACCACGGCGTCGTGATGTTTCGAGGCAAGGGCGTGTCGGAGTCACGCCTCTGGGCGATGGCAATGCGCCGTGGTCAGTTCGTCGCCCTTTACACTGAGAAACGAATGGAGCAAGAAGCCGATGGCTTCGTCAGCAAACACTGGGCTCAGGCATTCGTGCGGAGGATCCCAGGACCGCATGGGCCCCTACCATCGCCCGACCGCACCGATGACCGCGCCGATTACGCCAGGTATGAGCCGACATACGACCAGCAGTTCCTCGAGATGTGCCAGCGTTGCGCGAGCTATGCCGGCGCTTCCACAGTCGTACTCCCGACGACCGCAAGCGACGAGGAAAGCGTGCGTCTCCTCGTCGACTTGCAGCTCACCGAGAGTGGTGCCTGGACCTACCTTTACGAGCGGTTCTACGTCGTGCCACGGCACAACCTGAGACGGCAAGAAAGAAGTCACATCCAGCTCTCCCACATGATGAGGTCCATCCACCTGAATGGCCGGTGGGCCTACTTCCTGGGCTTCTTCCGTAGCGGGGATGGTGTCGTCGTATTTTTGTCTGATCGCGAATCGGACGTGGAAGGGCTATTTCAGACGACGGAAGTAGCCCGCCCACCGAAGCGGCGGGCAGACTGGCTTCACGACCATGGTGTCATAGAAAAGTGGTGATATCAGGTTACAATACGGCCTTTGTTATGACATTCAAGATCCCCAACCCGAGCCTCGTCGTCGTGATTCGCACCAGCAGCGCGGGCAAGAGCATCCGCGCGCGGGCTCGGCCACAAGCGCTCCCTTGCACTCGGCGAATTCGCTCCTGGTATCGAGGCCCTCGAGCGCTTCGCGCGCAAGGAACCCCTGCGCAAGGTGGACGAGTGCGTCTTCGGCGTGCTCGCTCTTGAAAGCGAGCCGGTCGACCCCCCGGTTGTAACCTGCTTCCACGCCCCGGATGGCAGGCGACCGCGGGCGGATCGCTCAGCGTACTGTGATCATGTAAAGATCCGATCCGCCCGCGCGGTCCGAGACGTAAAGCAAACGTGCGCCATCGGGATGCCAGGCTGCGTGATCGTCCCGCCCTGCGTGTGTAGTGAGGTTGCGTGGGTGCGAGCCGTCCGCGTCCATGATGTAAATCTCGTAGTTTCCATCGCGATTGCTGGTGAACGCGATCGACTTGCCATCCGGGGACCACGCAGGTCGAATGTCGAGACCCGGGCTACGTGTCAGCCTGCGCACGTTGCCACCGCCGGCGTCCATCACGTAAATCTCAAAATCACCATTCCGGCTCGAGCCGAAAACGATCGAACGGCCGTCGGGTGAAAACGCGGGCCAGGCGTTCATACCAGCCGAGTTTGTGAGAATCTTGAGGCTGTTGCCCTGGTGATCGACCGAGGCGATCTGCTGCCCGCCGTGGTCCGAAAGGCTGAAGACAATGACCGAGCCATCGGGCGCGAACGCGGGATTGCGGGCCGTTGCCCTGGAGTCGCGGGGGCGAAAAAGCGTGTCTTTCTTCTCCGCCCGGTCGTGAATCACGAGCACAAGCTGAGGCGCAGTGGACGACCGGGCATAGACCGCCCAGCGCCCGTCCCTGGAATACGCGGGATCGAACTGGTGCGCGGTTGAGCCGGAGTACTCAGGCTGTCTTGTGCCGTCGCTTAAATCAAGGCGAACGAGCGCAACCGCGTTGGGACGATCGTGGATCGCGAAGACCACTTCCTTGCCATCGGCCAGAACAACAGGCGAGAGCTTGAGCTTGCCGTCGGTGGTGATCCGGACCGGATCCGGCCCGCCGCGTGCGCACGCCGCACACGCCAGCCAGATGAGCGGGGCGAAGAGACGTGCCGACGCACGCTTGCGTCTAGAATAGCTCATGGATCACACGGCCCCCCTCGAGCACGCGCAGCTCCGCCCGCATCGCGGAGCTGATTCCCGCCAGCTCAACGATGGTTGTGCCCACCATCGCGGGGGTGACCTCAAAGCGCGCGGGGAACTCGCCGCGCGCATCGCTTTCTCCCACGACGCGCCCGCCCTTGACCCCCGCGCCCGCCCAGAGCGAAAAATAACACTGGTGCCAGTGGTCTCGCGAGCCGATGTCATTGATCCTGGGCGTGCGCCCGAACTCACCCATGCAGACGACCAGGGTAGTCTCGAGCAAACCCTTGCTCTGGAGATCGTCGAGCAGCGTTGAAAAGACGCGATCGAACAGGGGGGCATGCCATTCGGCCAGCAGGCCAAAGTTGTCGGCGTGCGTGTCCCAACCGTAGTCCGAGAATGCGTAATAAACCTCGACGTACTGGCTCCAGTTGACCTGGACGTAAGGCACGCCAGCCTCGACCAGCCTGCGTCCGAGCAGACAGCTCTGACCGAACGAGGTCTGGCCGTAGGCTTCGCGCACGGCCCTGGGCTCGCGTGCGAGATCAAGCGCGGCGATCCCCGCGCGCGAGGTCAGCAGAGCGTAAGCGCTTCGATTCAGATCGTCCCAAACGGTTTCGGCCCGGGCGTCGTAGCTGCGGCGGAAGCGGTCGAGCTCCTCGAGCATGGCCCTGCGATCGGCCAGCCGGGCGGGCGTGAGCCCCTCGGCCAGCTTGAGGCTGGGGATCGCGAGCTCACCCGTTTCGGAGCAGCCGATCAGGAACGGATCGTAGCCACGGCCCCAGGTGCCGCCGCCGTAGCCCTGCACAGGGCCGACGCCGTCGCGGATCGGCCCCTTCGCCAGTGAGATGAACCGCGGCAGCCGATCGTCCCCCCGCTTGCGCGCCACGATCGAGCCAAAGTTCGGCGGATAAACTCTGGCCTCACGCGCCACACCCGTAAGCCCAATCGAAGCCGCCTCGCGGTGTCCATCGTGATAATTGACATTGCTGCGAATGAGCGCATACTGATCCGATCGCGCCGCCAGCCGGGGCACAAGCTCGCTATAGCGCACGCCCGGTGTGCGCGTGGCAATGGTCGAAAACGGGCCGCGATACTCCGCCGGGGCGTTCGGCTTGGGATCGAACAGATCGAGATGGCTGGGACCACCGCCAAGCCAGACGAGCAAGATCGACTTCGCCCTGGGCGACTCCGCAGCACGCGACCAGCCCTCAACCGCCCCAAGCGCAAAAGGCGCGGCAAGCCCCACACGCAAAAGCGATCGACGCGTCATCCCCTGGCACGTGCGCGACCAGTCGCCGCCAATCTCGATGAGACCCACACGCGGACTCCCATCCCAGACCCACTCGACACGCAAAGTCCCAGCCTACACCCAGTATCCGAGCATGGCATCCATCACACAACGCCGGCAATCCCGAAAGCGCTGTTTGACCAAAGTTTGCCAAGCCTAATGTTTAACTCTTGTATAACATCGCGTGGGCCATTTAGACTACCTGTGCCGCCCTCAGGCGCAAGTCGCGCTGGGTGCTCGACGAATCGAATCCCTGATTCGCTCTCGGTTCCGCATCCGCCTGGCTCCTCCGCGCGGATCCCGCCTCGCTGTACGGTCCCTGCCTCAGAATGGGAGGTACGATGCTCCGGGTTGTGCGTTTGATCCGCCCGTTTTACGGGTGCGCCTCGAGTTGCGCATGGCTTCTGGCTTGCCACTCCGCGCTTGCCGCTGACCAGGCACCCAGACGCGTCGCCGCGATCGTGACGGAGTATCGCCACAACTCGCACGCCGACATCATCGTGAGCCGGCTTTTGCTCACCGACACGCTCGACGGCAAGGGACGCACATTCCCGCTCAAGCTTGTCTCGCTTTACACCGATCAAAAGCCGCCGAACGACATCAGCCGTTTGCTCGCCGCATCGCATCGATTCCCGATCGCGCGGGGGATCTCCGATGCGTTAACGCTGGGCACGGGAAAGCTCGCCGTCGACGGTGTTTTGCTCATCGCTGAACATGGCAATTACCCGTTCTCCGCCACCGGAAACCACCAGTACCCCAAGCGGCGATTCTGGGACGAGACGATCGCCGTGTTTCGCAAGAGCGGGCGAGTGGTGCCGGTTTTCATTGACAAGCATCTCGCGGACAACTGGGCGGATGCCATGCATATTTATAAGACTGCACATGAGCTCAAGATACCGCTCATGGCGGGCTCTTCGGTACCTGGGGCCTGGCGGCGACCGCCTGTCGCCGTCGACCGCGGCGCAGGCTTAAGCGAGATTGTGGGAATCACGCACGGATCGACTGACGCTTATGGATTTCACGGGCTGGAAGCTGTGCAGGCGGTTGCGGAAGAACGGCGCGGCGGCGAAACCGGCGTCCGGGCTGTGCAGTGCCTTGCGGGCGAGCGGGTCTGGCGCGCGCTCGAGGAACACCTGGTTGATCCCGAGCTGTTTCGCGCAGCGCTCGCCCGCGCTCCCGGTTATGAGCACGGCCAAACGCTCGATCGCAGCCGGGTAAACGATCCCCGGCTGCTCATCGTCCATCACCGGGATGGGCTCAAGGTCTCACTGTTCGAGCTCAATGGCGCGGTCGCCGCCTGGACGGCTGCCTGGCGCGCAGGCGCATCGGGCTCGATCGTCGCCACGCAGTTCTGGACTCAGGAAGCGCGCCCGGGCGAGCATTTTGGCCTCCTGCTCGACGGCTTTACCAAAATGATGCAGACTGGCGTTCCAAGCTGGCCGGTGGAGCGTACGCTGCTCACCAGCGGCGCACTCGACGCGATTCTGCTTTCTCATACCCACGCAGGCGCACTGATCGAAACGCCGGAACTGCGCGTCGATTATCAACCCACCTGGCGCTGGCGCCAACCGCCCCCGCCGCCGCCCGGCCGACCCTGGAGCGAACAGTGACTCCAGGCGCATCGCCTTTCCGGCGGACACCAGAACGTCGACCCGCACGGGGACCGAACAGACCTTCCGCGCACGCTTGATTTTTGTTTAACATCAGGACCGTCCCCGTGGCGCGAATCCCGCAAGGCGCATCGTTCCCGGATCAGCTTGCCGGAGCCAGGTTATGCATCGACGCGAATTCCTCCGCCTCGGTCTTGCAGGCCTGGCGAATCTCACGCTGCCCGAACTGCTGGCGCAGCGGGCTCGCGCGGGCACAAGCGCAGCCGGCGATCGTACCGCCGTCATCGTGGTCTGGCTCCAGGGAGGCGCAAGCCACCTGGAAACGTACGACCCCAAGCCCGACGCC
The DNA here is from genome assembly GCA_027451885.1 of Planctomycetales bacterium. Lineage (GTDB taxonomy): Bacteria > Planctomycetota > Planctomycetia > Isosphaerales > Isosphaeraceae > JAKBAP01. The sequence continues at coordinate 39,012 of DAIDHX010000316.1, forward strand.
CCAGCGGAGATCCGCGGCCCCTTCGGCTCGATCGCCACAAAGGCGAAAGGCGTGCGCCTCTCTGAGCTTCTGCCCGGGCACGCCGCGGTGGCTGATCGCTTCGCCATTGTGCGCTCGCTTGCGCATTCCGGCTTCTGCCATCAACAAGGCAATCAGCAGATGTTCACTGGCCACCCGGAGCTCGTGCTCAAGCTCAAGCCAGAACATCCCGATATGTTCTGCATTGCGAACCGGTTGCGATCCGATCCCACCAGGAGCCTGCCAGCGTATGTGGGCGTGAACCCCATCCCTTATCTGGGCGGCGCCTATCTGGGGCCGGCGTCGGAGCCGTTTGCCGTCTATGGAGACCCCAACACGCCCAGTTTCAGCGTCTCCGAGATCGGGATCAGGGACGCCGGCGAATTGCGCAGACTCGATCGCCGCATGAAGCTCGCGGCAAGTTTTGATCAAATGCGCAGCACGCTCGACGACCGGCTCGAGCGCGAGAGTTTCGACGCCTTCCAGCACCAGGCCTACACGATGCTCGCCGGCCCGGCCGCGCGGCGCGCGTTTGACATCGAGAGTGAAGATCCCCGCCTCCGCGACCGTTATGGCCGCAACACCTGGGGCCAGCGCTGCCTGCTGGCCAGGCGGCTGGTCGAGGCCGGCGTGGATCTGGTCACCACCAGCCTCGACGGACCACTGTGCGGCCGCGTGGGAAACTGGGACGACCACGCCGTCAACCACCACGTCTTTGACGCCATGAAGGCCCGCTGCCGTTACTTCGACCAGGCCGTGAGCGCCCTGATCGAGGACATCCACAACCGCGGGCTTGATCGCAGGGTTCTTGTAGTGGTGACTGGCGAGTTCGGCCGGACTCCTCGCATCAGTTATGCCAAGGATTCTGCCTCGGGCGTGATGCAGCCGGGGCGCGACCACTGGCCGCGTGCGGTCTCGCTGATCGTGAGCGGCGGCGGGGTTCAAGGGGGTCAGGTCATTGGGGCAACCGATCGCCATGGCGCGGATGTCACGCAGAGGCGAGTCGGCGTGCGCGACCTCATGGCCACGATCTACCAGCACCTGGGCATCGACGCTGCGCGGCTCACACTCAAGGACAGGACCGGCCGGCCCGTGCCCGTGCTCCCCGAAGGCCGAGCGATCCCTGAGCTCGTCGCGCAGGGTCCGCGAACGCCGGCCCGGCAGACGCGCACGGGTTGATCACTCCGGCCAGAGTGAATTCACCAGCTCAACCGTGCGCTCCGCGAGAACTTGCCCGCCTTCAGGGCCGACGACGTTACTTTCCGGAATCGCGCTATAGCCGCCCCCGCGCACGGCGATCTGCGTCGGCACGTAGGTTCCTGGTCCCGCAAGCTGGATCAGGAACGTCTGCAAGGCCCGGCTCCGCGACTTGATCTGAATCCCAAATTGCGTGTAGTACTCGAACGCGTTCGTGGCAATCGCCACGTCTCCCAGCCGAATCGCGTGCAGCTCCATCTTGTAAGGCTTTGACGTACCCGCCTTCTGACTGTCGAATCGATCGACGACATCCTGATGCCACACCACCAGCCGGCGGTTGCGAGGATCTTTCGAAAGTGCGGCCACCTTCGACCTCGCCTCGGCCGCTTCGGGCTCGGTAATCACGCGCAACGGCAGCTCAACCGTGGCGATCTGGTGCCGCAGGACGGCATCGCCATGCGGCTCCTTGCGAGCCCCCGCATAGGCTTCTTCCCAGGCCGTGACCACACGCCCGGCGAGCTCCTCGAGCCGGGTCAACCCGCGCAGGGCGCGCATTCGCTCCTCGGCCTTTTTGCGATACATGAGATGCGGCGATTGATCCCCCGCCGCACCCGTCCAGCCGAGCACGACCAACCCCTTGCCATGCTTCGACTGAAGCGCCTGGCGGATCGTATGCCAGAAATCGGCGTGAACCGTCGAGCCTCCCTCCACCTCCTGCGACGGGCAGGCCAGGTTGATCGCCGTGGCGATCAGGTTGCCGGTTTCATCCCAGAAGCAAAGCACCTCGACGCCATGATCCTCCGGCCCCTCGATCCCGCGGAATTCCGCCCGATCGGTCGCGCCATACATCTGCGCATGACCGTCCGCGTAAATCGCGCGCCGATTCTGCGCTACCATCGCATGCCCAAGGCCCCAGCCCGCGCGACCCGGCTTGCGCGACTCCCACGCACGCGCCACCGCGCCCGCAAGCCGCGCGCACAGGAATTCGACATACTCCGCCGGGCGCATCACGTCGGCCTCCGCGATGTGATAGTCCCCCTCCTTCGTCACGGGTGCGGTGTGCGTGTGCGTTGCGCTCAGAACGACCATCCGCGGATCCAGCCCCGCGACCTTGCCCGCCAGCCGCTTGCGCGTGCCCGCCAGCACCTCGTCGTCGATCGCAACCAGGTCGCACGCGACAAAGACCGCCTGAGCAGTCTGCGTACCTTCGCGAGACTCGAGAGCCAGCACCGACGCAATCGCCTCCGCCTCGGTAACGCGCGCGATCCGCGTGTGCATCTGCCCCGAAAGCGCAACGGGACGCCCCGGGGTGATGCTCACGCTCGCCGCGCCCACATAAAGCTTGCTCGCACCCGCGGCACGCCCCGCGCCAAGAACCGCGCATACCGCGACCAAACACACCATGACTCGCTTAACTCGATGCATGCTCATTGCTTTGTCCTTTGTTGCGTGAGTCCCGATCTAGGCGTGCGACCAGGGCTTGCGATACTCGTAATCGAGCAGGGCGTTGGCCTCTTCGCTATTTGTGAAGCGTTCGGCCGCCGGGTCCCAGTCGAGACGGGCGCGGGTGGCAAGCGCGATGTTCGCCACATGGGCGAAGGTCGTCGAACGGTGGCCCTCCTCGATGTCGGCGTTTGGCTTCTTGCGCGACTTGACACAATCGAGAAAGTTCCGTGCGTGATTCTGATCGAGCGTGCCGTACCCTTCCTTCGCCGCATGCGACACGGCCTTCATCCGCGGCTGGGGATCCTGGAACTGGCCGCCGCGCTCGGGCAGGATCTCGAACTTGCCCAGGTCGGCGTAGGCGGTGCCGAGCGTGCCGCGGAGCTCGATTTCGCCGCGATCGAATGCGTGCCGCCCGCTTGCCTCGAACGTGCCAAAGATCATGAGCATGCCTGAGGGGAGCTCAAAAATCACCTCGGCGGTATCGGGAATCGTCCGCGCATCCTTGACCGCGTAGCGCCCGCCGATCGCCGCGCACGACACCGGCGCCGTTTCGCCGACCAGCCAGCGCAGGACGTCGGTATAGTGCACACCCCAGTTGGCCATCTGGGACGAATAAAGGTGCCACCAGCGGAACTTGTAGGGTGCGATGTTCGCGTTGTACGGGCGCATCGGCCGCGGGCCAAGCCACATGTCCCAGTCGAGCCCTTCCGGAGGCGCGGAGTCGGGCGCGATCCCAATGCCAGCGGGCGCCATGTTCGATGTCAGGTAAGCCCGCGCGACCGTCACCTTGCCAAGCGCACCCGCGTGCACCAGCCCCGCCAGCTCCGCATAAAGCGCGGAAGACCTGCGCTGAGTACCCACCTGGACCACGCGATTGGCCTTGCGCGCAGCCTCGACCATCCGCCTGCCCTCGCGGATCGTGATCGAAAGCGGCTTCTCCACGTAAACATCCTTGCCCGCCTCACACGCCTTGATCGTCTGGATCGCGTGCCAGTGGTCGGGCGTGGCAATGATCACCGCATCGATATCCTTGCGATCGAGAATCTGGCGGAAGTCCTTGTAACGATCCACCGGGTTGCCGAATTCCGGCTGGCCGCCCGGCACCAGACGCCCGAGCGCCTGGAACCGCGGATCAACCTGGTCGTACCGATTGTGGAGGTAGGGCTCATAAACATCCGCAAGTGCGATGATCTGAGCATCCGCCTGGGCATGAAACGCCCGCAGCACCTGCACCCCGCGATTGCCCACGCCAATGCAGCCGATCCGCACGCGCTCATTCGCGCCCAGCACACGCCCCGCACGCGCCACGGCCGGCATAAAACTCGCCGCCGCCACGCTCGCCGAAACTCCCCGTGCCAGTTTCCGACGATTGATCCGATCGCCCATGCGAGTCTCCTTCGCGGTTGGGGATGCTCGATTCGAACTCGCTTCACCTTAACCCGCCCCACCGCGCCCTTCAATCAAACGGCGATCCCAGGGCGAACCCGAATGCGAGCGTGCTTGAAATCCCAGCGCCGATCGCCATTTTCTCGAAGACTCCGCCGCCGCGATCGAATACGCTCTGTCCGGTTCGACGGTGTTGTGGGAGTGACAGTCATGCGTTACGCGATGAAGCAAAAGATCTTTTGCCTGGGAGACGATTATCGTGTCCTCGACGACGAGGGGAACGAGGTTTACCTGATCGACGGCGCGGCGTTTCCGATCCTGGGCAACAAGCTGAGGATTCTCGATCGCGACGGCGTCTGCGTGGCACAGATCCGCCAGCGGCTGCTTTCCTGGGGCCCATGCTACGACGTGGTGCGCGACGGCGCGACCGTTGCCACCGTGAGCAAGCACCTTTTCACGCTCTTCCTGTGCAAGTTCACGGTCGACGTGCCGGGGCCGGACGATCTCGAAGCCAGCGGCAACCTGTTCGACTATGAGTACCATTTTGTGCGCGGCGGGCGCACCGTTGCGCGCGTCTTGCGCCAGTTCTTCGCCTGGAGCGATACCTACGGCGTCGACATCGATCCCGGCGAGGACGACGTGCTGATCCTGGCCGCGACCGTGGTCATCGACCTTTGCTGCCACACGGAGCGGGAAAAGTAGCGTTCTGGCCGATCGCGAGCCAGGACTAACCGCCCGCGATCGCTCCCAGAATGATCAACGTCTCTGCGCCTCGGAGCACGGCGTCGGGCAGGGGGGCGTCCATGGGTTCGTGCGACAGATCTTCCGAGCAGGCGTAGAAACGCAGGAGCGGTCTGCGCTTGCGCGTGACTGGGTCGCGGATCGTCCCCTTGAGCGCGGGGAAGCGCGCTTCGAGGGCGTCCACAACCGTGTGGATCGTGGCCACGCCCTCGATCTCAAGCTCCACATCACCCGCCACGCCCGCGAGCGTGCGCAGGTGAAACGGAATCGCCACGCGAATCATGGCAAGGTTTGCACCTCGACGGAGAGCACGGCCGGCAGGTCGCGCACGATGGCCGCCCACGACTCACCCCCATCGGCCGAGGCATAAACCTGCCCGCCCGTCGTGCCGAAGTAAACCCCGCAGGGGTCGAGCGCATCGACCGCCATGGCCTCCCGCAGCACGTTCACATAGCAATCGCGCTGGGGCAGCCCGTTCGTCATCGCTTCCCAGTCGTTGCCGCCGGTCTTGCTGCGATAGACGCACAGCTTGCCGTCGAGCGGGAAGTGCTCCGAATCGCTCTTGATCGGCACCACGAACACCGTTTCCGGCTCATGCGCATGCACGTCGATCACAAAGCCGAAATCGGTCGGTAAGTTGCCCGAGACTTCATACCATGTGTCGCCCGCGTTGTCGGAGCGCATGATGTCCCAGTGCTTCTGCATGTAGAGCACATCGGGCCGTGAGCGGTGGAACGCGATCCTGTGCACGCAATGGCCCACCTCGGCGTTGGGATCGGGAATGTACTGCGACTTGAGTCCCTTGTTGATCGGCTTCCACGTCGCCGCGCCGTCGTCGGTGCGGAACGCCCCCGCCGCCGAGATCGCGATGTACATCCGGTGGGGATTGCCGGGATCGATGAGCATGGTATGCAGCCCCATCCCCCCCGCGCCGGGGCTCCAGCGCGGGCCAGACTCATGCGTCCGCAATCCTTTCATCTCATGCCACGACTGGCCGCCATCGGTCGTGCGGAAAAGCGCAGCATCTTCAACCCCCGCGTAGACCGTCTCCGGATCGGAAAGCGACGGCTCAAGGTGCCACACCCGCTTGAATTCCCAGGGATGCTGCGTGCCGTCATACCACTGGTGCGTACCAGTCTCTCCGTCGTATGCAAACGTATTACCCACCGGATTCCAGGTCTTGCCGCCGTCATCCGAGCGCTGAATCATCTGGCCGAACCACCCGCTCGATTGCGAGGCATACAGCCGATTGGGATCCGCGGGCGAACCCTTGACGTGGTAGATCTCCCAGCCGGCGAAAAACGGCCCCGCCACGTCCCAATTCTTACGCGCACCGTCCGACGTGAAAACAAATGCCCCCTTGCGCGTACCCACCAGCACCCGAATGGTACTCATCAATTGCTCCCGATCATGACATGCCGATGACGTGACCAGGTTCGAATCCTAGCCTATTACTGTTCGCATGTCTAGAAACTCGCTGCCCTCAGCCTCGAAAAGTCGTCCGCGCCGTGCGCGCAATCGTCACACGTATTGCGATTCTCACGGCGGGGGCGTTTCGCGATGATGCTACGTTCGTTCGGAAACGTGCAATGTTGAGTTCGCATGAGGAGGCGCGGGGATTTTTCATGCCCGAGATCGTGAACCACGCATCGACCGAGCCTGGCGACGAACCGATCGACGCGCCTTACGGCGGCCGTGCGCTTTTGATCCAGCCGCTGCTCAACAAGGGAACGGCGTTCACTGAGCAGGAACGCAGGGATCTGGGCCTGCTGGGCCTGTTGCCGCCGATCGAGGAGACGCTCGAGGAGCAGGCGATCCGCGCTTACGAAGCCTATGGCGCCAAGCCGACGGACCTCGAGCGGCATATCTACCTGCGGCAGCTTCAGGACGCGAACGAGACGTTGTTTTACAAGGTGCTTCTCGACCATCTCGAGGAAATGGCGCCGATTATTTACACGCCGACGGTGGGCCTGGCGTGCGAGCAATTCAGCCACATCTTCCGCCGCCCGCGCGGGCTCTTTATCTCGTATCCTGAGCGGGAGCACATTGAAGAGATCCTTTCAAACGCCCCGGTCGCGCCCGTTGAGGTGATCGTGGTCACCGACGGCGAGCGGATTCTCGGCCTGGGCGACCAGGGCGCAGGGGGCATGGGCATCCCCATCGGCAAGCTCTCGCTCTACACCGCCTGCGGGGGGATCTCGCCGGCGACCACGCTGCCGATTTTGCTCGACGTTGGCACCAACAACCCCGATCGCCTGGCCGACCCGCTCTACATCGGCTGGCGGCATGAGCGCATCGCGGGCGCGGAGTATGACGCGTTCATCGAGCTCTTCGTCACGTCGGTGATGAAGCGCTTTCCAGGCGTGCTGCTCCAGTGGGAGGACTTCGCCCAGGCGCACGCAGGTGCGATTCTCGAGCGTTATCGCGACCGGCTTTGCACGTTCAACGACGACTTTCAGGGCACGGCCGCGGTGACGACGGGCACGATCGCGGCCGCTGCGCGTTCGATCGGGGGCCGCCTGCGCGACCAGCGAGTCGCGATCCTGGGCGCAGGCTCGGCCGGCTGCGGCATCGCCGAGCAGCTTGTGCGGGCACTTGTGGCCGATGGTCTTACCGAGCGCGACGCGCGCGACCGCTTCTACATGGTCGACCGCGACGGCCTCCTGCACGACGCATCGCCCGGCCTCAAGCCCTTCCAGCAACCGCTTGCTCAGCCACGCGCGCGCGTCGCCGGCTGGAAGCCGGGGCCGAGCGGCCGGCTGGGCCTGCTCGAGGTGGTCGAGCACGCATCGCCCACGATTCTGATCGGGGCGTCGGGTCAGCCAGGCACGTTCACGGAGGCCGTGGTGCGCGCCATGGCCTCGCGGGTGGAGCGGCCGATCATCCTGCCGCTTTCGAATCCCACCTCGCGTGCCGAGGCCCAGCCGCGGGATCTCATCGCCTGGACCGACGGCAGAGCCCTGGTCGCAACCGGCAGCCCCTTCGCCGACGTGACCTGGGATGGCAAGCCCCGGCGGATTTCCCAGTGCAACAACAGCTACATCTTCCCGGGCGTGGGCCTGGGGGTTCTGGCGGCGGGTGCAACGCGCGTGACGGACCGAATGTTCATGGCGGCGGCGGATGCGCTTGCGAGTGCGTCGCCAGGGCCGGGCGACCCCGCGGGTGCGATTCTGCCGCCGCTCGCGGAGTCCCGGGCCGTTTCACGCACGATTGCGCTTGCGGTCGCAGCCGCCGCGGTGACCGATGGCGTGGCGGATCCTCATTCGCCAGAACAGCTTGAGAAACTGGTCGATGCGCGAATCTGGGCGCCTCGCTACCGCCGCATGCGGCTGGCCCGAAATTGACACGCGAACCTGGCGCGATTGACAGATCTCCCGCCATCGCTAAGATCAAAGGGTCTGCGGGGCGTAGCTCAGCTTGGCTAGAGCGCACGGTTCGGGTCCGTGAGGTCGCAGGTTCAAATCCTGTCGCCCCGACTATTTTCAGAAAGAAGCCCTTCGACGTTCTCGCCGAAGGGCTTTGTCATTGTTGGGATGCGAGTTATAACTCCCGCAGTGTGTTCAACTGGCGGGACTCGATAGTCCGTTGTTCGAGGTGAATCGACGCAACTCGTTTCTGCAATTCCGAAAGCGCGGTTCAAATCTCGTCGCCAGTTGGGTGGCAAGTAAATCGTACTTCAAAATAAAGCAGGGCGATTCGCGCGGCTCAATGGGGCAATTTGTCTGCGATGAATCAGAATCTGGGACATTGATGAGCGGTTGCGGGACCACTAAGATCCATGAGGTCTTGCAAGATCGTGACGAGTTTGGCGACGAGGCGCGCGATGAGAGTTGACCTTGGCCAGATGCACGGCTGGATCGTGGACGAACTTACGCGCGATCGGCCAGTTTCCGAGTCAATGGCCTCATTGATCGATCAGTGTAGTGCCGCTCATCCGCACCCGGATTGGGCCAAGCTGCGAGCACTGCCGTATGCCGACCTATCCGAGCTGCATGATTGGGTACAGCGGCCGTTCAGTGAAGAGCCGCCCGAGAAGTTGCTTAAGGGGCTATGGTTCGGGCTGTTCAATCCATGCCCGGACGGGCACACCCCCGTCGCCGACATCTACGTCTGCGGATCGAAGCGGTTCGACCCGGACCCGGACGACAACAGTTGGGCTGTTGACCCCGACTGGTGGCCAGCTACCCGATACGCCAACTCGACGGTACTGTACGACATCTATCGCATTGCCTACCGCCAGGGGTCGCCCTCGCCTGACCAGAACGAATGCTTGGGCAACGACGCCGAGTATCCGTTGGCGCTCGGGTATGGCGTGTTCGCTATTCGGGAGTTGCTCGGGCAAATCGAACCGCAGTTGCTGCTCGGCCGGGCCGATTCGTTCGGCGTGGCAGTTGGGTTCGACAGCGGCGACTTCGTGGTGCTCGGAAAATTGACGAGCGCTGGTCTGAAGCCAATTGACCCGAATGCCGAGCGCCCGGAGGTTTCGATCGAGCCTGTGCTGGAGGGACTACGATCGTCCGATGGCAACAAGGTCTTTCACGCGATATTCGAGTTGCGCCGACTCGGAGTACATGCGCGAGCAGCAATTCCGGAGTTGCAAAGGATTGCACTCTCTGATGAGATGGGCCTGAGGCAAGCGGCAGTGAACATGCTCGGAGCGGTCGCCCCAGACGACCCGGGCGCAAGGGCGACGGTTCTTCAGGCTTTGGATGACACAAGTCCGTTCGTGAGGCGGGAAGCGCTCCAGGCGCTAATCGCACTCAAAGGGCTTTCGGCGTCTGATCTTACCAGGATCAAAGACATGGAGAACGACGAGGACGAGAATGTGGCACGTTGGTCTGAGATCGCGCTCCGAAATATTCGACTCCGGGGTGGGATCTAACTACCCAACATGGTGGCAATACCGCGCGCCTTGATTCTTCTTTTAGGATCCAAACTCTGCTTGACTACTGAGCATTAGTGGCAAGCGTGCCTCCCAACCTTGCACACCTACGATAAAAAGTTCAATAGCCGTCCTGTCGCCCCGATCCTGGAAAAAGGGGCTGGCTCTCGCCGATGGCGAATGCCAGCCCCTTTTTTTAATCTTCCTGTCTGTTCGTTTCTGTCGTTGCCAGCGAATCATAGGGAAATAAAGTACATCGTCTCATTTTTCATTCCTGCCTCACGACACGGCAGTCCGAACAGCTCAAGAAGCAAAACTTGACGGCAGTATCATCCGATGATACTATCATGAATGGCATGAGGCCGAAGCACCAACGCACGCTCGACGCGATTCTCGAGGACCCAGTCAGGTCGAACATCGCCTGGCGGGACATCCAGGGCGATTGCGCGATCCTGGGGAATCTGGCATGATTGGGGGAACATCTTCTCGACTCTCGCCGCGGTTGCAGGCGGGTCGTGAGAGGAAGACTCATCCCCATCCCAGGAGTCCATGCCATGCCTCGGCCCGGGTCCGTT